>JAZBOO010000092.1:0-9033 GCA_036351155.1 Candidatus Krumholzibacteriia bacterium | reverse complement strand
TGACATTGCGCCGCAAGTACGAGGAGTTGACCACGGAGCTGTCCAGTCCCGATGCCCTGAAGGATCAGGACAACTATCGACGTCTGTCCCGCGAGCATGCCCGCGTGCGCAAGCAGCTGGCCATTGGGGAGAAGTGGCTGAGCCTGACCCAGCAAGTGGCCGACAGCCACGAGCTCCTGAAAACGGAGAAGGACCCGGACATGCTGGACATGATCCGGGAAGAACTGGAAAAGCTGGAACCCGCACTTGAAAAGGCGGAGGCCAAGCTGGAGACCGCTCTGCTGCCCCACGATCCCAACGACGACCGCGATGCCATACTGGAAATCCGGGCCGGAACGGGCGGGGACGAGGCGGCCCTCTTTGCCGAGGAAGTGGCGCGTATGTACCTGCGCTACGCGGAGAAGAAGGGCTGGAAAACCGAGCTGATCGACCTGACCGAAGGGACCGCCGGCGGCTTCAAGGAAGTGGCGTACGGGGTCAAGGGTGAGGGGGCCTTCGGTATTCTCCGCTGGGAAAGCGGCGTGCATCGGGTGCAACGCGTGCCGGCCACCGAGAGTCAGGGACGAGTGCATACTTCCGCCGTGACCGTGGCCGCGCTTCCGGAGGCCGAGGAAGTCGACGTGGAGATCAAGGACGCGGATCTGAAGATCGACGTCTACCGCGCCCAGGGTCCGGGGGGGCAGTCGGTGAACACGACCGACAGCGCGGTGCGCATCACGCACCTGCCCACGGGGATTGTCGCCCAGTGCCAGGACGAGAAGAGTCAGCACAAGAACAAGGCCAAGGCCCTGTCGGTGCTGCGCTCCCGCATCCTCGAGGCGGCCATCGCCAAGCAGGAGGCCGCCATCGCCGCCGAGCGCAAGAGCCAGGTGGGCACCGGCGACCGCAGCGCCAAGATCCGCACCTACAACTTTCCGCAAAGCCGGGTGACCGACCACCGCATCGGCCTGACTGTGCACAACCTGGATTCCGTCATGGCGGGCGACCTCGATGATATTGTCCAGGCGATCCTGGCCTATCGCCGGGAAGAGGCCCTGGCCGCCACCCGCAAGTGACATGAACAGCCCGGCGGCCCACAAGACCGTGCGCGAGCTCATCCAGGTGACGGCCGCCTACCTCGAGAGCAAGGGTGTGGAGTCGGCCCGCCTGAACACCGAACGCCTGCTGGCCGACGTGCTGGGCCTTTCCCGCATGGAACTCTATTTTCAGCATGACCGCCCGGTGATGGGCGATGAACTGGAGCGCTTCCGGGCGGTGGTCCGCCGCCGCGCGGCCGGTGAACCTCTGCAGCAAATTCTGGGGATGACCGAATTCTATTCCCGCCCCTTCCAGATGGCCCCAGGTGTTTTCATTCCCCGTCCCGAAACCGAACGACTGGTGGAGGAGACCGTGGGCCTGCTGGCCCCTGACGACCGTCGTCTGCTGGCCCCGGTGGCGGTGGAAATCGGCTGTGGGACGGGAATCATCGGCATCTGCCTGGCCCTGGAAATTCCCCGGCTGACCGTCTACGCCACGGATGTGAATCCCGCGGCCATCGAGCTGGCCGGGCGCAACGCCCACCAGCTGGGGGTGGACCCGCGGGTGAGTTTCCTCAAGGGTTCGCGATTTGATCCGCTGCCCGCCCACCTGAAAGGCGAGGTCGATCTGGTGATCAGCAACCCCCCCTATATCAAGCGCGAGGACATCGCGGGACTGGCCCCCGAGGTGGCCCGGTTCGATCCGCACACCGCGCTGGACGGCGGTCCCGACGGGCTGGTGTTCTACCGGGCCATCGCCTCGGAGATGAAGCAGTGGCTCCGGCCCGGCGGCCATGTGGCCTTCGAGATCGGGCATGATCAGGGCCAGAGCGTGAGTGACATCCTGACGGCCGGAGGGGCCCGGGAGGTCCGGGTGATCAAGGATTATGCCGGTCAGGACCGGGTGGTCATCGCCCGTCTGGGGCAAGCTGAATAGCACACGGGACACGGAGGTTTACTGTGGACAAGTTCATCATCAACGGACCCACACCCCTGGAGGGTGAGGTGGCCATTGGGGGCGCCAAGAATGCGGTGTTGCCCCTGATGGCGGCGGCCCTGCTGGCCCGGGGAACCTCGCGCATTTCCAACGTGCCCGATCTGGCGGACGTGCGCTTCTTCATGACCATCCTGGGCGAGCTGGGAGCCCAGTGCACCCTCCAGAATGGTGTTCTGCTGATCGACACCACCGACCAGCACGGAACCGAGGCCCCCTACGACCTGGTGCGCAAGATGCGCGCGAGCGTGTACGTGCTGGGGCCTCTGCTGGCCTTTCACCATGAAGCGCGAGTTTCGTTGCCGGGGGGCTGTGCCTGGGGACCCCGGCCGGTCAACCTGCACATGGAGGGCATGACTGCCCTGGGGGCGGACCTCGAGCTGGATCAGGGCTATATCGTGGGAAAGGTCGAGGGGCGTCTGAAGGGCGGGCGTTTCCGCTTCGAGCCCTGCTCGGTCGGGGCCACGGCCAACGTGCTGATGGCTGCGGTGCTGGCCGAGGGGCAAAGCGTCCTGGAGAACTGCGCCATCGAACCGGAGGTCACCGGTCTGGCCGAGGCCCTGGTGCGCGCCGGAGCCCGGATCGAGGGTGTGGGCACAGCGGTGATGACGGTGACCGGGGTGCGGGAAATTGCGCCCCTGGAGCACCGGGTGATGGCCGACCGCATCGAAGCCGGCACCTTCCTGGCCGGGGTGGCTCTGGCCAGTGGGCGGGTCACCCTGACGGGGGTGGACCCCATCCACTTGAAGGCCCTGAGCCGGGTTCTGCAGGAGATGGGATGTGAGCTGTGGCCCGAAGATGACACCCTGACCATCGAGATGGATTGCCGACCCCAGGCGGTGGATTTCACCACCCGGCCTTATCCTGGGTTTCCCACGGACATGCAGGCCCAGGTCATGGCAGCGTGCGCCGTGGGCCGGGGCACCAGTTACATCACCGAGACCATTTACCTTGATCGGTTCACCCACGTGCCGGAGCTGAACCGCCTGGGAGCAGACATCCGTCTGAAGGGGCCTCAGGCCACCGTGGCGGGAGTCAAGACTCTGCAGGGGGCTCCGGTCATGGCCACCGATCTGCGGGCCAGCGCGGCGCTGGTGCTGGCCGGTGTGGCGGCCGGGGGAGAGACTGTGGTCAACCGGGTGTATCACATCGATCGGGGTTATGAGCGCATCGAAACACGGCTGGCGGCGCTGGGGGCGCGGATTCGCAGAGTGCGGGAATAATCAGGGACGATAGAATCGTGAAAAAAAAGGCCGGGGCAATTGCCCCGGCCTTCTTTTGTCACTCTTCAGGACGAGTTGCCTACTGAGTAGGAACCGTGATCGCCTCGATGGAGTTGTTCAGCAGGGCCTCGACGTACGGAGGGTTGTGCACGCCCAGGCTGCGGTCCTCGGTCAGGCCGATCCAGTTGAAGAAGGCCTGGCCTTGCGCCATGGTGTAGGTGCCGACGACGGGCTCGTAGGCCTCGTCCTCTTCGACCCATTCGATGACGCCCTGAGCCAGCAGCAGGTCACGCAGTGTGTCCAGCATCTCCTGGGTGTCCGTCTGGACGCCGCCGATGTCGAAGCTGGTGGCGCTGCTATGGCAGGTGGTGCAGTTGTCCAGGTTGGGCCACCAGGTGTGGCCGCCGGCGCCGTCGCTGTAGTCGCCCATGTGGCAGTCCACACAGTTGATACCGGCGTCCAGGTGTCCAAAGTTACCGGTGGGGTAAGCCATGGAGCCGGGGATCTCGGCAAACGTGACACCGGCCACGACGTTGGCCATGGCACCATGGTGGGGGCCGTAGTGGGTGCTGGTGATGGTGAAGGTTTCACCGGGGTTGGTCACGTTGGGCTCGGCGCGACGGGCCTGGTGGCACCAGGCGCAGACGTTGCTGTTGTCGCCGAAGTCGAAGCTGGTGTCGCCATAGCCTTCGTCACCGATCCAGACCACGGGGTCGTTCATGCGCAGGGCGTAATCGGCCTGCTCGAAGGTGGTGTGGATGTCGTGACAGGTGCCACATTCCCAGGGAGTGGGAGTGGTGATGTCCGCAGCCACGGTGCCGGTCGTGGCCCATTCCACATAGCCGTTGCCGCTGTGGCACTTGGCGCAGGAAGCGCGGCCGCCGGCGTAATCGACAGCGATGGTGCCAGCGTCATGCTGGGAACGATCGAATTGCAGGCTGATGCTGTTCTGGACGTCGGTGTTGTGGCAGTCCAGGCAGGTCGTGTTGCCATCGACACCATCGACCCCGTCAACACCATCAACACCATTGGTACCGTCGGTACCGTCAGCACCCGAGGGGCCAGCCGGTCCCGCATCGCCCTCGCAGCCCCACAGGGCCAGCATGGGAAGAAGGAACAGAACCAGCAATAGGTGACGAGCTTTCATGAATAGCCTCCTTGAAACGACATTTACTTGGGGGGATGGTCCCCGGAGAAACCCATATTCGGTTCCTGGGGTTTTGGGATCAAGCATTTGTTAATAAATAAACGAATGATTCTGATTCTCTTTTTCATAGTCAGGGGCTAGGCTTTCCTTATTCAAGGTTGCTTGATTGTTAAGTGACGCTTTTTTAATCCATTGTTGTGTTTTGAAAAAGGGTCACCATGTTCTTTTTTCAAAATATCGGGGAAAGAGCCGCTGAATAATCGTTAAAAAATATACCAAGCCAGGCCCAGCCTCCCTTCCGGGAGGGCTCCTTCTGACATTTCCATGACAAGTCGGTGTCTGCTCATGTCCATTTCCTTGCTGGCAAGGAGCCCAGGGTCGATTGTATCTTGGAGGGCGCAGAGTGACGCCCGGAGCCCACCCATTTCAGGACCTCATGACGGAACAGGGAACGATGACCCGCCATTTCATCCTCGGAGCCGCAGGACACGTTGACCACGGCAAAACGGCCTTGATCACCGCCCTGACGGGCACGCACACCGATCGCCTCAAGGAAGAACGTGAACGCGGCATCAGCATCGAGCTGGGCTTTGCCGAGCTGGACCTGGGCGATGGCATCCAGCTGGGCGTGGTGGACATGCCCGGCCACGAGAAGTTCGTCAAGCAGATGGTCTCCGGCGCCGGCGGCGTCGACCTGGCTTTCCTGGTGGTGGCGGCCGATGAAGGGGTGATGCCCCAGACGATCGAGCATCTTGAAATTCTGGACAGCCTGGGCGTGCGCAGCGGCATCGTCGTGATCACCAAGACCGACATGGTGGATGAGGATTTCGTGGCCGTGGCCAGCGAGGAGGCGGCCGAGCTGGTGGAGGGGACCTTCCTGGAGGGCAAGCCCATCGTGCCCGTTTCTGCGCACAAGGGCACCGGGCTGGAAAACCTGAAGGCGGCCCTCAAGTCCGAGGCACTGGCTCTTCCCCGGCGACGGGAAGAAGGGGCGTTCCGGATGCCTGTGGACCGGATTTTCACCATGCCCGGCGTGGGCGTGGTGACCACCGGCACCTGCTGGAGTGGACGGGTGGCCGAGGGAGATCGCCTGGTGCTCCAGCCGGGTGACTTGCCGGTCCGTGTGCGCGAGGTTCAGGTGCATGGCCGCAAGTCCAGTGCCGGTGCTTCAGGACAGCGGCTGGCCCTGGCTTTGCACGGGGTCAAGAAGGATGACCTGGAGCGCGGATTCCAGGTGACGGCTCCCGGTGGGGCGGTGGTGACGCGTCGGCTGGACATCAGGGTCAACGTCATGCCCCATTACACCGGCACCATCAAGAACCGCCAGCGCCTGCACATTCATCATGCGGGCCGGGAAGTGCTGGGGCGCATCATCCTGCTGGACGAGCAGGATCTGGGCAAAGATTCGGGTGCCCGCACCGGCCTGGCCCAGCTGCACCTCGAAGAGGAACTGGTGGCCGCCCGGGAAGACCGGCTGGTGCTGCGGTTCTATTCTCCGGTGACCAGCATTGCCGGCGGGGTGGTGCTGGATCCTTCACCTCGCAACCACAAGCGTTTCGAAGCCCGTGCCCTCGAGGCCCTGCACATCATGGAAGATGGGGACACCGCCGACCTGTTCCGCCAGAACCTGACCACCGCCGGGCTGGCCGGGCTGGGTCTGGATGAATCCCTGGGACATCAAGACGATCCCGCTTGCCTGCAGGCCGGAAAGCGTCTGTACGACCGCACGTTGCTGGAGAATCTGGGGACGGAGATCAAGTCCATTCTGGATCAGTATGCCCAGCGCTTCCCCTTGCGGGTGGGCATCCCCAAGGAAGAAACCCGCCGCAAGTGCAAGTTTCCCGGCAGTTCCGCCGAGTGGAACGCGGTGCTGCAGGCTCTGGCGGGTGATCAACCCTGGGTCGTGGTGGGTGACCGGATTGCTCTGACCTCCGAGGGGCCGGCTCTGAGTGCGGAATTGACCCAGGCCATCGCCCAGGCCCTGACGGAATGGGAAACCTTCGGCTTGAACTGGCCCGGGCCCGAGGACTGGGCCGAGAGCTCGGCGGTTTTCCAGGCCGCGGCCACCACTCCGGCTCTCAAGGCTCTGGTTCCACCCGAGGTGATCAAGCATTGCGTGGACCATGGATATGCCGTGGCCATCAACAGCGAGTATCATGTGTCCCGGACCGCCCGCGACGGGCTGGTCGAGAAGTTGAGACAACACTTCCAGGATCACGAGGACCTTCCCTTCGCGCTTTTCCGCGAACTGAGCGGACTGACCCGCAAGCTGGGAATCCCCATGCTGGAACATCTGGATCAATCCGGGGTGACCGTCCGGGCCGGCGACGTGAGGAAGGCCGGCCCTGCCCTGTTGAACCATAGCGAGGAAGACGATGGCTGAAGATTTTCCCCAGGCCGCTTCCGGGCAGGTCCCGGTGTGCCGTCCCCGGATTGCCACCCGGCAGATCAAGGTGGGCAGTGTGACCATCGGGGGCGATGCTCCCGTTCGCGTGCAGAGCATGACCAGCACCCGCACCCAGGACGTGCCGGCCACCCTGCAACAGATCAAGGAGCTGGCCACCGCCGGGTCGGAGATCGTGCGGTTGACGGTGAACGACGAAGCCGCCGCCGAGGCCTTGCCCCGCATCATATTCGAGAGCAACACCCCCCTGGTGGCCGACATCCACTACGACCACAAGCTGGCCCTGGCCGCTTTGAATGCGGGCATTGCCAAGCTGCGCATCAATCCCGGGAACATCGGATCGCGGGACAAGGTGCGCGAGGTGGCGGCCGCAGCTGCCGACAAGGGGGTGCCCATTCGCATCGGCGTCAACCGCGGCAGCCTGCACAAGCGCTACCATGAGCTGGACCGCACCGACCCAGCTGGAGCCATGGTCCAGTGCGCCCTCGACGAGATCGAGGCCCTGGCCGCCGTGGGCTTTCACGATGTGGCCGTCAGCCTGAAGAGCAGTGAACCCATGCAGGTGATCGACGCCTGTCGACGCTTCGCACGCCTGAGCGATGTGCCGCAACATCTGGGCGTGACCGAGGCGGGCACCCTGCTGGCCGGAACTTCCCGCTCGGTGGCGGCCATGTCCGTGCTGCTGGCCGAGGGCATCGGTGACACCGTGCGCATCAGTCTGGCGGCCGATCCCGTGGAGGAAATCAAGGCGGCCTTCCACATGTTGCAGGCCCTGGGATTGCGCGCCGGGTTTGCCCGGGTGGTGGCTTGCCCCACCTGCGGCCGGGTCGAGGTCGATGTCATGGCCCTGGCTGCCAAGGTCGAGGAGCTGGCGAAGGAATTGCCCTCGGACAAGGTGGTGGCGGTGATGGGCTGTATTGTCAACGGTCCGGGTGAGGCCAAGGCCGCCGATCTGGGCATTGCCGCCGGCCGGACCAAGGTGGCCATTTACCGGCAGGGTGAGCTGCATCGTACCATCGAGAAGGAGGACCTCGAGGAGGTTCTTCTGGCGGAAATCGCACGACTCAAGTGATCCGGTCTGCGGCCGAACTAATGGTATCACGTGCCTGGACGAGCCGGGTGTACGGGTGCGCTGCCACCGAATCATTTTGATGGGATGATCAATGGCCTACCAGCCTTCATCAAGTGAATATACCTCGGACCTGACCCTGGAGACCGTGCAGACCGTCGCACCGGACGCGGATCGGTTGCAAGCCCTCCAGGCCTTCAATACCCGTCTGGTCTGCATGAATGTGGATGAATCGTCGTACGAGGAAGTCGTGCGGGGCGTCATCCGCGTGATCGGGTGTGATTTCTGCGCCCTCTTTTTGCACGAGGAAAAGAGCGATCAGCTGGTTCTGCAGGCTGCCGTCGGGTACGAGGGGCTTCCCCTGGGATCCCGGGTCAGCTGCACCGACCACGCCAGTATCCATGCTCAGGCTTTTGCCGAGGAATATCTGGTGCACCTGGATGACGTGACCCCGGTCATGGAAGCCCGCCCCTTGCACGCAGAAGTGGGCAGCGTCCTGGCCATCCCGGTCATTTCCAATCGCGGCACCGTGGGCGTGTTTGATTTTGCCTTCCGGGAGCCGGGACGGTTCGGGCCCCAGGAAGTCGGCATGTGCACCATGCTGGTCGATCAGATGGCCTACTCGCTGGAGAACATTCGCCTGGTGCGGGAGTTACAAGACAGCCGCGATGCCGTCATCCGCGGAATGGCCCTGCTGTCGGAAATGAAGGACGCCCACATCAGCGGGCACCTGGACCGCATCTGCGCCATGTCCCGATACCTGGCCAGCAAGCTGGAACCGATGCCTGCCTATCCCGAGGTGACCCCGGCCTTCGTGGAACTGATTGCCCGGGCCAGCGCCTTGCACGACGTGGGCAAGGTGGGGATTCCCGACTCCATCCTTTTGAAACCCGGCAAGCTGACCGCGCCCGAGTTCGAGGTCATGAAGTCCCACACCATTCTCGGGGGCGAAGTGCTGGAAGGCTTGATGGAGGATTTTGGTGAGTACGACATGATCCAGATGGGTGCCGAGGTGGCGATCGCCCATCATGAGCACTGGGATGGCAACGGGTATCCCAAGGGGATCAAGGGCACGGAGATTCCTCTGGCGGCCCGGATCGTGGCCATCTGCGATGTCTACGATGCCCTGGCCAGCCGCCGGGTCTACAAGGACGCCTGGACCCAGGAGGACACCCTGCAG
>JAZBOO010000091.1:0-13566 GCA_036351155.1 Candidatus Krumholzibacteriia bacterium | reverse complement strand
CCACCCGAACCAGATCCACCACAGGACTGGAACCCAGAACAGCTCCAGACGAAAGAGGGGGACCGTCCCGGCCAGCAGGCCGTCGATCATGCGCGGGGGCTGTCCTTCCCGGAGGCGCAGCCAGAGGGCCAGCAAAATACCGCCCACCAGCAGTTCTTCGAATACCCAGTCCACCGCAAACACCAGCAGGCCATGAGTGGCCAGGAACACAATCCAGGAGCCGATGGCCACTCCCTGATTCCGGCGCTGGAATCCCGCGGTTCCCAGGAAAACGATGACCAGCAGCCCGAACACCTGCAGCAGACGGGCGGCTTCCACGGTGGCGTGGGGATCGCCTCCGGCCAGGGTGTAGGGCACAGTCAGGACCAGGGCCAGGCCGCATCCCCGGTGGATCATGGGCTGGGGGAGGGAGCGCGCGAAGGGAAAGGCGAAGGACAGGGGGTAGGCGATGTCGGTCTGGAATCCCTGTCCCTTCGCCAGGTGGCGGGCGCAGCTCAGGTGGGTGTACAGATCTGCTGTTGGCAGAGGGGGCTGGGCAGGATGGGCGGGCCACCAGAGGAACAAAAAAACCAGGACGGCCAGCAGGCCGCCCCGGATGGTCTTTCCCCACGATTCTCCACAGATCTTTCCCGAGGAAGAAGCGGAGGGGTCCGTCACGGAATCAGTTTCCCCGGCTGCCGGGCTTGATCAGGTCGATGCCCTTCTGGCACAGAGGGCAGGCCGCCGCGTCCCAGGTTTCCACCTTGACCTTGGCCAGGCTTTTCAGCGGCAGGGGAAGCTCCACGTCGCCCCCGGTGCGGTCGATGATGCTGGTCAACCCCACGACCACGCCGCCGGCTTCCTCGACCACCTTGACCACCTCGAGCAGACTGGTGCCGCGGGTGACCACGTCTTCGGCGATCACGACCTTCTCGCCCTGCTCCAGGGAGAAGCCGCGCCGGATCATCATTTGACCATCTTTTCGCTCGGAAAACACGAAGCGCCGGCCCATGGCCCGGGCCACCTCGTGACCGATGAGGATGCCGCCCAGGGCGGGGCTGACCACCAGGTCACAGGGAGTTTCAGCATAGAATGCGGCCAGGGCGGCCCCGAGTTCACGGGCCAGGTCGGGAAACTGCAGGATCCGGGCGCACTGGAAATACCGGTCGCTGTGCAGGCCGCTGCTCAGCAGGAAATGCCCGTTGTGCAGGGCACCCAGTTCTTCCATCAGTGTCAGGACTTTTTGCTCGGTCATCGGAATCATCCTCCGGATTGGCGGGTACTCGCCGCGATCTCGGCGGCGATGGCGTTGATGGCGGCTTCGGGATCGTCAGCCTTCGTGATGGGGCGGCCGATGACCAGAAAATCCGCACCCCATTCCACGGCCATGGCCGGGGTGGTCACGCGGTGCTGGTCATCGGTGGCGCTGCCGGCGGGCCGGATGCCCGGAGTGACCGTGAGAGGCTCGGGGCCGATCACCTGGCGCAGCCGGGGCAGGTCGGCCGCGGCGCAGACCACGCCGTCGCAACCGCAGTCCCAGGCCAGCTTGGCCAGGCGCTCCACGCTGTCCTGCAGGCTGTCGTCGGAGGGACGGACCTCGTTCATCTCGGCCTGGGACAGGCTGGTCAACACCGTGACCGCCAGCAGGGCAGGCCGGCGCCCGGAGGGCCCCAGCGGGGCCTGGGCCAGGGCTTCGGCAGCGGCGGTCATGGCGCCTCGCCCGGCATTGGCGTGCATGGTGCACAGCGACGCCCCCATGCCGGCGGCCATCCGCGCGGCGCTGGCCACGGTGTTGGGAATGTCGTTGTATTTCAGGTCCAGAAAAATATCGCGACCCAGGCCCAGCAGGTCCTGGACCACCCGGGGCCCGGCGGCGCTGAACAGCTCGAGGCCCACCTTGACGAACCCGCCTTCGGGGCCCAGTCGGCCGGCCAGTTCCATGGCTTCGGTGTGCGCGGGAACGTCCAGGGCCGTGATGATGCGGCGCTGCGCGGGCAGGTCCCTCAACGCGGCCAGAAGTGCTTGGCGATTCATGCTCTCTGCCATCCTCTTGGGGGTGCGGGCGAGCCGACGGCGGAATTGGCTTGCCGCAGGCTGATACTTCCTACTACCCTTCTAACAGCCTGACGACAGGATTGCAAATCCATTTCCCCGCGGGAAAGGGCCAAGCCATGCTGTTGTGAAGGTTTATCCATTTCCGGGGACCTGCAGGATCGGGCGGGAATCCGCGGCAAACCTGGCCCGGGCGCGGCACAATCGGCCCAAGAAAGGGATCTGTCTTGCTGGATCGCAAATTTCTTCGTGAAAACCAGGACCTGGTGACCCGGTCCGTGGCGCTGAAAAACGAGTCGGTGGACATCGCGGCCTATTACGACAAGGATGCCCAGCGGCGGGCCGCCCTCCAGGAAACCGAAACACTGCAGGCCGAGGCCAACCAGGCCAACCGCGCCATCAGCGAAAAGAAGAAGGCGGGCGAGGATCCGGCGGACGCCATCGCGGCCATGAAGGAAGTGTCGGGCCGCATCAAGGAGCTGAAAGCCGTGGCCACCGCACTGGAGGCCGAGGTGGAAGAGCTTTACCTGCGCATCCCCAATATTCCCCACCCTTCGGCGCCCGAGGGCGGCGAGGAAAACAACGAGCTGGTGCGCACCTGGGGCGAGCCGGTGACACCCGATTTCACGGTCATGCCCCACTGGGATATCGGAGCCGAGCTGGGGATTTTCCACCCGGAGGCGGCCAGCCGCATGAGCGGCAGTGGATTCACCGTTCTTTCCGGGGCGGGTGCCCGCCTGGAACGCGCCCTGATCAACTGGTTCCTGGATGTGCATCTGGAGCAGGGTTACACCGAGATCAACGTGCCCTACCTGGCCGGACCGGTGGCCATGACGGGCACCGGTCAGCTGCCCAAGCTGGCCGACGACATGTACCACTGCCCCGTGGATGATCTGTACCTGATCCCCACCGCCGAGGTCACCGTGACCAACGTGCACATGAAGGACACGCTGGACCTGGACCGCCTGCCCCTGAACTACTGCGCGTTTTCGCCCTGCTTCCGGCGTGAGGCGGGGGCGGCGGGCAAGGACACGCGGGGCCTGTTGCGGGTCCACCAGTTCCACAAGGTCGAGATGGTGAAGTTCGTCGACCCTGAAACCTCCTGGGATGCCCTGGAAACCTTGACCGGTCACGCCGAGGAACTGCTGCAGAAGCTGAACCTGCCCTACCGCGTGCTGGCCCTGGCCACCGGCGATCTCAGCTTTGCGGCCAGCAAGTGCTACGACCTGGAGGTGTGGTCGGCCGGAGTGCAGAGCTGGCTCGAGGTGTCGTCCTGCAGCAATTTCGTGGATTTCCAGGCGCGGCGGGCCGGAATTCGTTTCAAGGGTGAGGGGCGCAAGGGTTTTGTCCACACCCTGAACGGGTCGGGCCTGGCCTTGCCCCGCATCCTGGTGGCCATCATGGAGAATTACCAGACGGCGGATGGACGGATCCGGGTCCCCGATGTTCTGGTGCCCTACATGGGTGGGATGGAGTACATCGGCTGATATGGCGGGATCCAACGGCAGCGGCAAGGGATGGCACAGGGGCATCAGCTGGCTTCGCAAGAGGTACATCTTCAACATGTATCTGCTGCTGGGCGGCCTGAGCATCGTCGTGGCCACCACGGTCTTCACCATCCGGGTCAGCAAGTCGGTGGAGCGCCAGAGCTACCTGACCACGCGGCTTTTTGCCGACCTGGGCAGCCGTCTGCTCCTGGCCCAGAACGTGGAGGAGGTGCAGCCGGTCATCGAGATCATCAACGAGATCGAGGTGCCTTTCGTGATCACCGACAACAGCGGGCGGCCCTGGTTCTGGAACGAACCGGTGATCGGCATCCCCATGCCGGACTACAAGGTGCTGATGAGCATCGACCCGACCAAGGTGTCCAATCCGGCCATCACCGAGATCCTGTCCAAGGCCCAGGCCTTCGATCAGGAGAATGATCCCTTCGGTATTTTCTCACCTGAAGGTCAACGGGTGGGCACGCTGCACTACGGCAACAGCGCCCTGAGTATCCGCATCCGGTACATGCCCTACGTGGAACTGATGATCATGGTGCTGTTCTTCCTGGTCATCCTGTGGGCCCTGCAAAGCCGGCAGATCGCCGAGCAGAAGGCTCTGTTCGCCGGCATGGCCAAGGAAACAGCGCACCAGCTGGGCACGCCCCTGACCTCGATCATGGGCTGGGTGGCCATCCTCGAAGAGAAGGTGGGGCGTCACGACGAGGTGATGGTGGAGCTCAACCGCGACGTGACCCGTTTGAGCATGATCTCGGCCCGCTTCAGCCAGATCGGGAGCATGCCCCAGCTGGATGACACGGACCTCAACGGCATGGTCGACCAGGTCATCACCTATTTTCAGCGGCGTCTTCCCCATCTGGGAGGACGAGTCCAGCTGCGTCGCGAGGGAACCGTTCTGGGGCACGTGCGTTTCAACCGCGACTTGCTGGGCTGGGTTTTCGAAAACCTGATCAAGAATGGCATCGATGCCCTGAAGGACGGCAAGGGCACCATCACGGTGAAGCTGGCTGATCTGCCCGAGGGCGGCGTGAGCATCATGGTCTCCGATACCGGCAAGGGCATCCCCTCGGGGGTGGGCAAGAAGGTTTTCGAGCCGGGCTTCACCACCAAGAAGAGGGGGTGGGGCATGGGCCTGGCCCTGGTGCACCGCATCGTCACCCAGTACCACGGGGGACGCATCAACATCGCCGAGACCAGCAGTCACGGCACCACGTTCGCGGTGGAATTGCCCCCCGACCGGACACCCCTGGACCACGAGTCCGGGGCCCCAGCAAAGGAAGGACGCTGACGTGCCGTTTCAAATTCTCTGGGTCGACGACAACATCGAGGAGCTGAGGTCTCAGGTCATGTACCTGGGGGAAAAGGGCTATGACGTGGAGGGCGTGACCAACGGCCAGGACGCTCTGGCGGTTCTGCGTGAACACCCCTTCGACGCCATTCTTCTGGACGAGATGATGCCTGGCATGGGCGGGCTGGAAACCCTCGAAGGCATCCGCCGCATCGACCCGAGTGTTCCGGTGATCATGATCACCAAGAGCGAGGCCGAGGACCTGATGAGCCGGGCCATCGGAAAGCGCATCGACGACTATCTGGTCAAGCCCGTCTCTCCGATCCAGGTCCTCAGTGCGCTCAAGCGCCAGCTCGAGGCCCGGCGTCTGGCCAGCGAAGAGGTCACCCGGGATTACATGAGCAACTTCATGGCCATCTCCGACCGCATCGGCACCGCGGCTTCGCCGGCGGACTGGGAAGGGATTTACAGCGATCTGACCACCTGGAGCATGAACCTCTTTGCCTACAGTGATCATGGCTTGCTGGACACCATGGCCGAGCAACAGGCGGCGGCCAACAAGGTGTTCGGCAAGTACGTCCGGGAGAACTATCGCCAGTGGATCAGTTCCGAGGGCGACACCGGTGTGGGGGGCGCGGGAGCTGAAACGGGTGTGCCGCTCTTCAGCCCGCGCGTGTTCGAATCCTGGGTGGCCCCTGAAATCGAGCAGAGCAAGCAGGTGTTCTGGATCGTCATCGACTGCATGCGGCTGGACCAGGTCCGGATGATCGAACCTCTGCTGGAATCTTACTATCATCTGGACCGGCGCACCTACTGGTCCATTCTGCCAACGGCCACACCTTACGCGCGCAACGCCCTTTTTGCCGGACTTTACCCCCTGGATATTGCCGAGGGATACCCCCACTGGTGGGTGAGCGACCCTGCACACGAAGGCAGCCGGAATGCCCACGAGGCCGATCTGCTGGGCGAGCTGTGTCACCGGACCGGAAGCCCCGCGGCCGGGAGCAATCGCTATTTCAAGATCAGCGACGCCCGTGACGCCGACCCCTTGCACCGCAACCTGGGCAGCCTGGGCGACACCCGGCTGGTGGCCGGTGTGTACAACTTCCTGGACATCATGGCCCACGGCCGGAGCCAGAACCGCATCCTCAAGGAACTGGCGCCCGACGAGGCGGCTTTCCGCTCGCTGATGCGTTCGTGGTTCGAGCACTCGAACCTGTTCGAGGTCATGAAGAACCTGGCCCGGCGGGATTGCACGGTCATCCTGACCACCGACCACGGGTCCATGCTGTGTCGCCGCAGCATGCAGATTCGCGGCAACAAGGACACCAGCAGCAATGTGCGCTACAAGTTCGGGGACAACCTGGGGGTGGATGACGACAGCGTGATGCTGATGAAGAACCCCATGGACTACCGCCTGCCCACCCAGTCCACCATCGAAAACTATGCGGTGACGTCGGAAAATCATTACCTGGTGTATCCGACCAACTTCCACGAGTACGAACGTCTGTACCGGGACAGCTTCCAGCATGGTGGGATCAGTCTCGAGGAGATGCTGTGTCCGTTCATCGTCATGAAACCCCGGTAGCCCCATGAGCATGGGTCCGAGGACAACCCAATCTGCCGGCGATTTCAGCCACCACCTGAGCGTCCCCTCCGTGGCCGGGACGACCGGCTGGGGTGCGGCCGTGGCAGACATTCTGAAGGGTGGGGATATCATCCTGCTGACCGGTCCCCTCGGGGCGGGCAAGACCTGCTTCGTGCAGGGGCTGTGTGGCGCCTTGAAGGTGGCCGAGGAAGTGGTTTCCCCCACTTTCACTCTGGTCAACACCTACGAAGGACGTCTCCGGGTGCATCACCTGGATTTTTATCGCGTGGCCGAAGGGGATGATCTGGCGGACATCGGCGTGCCGGACATCCTGGACGAAGTCTGGGACGGACGCGCCGTCCTCCTGGTGGAATGGCCCCTGCCCCTGATGGAGGAACTGGGGCCCGATCAGCCCCGCCTGGAGATGATGGTGGAAACCGGCCCCGGACCCGAGGATCGCACCTGGCACATCCGGGGAGTACCTCACCTGACAGAGCACTGGCAAGAACTGCTGGATCGCCTGGAAAAGGATGGCTCATGCTGACCCTGGCCTTCGACACCGCCACCTTGAATGGGCGTTTCGCCCTGGCCGAGAATGGCCAGCTGCTGGAATACCGGCCCCTGAATGTCAGCGGCAGCTATGCCGACGCCCTGCTGGTGGTGGTCAACGAGATGCTGACCGCGGCCGGGAAGGATCGCCGGGATCTGCGCCGGGTGGCCGTGACCACGGGGCCGGGCAGCTTCACCGGGGTGCGCATCGGCGTGGCCACCGGGAAGGGGCTGGCCTGGGGACTGGGCTGCGAGCTTTTCGGGGTGACCAGCCTGGAAGCCATGGCCGCGGCCCTGCTGGCCGAGCATTCCGAGGCCACGTGGGCGGTTCCCGTGCTGGACGCCCGGCGTGGTGAGGTTTTTGCCGGAGTTTACAAGCGGTCGGGCTCCTGGGTGGAATGCTGTGTCTCACCATCGGCCCGGAAACCCGATGCCTGGTGGGAACATCTGCTCTTGACCCTGGATGACCCCAACAGTCCGGCCTACGGGGGAGACGGCACCGGCATCTTGCTGGGCCAGGGCGAAACTCTGCGCCCCGAGCTGGCTCAGCAGGGGATGCCCCAGGTCCGTCCCTGGACATCCTCCCACCCGGCCACGGCGCCGGCCCTGGCGGTGGCCGCCTCCGCGGGGGCGGACCTGCTGGCCCCGGTACACCCCTTTGCCATGGTGCCCAGTTACCTGCGCGGATCCGATGCCGAGGTCAAGCGGCAGCTGAACCTCACCCCCAAGATTCCGGGGACGGACATTTCCATCCACCAGAGCCGCAAGGATGCCCCTTGAACAGCGCGGGGCAGGACCTGGAGATCCGGAAGGCCGACCCGGCCGACCTGGCGGTGGTGCTGCGGATTGAAAACCGGAGCTTCACCGACCCTTGGTCCGCCGATGCTCTTTACGGGGAGCTGCACACCGACCACATGCGCCTGCCCCTGGTGGCCACAAGTCACGGCGTGATTTGCGGATACCTGATGGCCTGGGTGGTGGCTGATCAGTTGCATATCCTGAACATCGCCACGGCCCACACCCATCTGCGCCGGGGGGTGGGGACGGCCTTGCTCCGGCGGGCGGCGGGGCTGGGAAAGCTGCGGGGAGTGGAAGAAATCACCCTCGAGGTGAGGGATAGCAACACGTCGGCCCGGGCCTTCTACACCCGCCTGGGGTTTGCCGAGGTCGGGATCCGGCCGGGTTATTACCAGGATAACGGGGAGGACGCCATCATCATGACCGCTCCCCTGAACGCCCTGGAGGAAGAGTGAGGGACGATTAGTTGTTGTCCCGAACCGGGGACAGGGGCTAATTTAGCAGAAGATTTACACGCAGTCCGATTCGGATGGTCCCGAACCGGTCGCTTTTCCATGCCCGTTGCCCGGCAGTGGTTCCGGGGCAGGAAATACTTTGCCAAGGAGGACGCCGTGTCCTGGTTGACTCAGGCTGCCAAGGGTATCAAGGCCTTGACCCGCGAGAAGAAGGACATCCCGGACAACCTGTGGCGCAAGTGCCCCAAATGTTCCGAGGTGCTTTACCACCGTGAGCTGGACCGCAACCTCTGGGTCTGCGGCTCCTGTGGGCACCATCTGCCCTTCACCACGGAACAGTATATCGAGCTGCTCTTCGACGAGGGCAGCTGGCAGGAAACCCATCGGGGGCTGACCAGCAAGGATGCCCTCGACTTCAAGGATTCCAAGCGCTACAAGGACCGCATCAAGGCCTCCATCCAGAAAACGGGCAAGGAGGATGCGGTGATCACGGGCCGGGCTCAGGTCGGACTCATCCCCGTGTCGGTTTCCATCATGGACTTCACCTTCATGGGGGGCAGCATGGGCTCGGTGGTGGGCGAGAAGATTGCCCGCGCGCTGCTCGATTCCCTGAAGTACCGCGAGGCGGCCATCATCCTCAGCCGCAGCGGTGGGGCCCGCATGCAGGAGTCCCTGCTTTCGTTGATGCAGATGGCCAAGACCAGCGCCGTGCTGGCCCGGCTGCGCAACGAAGGGATTCCCTTCATCAGCCTCCTGACCAATCCCACCACCGGTGGGGTCACGGCCAGCTACGCCACGCTGGGAGACATCAATGTGGCCGAGCCCGGTGCCCTGATCGGCTTTGCCGGGCCCAGGGTCATCAAGCAGACCATCGGGGGCGACCTGCCCGAGGGGTTCCAGTCTTCCGAGTTCCTGCTGGAACACGGAATGGTGGACGTGATCAGCGAGCGGAAAGATCTGAAGGAAACGCTGACCAAGACTCTGCACTGGTTTGTCGATGGCCGCGATGTGTCGGTGCGTCGGCCGCCACGAGGCTGACCCCGCATGGGGCTGGGCCGGGGAAATCCCGACAACGGACGCGCACATCCGGGTGAACCGGGTGTGGGCGTGGACCTATCTCCTCCGTTCACCGCGGGGGACGAACCCACCCGGTGGCTGTTCGGACTCAACCGATTCGGGATCCGTCCCGGTTTGACCCGTATCGAGGGATTGCTGGATGGTCTGGGGCATCCGGAAAGGGACCTGCGCACACTGGTCATCGCCGGGACCAACGGCAAGGGCAGCACCACCCGGGTGCTGGCTCGCCTGCTCCAGGATGCCGGCCACAAGGTGGCTGTCTACACCAGTCCCCACCTGCTCAATGTTCATGAACGGATCCAGATCAACGACCAGCCCATCGACGGCGACGAATTTGCTCGGCGAGTCCAGGACATCCGGCCCCTGACCGAGAAGCACGAGGCCAGCTGGTTCGAAACCCTCACCGCCATTGCGGTTCAGTATGCCCGCGACGAGAAAGTGGACTACTTCTGCTGCGAAACAGGGCTGGGGGGGCGGCTGGATGCCTCCAATGCCCTGCCGGCCATCGCCACGCTGTTGACCACCGTGGGTCTGGATCACCAGCGCATTCTGGGCGAGACCCTGCCCGAAATCGCCGAGGAAAAGCTGGGCCTCCTCAAGAAGGGGGTCCCTCTGTTCTGCGGGGTGGACGAGGAACTGCGGGGGCAGGTGTTCACGGCCGCCGTGCAGGCGGGCAGTCCCTGTCACTTTCTCGATGAGATCGCCCGCTGGAAGGCCGGCTCTCCCTGGCAGGGCAATGTCTGCACCTGGGACCTGACCTTGCGGGATCGGATTCTCAGCGGGTTGCCCGACCCGGGAACGGCGGTGATGCGCCGCAACCTGGCCCTGGGCTTGCTGACCCTGACCGAGCTGGAGATCCAGCGTCAGGAAAAGTTGCTCCCCCGGAATATTCCGGCCTCACTGGGGAATCTTTTTCTGCCGGGGCGGTACCAGCAGGTTCTGAGGAACCCTGACTGGTTTTTCGACACCGGTCACAATACCCAGGCTCTGGGCGGCATATTGCGGGAGTTCCTGGCGGGCGGTGGTGGTGGGCGCAACATCCTGCTCTACGGGGCCATGTACGACAAGGACATCGCCCCGGAGCTGGCCGAAATCATCGGGCAGTTCGACCACCTGATGGGCGCCCCGGTTTCCCTGCCCCGTTCACGCTCGGTGGAGGAACTTCAGACTCTGTTCACCAGCTGGGGCCACAGGCCATGGGACTTTCACCCTGGCGGCGATGAGAAACTGCCCCCCTGCACGGTGGCCCCGGATATGGCGGCGGCCCTGGCCCGTCTGGCCACCGATCTGAATCCCGAGGATCGGGTTCTGGTGACCGGCAGCTGCTTCACGGTGGCGGAGGTTCTGTACAAGCTGGGATTCTCCCAGCTGGAGGCGACCCGGGAGGTGTCCGAGGCCGGCAACGTCTTGACCCGCCTGGGCAAGAGGAGGAGCGATGATGGCTGACGCACTGTACCTGGGAATCGACACCGGTGGCACCGGCATC
The DNA here is from genome assembly GCA_036351155.1 of Candidatus Krumholzibacteriia bacterium. Taxonomy (GTDB): domain Bacteria; phylum Krumholzibacteriota; class Krumholzibacteriia; order LZORAL124-64-63; family LZORAL124-64-63; genus LZORAL124-64-63. The sequence continues at coordinate 2,792 of JAZBOO010000091.1, read as the reverse complement.
AAGTTCGTGGTCACCGAGGGCGATGGCCGTGTGGTTTTTGACGGCGAGGTGCCCACCGATCCCCAGAGCGTCACCGCCAGCATGCAGCGACTGAGCCAGGCCGTGGCCGGCTACCTGCCGCGGCTGAAGGCCATGGGCATGGCCTGTGCCGGGATCATCGATCCGGTGCAGGGGACCCTGGGCCGCTCGCCGAACCTGCCCGGCTGGCAGGACTCGCCGCTGGGCGAGATCGTCACTTCCGTCCTGAACGGCTTGCCCCTGACCCTGGTCAACGATGTCAACGGAGCCCTGTACGGCGAGTATTGCCAGGGGGCGGGCCGCGGTTGTGCCAACCTGGTCATGATTGCCCTGGGGACGGGTGTCGGTGGAGGCATCATCCTGGATGGCAAGCTGCTGGTGGGCAGCCACCACGGGGCGGGAGAAATTGGCCACACCATGCTGGACCCCGATGGACCCCCGTGCGCCTGCGGAAACCGGGGTTGCCTGGAAGCGTACGCCGGCAGCACGGGAATACTGCAGCGGGCGCGGGAACTGGCTGCCGACCCGGCCACACCGGAAGAATTTCGCCAGTTTGTGGAGAACCACGGCAGCGGTCTGACGACGCGTCACCTGACCGGACTGGCGGACCAGGGCCAGACCACGGCCAAGGAGCTGTTTGCCTGGGCAGGCGAAAAGCTGGGCCAGGCTGTGGGGAACCTGATCAATATCCTGGATCCCGACCGCGTCATTGTCGGCGGTGGAGTGGCCCGGGCGGGCGAGCATATCCTGGCCCCTTGCCGCGCGACGTTCCCGCCCATGGTTCTGAGCCGAGAAGCCGCACGCACTCCGGTGGTGATGGCCGAGCTGGGGAGCCTGGCCGCCGCAGTGGGAGCCGCCGCCCTGGCTCGCCAGGCCGGAGCCGGGCAGCCTGAAGCATGACCTGGCCCCGGGCATTGCGAGGACGAAAAGCCCCCGTGGTTCTGGCCCGCTGGCTGGTGTCTCTGGTCCTGGTGGTCGGTGCGCTGGGTGCCGTCTGGCCGGGCAAAGGAGCGGCCATTGCCCAGTCCGCCGGGTCGCGCCCGGCCTCCCGTCTCAAGGCCGAGCGGTTCATCGACCGCATGGTGAACGGTGAACCCGTTTCGTACATGCTCGGAAATGTCTACATCGACCGCGACAGCCTCACCGCCCGTAGCGACACCGCCCATTATTACCGCGACCGCGAATTTTATCGTTTCTTCGGAAATGTCGTGATCACGCGCGACAGCAGCGTTCTGACCTGCAACCGGGGCACCTACGACCGCCTGGTGGGGGCGGGCGATTTCTTCGGGGATGTCCGGCTGGTGGACGGAGACATGATCGGCACCGGTCGGCGGGGCGAGTCCCGCCAGGACGGCCGCTTTGTGCAGCTGATCGGCGACGCCTTGCTGGTGGCTCCCGATTACTCGGTACGGGGCGACACCATTGCCCGTGATCGGTTGACCGGCAGCGGCGAAGCCTTCGGAAATGTGAAGATCATGGAACCGGGGGCCAAGAACCTGGTCACCGGCCGCCATGCCACCTTCTCGGCCACCGGCGATGTGGCCGAGGTGGACCGCGACCCGGTCCTGATCAGCCGAGAAGAGGGCGGCAGCCCACTGGTCAGTGAGGCCGGCCGCATGTTCTTCTACCGGAACGAAGATCGGGTGGTCATGACCGACTCGGTGCGGATCAGGCAGGGCACCACCCTGGCCGAGGCCGACACCGCGGTGGCCCATGGGCGCGAGCGCATGGTGTTGACGGGAAGCCCCCAGGTCTCCATGGCCGAGGGCAACACCATGTACGGCCAGAATATCACCATCCTGTACCACGGTGGAGAACTGCGCCGGGTCATCCTGACCGGAGCGGCCCGCATGGAGGATGCCGCGCCCGACAGCCTGGCCGAGATCTACAAGGGCCTGCCCGAGATGGATGTGCTGGAGGGCGATTCCATTTCCGTCGAGTTCGAGAACGAGAAGATCGACCGCACAGTGGTGGTGGGCAACGCACGTAGTATTTACACGCCGCTGGATCTGGACGCCGAGGTGGCCACCAACGATGTGACCGGAGACACCATCATCATCAGTTTCCGGAACGAGCAGGTTTATCTGGTGGACGTGCGGGGCAACATGGCGGGCAACTACAAGTTCGCCCGGGTGGCGGCCATGCGGGAAATGCTGGGGCAGGGGATGAGGCTGGCCGGCATGATGCGCAGCGGCCAAGCCGACAGTGCTGCGGTGGCCGACACCTTGCTGGCCGCCGGGGTGGACACGGCCTTTGCCACCTTGCCCACCGCCATGATGGACTCGCTGCTGACGGCGGCCTTCGACAGCCTGGCGGTGGCCGGTTTCGACACCACCGAGGCCAACATGAGCTTCCTGGCCAGTGCCGAGGACGTGAAGTACAGCGGGGGCAGCGTTGAATTCAACATGAAGGACAAGGACATCGACATCCGGCAGGATGGCCAGCTGGTTTACGGGTCGATGAAGCTGACGGCCCAGCACATCTCCCTGGATACCCAGAACCGGGAGCTGTATGCCGAGGGCGAGCCTCTGGTGGAAGACACCGAGAACATCGCCGGGGAAAACCTCGGCTACAACTTCAAGCACAAGACGGGGGCCGTGCAGCAGGGTGTGACCACGTTCGACAACTATTATTACGTGGGCGATGAGATCCGCCGCTTTCCCGACACCACCCTGAAGATCTGTGGCGGCCGCATGACGTCCTGCGACCGGGCCAAGCCCCACTACCACTTCTGGTCCGACCGTATGAAAATGCGCATGAAGGACAAGGTGGTG
>JAZBOO010000090.1:0-12001 GCA_036351155.1 Candidatus Krumholzibacteriia bacterium | reverse complement strand
TCCAGGTCGACGCCGGCGACGACGCCCGGCCACTCCTGGGCCCAGCGGTTGCCCAGCCAGTGGGCGGGGATCAGGGTGGGCACTTCGTCGACTCCGTAACGGGCGGCCAGTTCATGCCGCACCCAGCAGTGCAGCTGAGTGTAAAGGGGCATCATGCCCGCCACCAGGTCGTCCATCAGCCGGACCATCTCCTGACTGCTCAGCCCGTAGTCGGCTGTCTCGAGGGCGAAGAACGACGAGTAGCCCATTTCCCGGGCCACCTGATTGCGCAGCCCCTGCAGCTTGACCAGTCCATCCTTGAGCCCGGGCCCGGCGGTCTTGCTGGTTTCCCAGATCAGCTGACGTGCCGTCGGGTCGCGGGTTTCCAGCAGCAGCTGGTCGATCTCGTTGGGGGTGACCTCGCGAACCGGCTGGCCGGGCAAGGTCAGCGTGTAGCGGTGGCTGTACAGGGAGTCGACCAGGGCGGTCCGGGTGGCAATCAGATCTTCGACCACCGAGCTCAGGGTGCCCGGCACGTGGGCCGCCAGTTGCCACGCCACCTCGACCTGTCGGTCTTGCAAGGGGGTCAGGTCCAGCCGTCCCTTGAACAGGCGGAGTTGCTCGATGGTGGTGCGGCCTCCCACGAAATCCGCCAGTTCCAGGGCGGCGGCGCGATGAGTCGCCGAGTTCTCTTCGCTGATATCGGAGCTGGCGGTCCAGCTGGTGCCCTCGAAGGCCGTCCAGAGCTGCTGGTAGGTTCGGTTGTAGCTGTCCAGAAAGGCGGTCACATCGGCGGGGCCGTCGGGGGCGGCCTGCATGGCCCGGGGCACCCCGGGGACCGGTTTCATGGATTCCGGCTCAGCCGACTCAGGTTCACCGTTCCCGGCAAAATAGATCAACAGCAACCCGGCGCTCAGCAAAAGCATACCCAGGCCGGCAATGGTACGGACTTTCATCGATGGTCACCTTCCCGCAGAACGAGGTCTCCTCCAAGGGGCCCAATGTGCCACAACTGGCCGGGCGTGAAAAGCGTGATCGTGTCTCGCAGTCCAAGAAACACCTTGCTCATGTTCCCGTTTCCCGTCAAGATCACTGTCTGGTTTCCTGATTGACGCGGGATCGGTAACTGGGGGTTCCGACTTTCCAATCCAACCATCGGGGTGCGACAGGAATGTTCAGAATCGGTCAGAACCAAGTGCGGCGCTACTGGCTGCCCGGCTTGGTGTTTCTTTTCACGGCGGCTTTGACTCTGGCCATGTGGCACGTCATGGACACCGCAGAAAATGAGCGTCGTGAGCTCGAAACGGGGGTGACCGCGGACCAGGTGCAATTGAGGCTCGAAGCCTGGTTTGACACCCGGGCGGCCGTCCTGACCCAGCTAGCCGAGGACTGGTCCGCAGCCCACCGCCAAGATGATGCCGACTTCACCCATCGAGCCCACCGTATCATCGAGCTCTATCCTGGGTTCCAGGCCCTCAACTTCATCGATGAAAACTGGATCATCAGGATCGTGGTTCCCGAGGCCACCAACCAGGCGGCTCTGGGCAAGGACCTGCATGAACACCCCTCAGCAGGTGTCCGAGAGGCCCTGGCCTACGCGCTGGAAAAACGGGTGATCCACCGTTCCCCCCTCATCTCCTTGCTCCAGGGTGAACCGGGTTTCGCCACCTATATCCCGGTGTTCGGGGAAGATGACGCCCTGGTCGGATTCATCAACGGGGTCTTTGGGGTCGATGAACTGGTGGACTCCTGCCTGAGCGAAAAGAATCTGCGCGAGCGATTCAATTTCCAGCTGGTCACTCCCGATGGCCGTCTGGCCTATGATCACCGCCAGGGCGAACCCAGCTCCAAATATGCTGGTCTGGCACAGCGCCAGGTGCGCATCGTGGACCAAACCTGGACCTTGCAGATGACCATGGCTCCCAGTGGTCTGTCGTTTCTGTCGGATCGGGCGGACGAGGTCATGGCCGTGATCGGCTTCGCCTTGTCGCTGCTGATCGCCCTTCTGCTGGTGGCCAATCAACGGCGTCAGGAACAGCTGGCCATCGAGCGGGAACAGTTTCGCTTCCTGGTCGAAAACCAGGGGGACTTCCTGGTCAAAGTGGATCCGCAGGGCAAGATCCTCTACAGCAATCCCACCTTGAACCGTTTCCTGGGCAAGGCGGAGGAGGAATTGCGGGGGGAACCTTTTGCTGCGCAGATTTTTCCCGCAGATGTGAAACTTTTCCAGGGAGTTTTTGCCGCCACCAGTGCCTCCGCCGATGGGCAAGAGCTTGAGGTCCGCATGGTGACTCCGTCGGGAGAATTCTGGACCTCCTGGTTCGGGACGGCGTTCCGCGATCACGAGGGTGTGGTGGAAGGACACATCGGGGTAGGGCGGGACATTTCTCAGAGGCGGGAGCTGGAATCCCAGCTGCGCATCAGCCAGCGCCTGCAGGCAGTGGGCCAGCTGGCTGGTGGGATCGCCCACGACTTCAACAACATCCTGCAAGCTATTCAAGGCTACATCGAATTTGTCAGGGATGACCTGCCCGACGACTCTCCGGCCCGTGAAGATTTGACCCAGGCCCACCTGGCCGGAGAACGCGCCGCGGTGCTGGTGCGTCAATTGCTGGCCTTCAGCCGCCGGCAGATTCTCAAGCCGGCCAATCTCGACCTGAATGCGGTCATTGCCGGCTTGCTGCCCATGATGGAGCGCATGATCGGGCCGACCATTGCCATTTCATTCCAGCCCACGCCGGAACTGGGCCCGGTCAAGGCCGATCAGGGACAGCTGGAGCAGATCCTCATGAATCTGGCGGTCAACGCGAGAGATGCCATGGCCGATGGCGGCACCATCACCATCCGGTTGACTCGCGAGGAACTGGACGATGAGTTCTGCCGCCAGAACCAGGGCCAGGAAGGTGGAGTCTATCTGCGCCTGGACTTCGCGGACACGGGCGCGGGCATGGATGAGGATGTGCAGGACAAGTTATTCGAACCGTTCTTTTCCACCAAGGGGCCGGGGTCCGGCACGGGGCTAGGACTGTCCACGGTCTATGGCATCGTCAAGCAGCACGGTGGAATGATCATGGTGCAGAGCACTCCCGGTGAAGGTTCCCTTTTCACCATTTACCTGCCCGAGGGGCACGGAAAACCGGATCTCCAGGAAGGTCCCATGGCGGCGGCGGCATTACCGGGAACGGAACGGATCCTGCTGGCCAAAGACGAGCCTCTGCTGCGCAAGCTGGGGCAACGGATCCTGGAGTCGGCCGGGTACATCGTGCGGACGGCCGAAGACGGAGAGGAGGGGTGGAATCTGTACCGGGAAATGGGGTCCGAGGTGGACGCCCTGGTGCTGGACGTGGTCATGCCCCGTCTGGGCGGGCTGGATCTGGCGGATCGTATCCGCCAGGAACGTCCGGAAATCCCGGTGGTATTTGTCAGTGGATTCGATAGTGATCTGGCCAGCGGCCGGCGGGAGCCCCTGTCCGGGAGCCTGCGCCTGCCCAAGCCTTACAACGCCAACGACCTGCTCCAGGCCATACGCAAGGTCCTGGACGGAACACCGGACAAGGGATGATGGACATGATGACGGATCAAGGCCCGAAAGAAACGGGGGAAAGGCCACGCCTGTTCCCCCGCACCTATCGCAAGCGCAATCCTCTGCGCTGGATCATCGCTCTGGTCATCATCCTGGTCGTCATGTTTCTGTTACCCAGATTGATGGATCTCTTGCTTCCGCAATAATCCGGCCTGGTCTCAACCGTCGACGAACTCCAGATTCTTCACTTCCGGAATCAATCCGGCCTTGTGACCGCGGCCCAGCAGCTCACGAATGGCCGCTCGGCCCCTGTCACCGTAGTCCAGTGTCCAGTCGTTGACATACATGCCCACGAACTCGTCGGCCAGTTCGGTGCCCATGTCCCGGGCCCAGCCCAGGGCATAGTCCAGGGCCGCCGCCCGGTTCTCCAGGCTGTACTTGATGCTGGCGGTCAGGATGTCGCTGATGTCTTTCATCTTGTCGCCATGCTTCTTGTGGATGGCGTTGCCGCCCAGGGGCAGGGGCCAGTCGTTGTGGCCGGTGGTTTCCCACCACCACTTGCCCAGGTTCAGGCATTCATGCAGACCGGCGTCCTGGTAGGTCAGCTGACCTTCGTGGATGATCAGGCCGGCGGGGAATTCCCCATCCGCCACCCGGGGAATAATTTCGTCGAAGGGCACATGCACGGCCTCGAACTGGCCGATGGCCAGCTGCAGTTCCAGGAATGCCGAGGTCATCTTGCCGGGAATGGCGATGGTCATGCCGGCCAGATCCCCGGGTGCAATGGCCCTGGGCGCCACCACCATGGGGCCGTAGCCGAAGCCCATGCTGGCCCCGGCGGGCAGCAGGGCATACTTGTCCAGCACGTAGGCGTAGGCGTGGATGCTGATGGCGGTGATATCCAGCTCCCCGCGGGTGGCCCGCTCGTTCAGGGTCTGGATGTCTTCCATCACGTGGGTGAAGCGGTAGGGCCCGGTGTCGAACTTGTCCTTGGCCAGGGCAAAGAACATGAAAGCGTCATCAGGATCGGGGCTGTGGCCGAGGGTCAGGTCGATGGTCCCGGACATGTTGACTCCTTGCTTGAGAGCGTGAGGGAAAAAGCACAGTCGGCGGTCACGAGGACCGGCGGCGTGACAGTATGATAATCAGGACCACGAAAATAGGCACCAGAACCAGGAACGGGAAGCCGCCTTCGTCATTTTCTTCCCCGGTGGACTCGTCCTCGTCCTCTTCACCGGGCGCCTCGGTGGTGAAAACCTCTTCGGCCTGGCCGGCGGCAATACGGCTATTGACCTGGAATCGGAAGTCGGGATTGGCGTCCAGCGGCTGTCCTATGAAGCGCAAGAAACCGGGCAGGTCCTGGCTCCGGTCCGGAGAAAGGTCGAACGATCGGATATCCAGGTTCTCGGGTGTGGCCAGCAGGCTCCAGGCATCCACGGGGAGGTTCGATCCCACGGGCACTTCCAGGCCTTCCTGCCAGGGGACCCTGCAGGTGAAGCGGACCTGGTTCTGCCCGGTGGTCAGGGGGACATCCAGCCCGACCCTCCCGGCACCCAGGCTCCGGACGGGCACATCGATGGGATCGGGACCCCGCGTGTAATGGGCCTGGAATCCGGTGGCCCCGGCGGGCACATTCAGCTCCACGGTGGGTGAACCGGTCACCGTCACCTGAGGGCGGGCCGCGTTGTCAATCTTGAGCATGTACTCCAGATCCACCACCGACTCGGCCTTGCGCATCAGGAGATTCAGGCCGGTCATGGACACCTGCGCCAGGTCTCCGCTGGTGTCGAACACGTGCAGGGTCAGGGTTTCGTCCAGGATCTGCTGACCGCGGACACTCCAGAAATAGGGCACGCCCTGGAACCAGGCGGTGATGACGTACTTGCCCCGGTCCTTGATGGGCACGTCCCGCAGGTTGATGGCAGAGCCATCAGGTTCCACATCCAGCACGGGATTGGGCCGCAGGGTGAGGTAGTGGATTTCCAGGCGATCGATGGTGCCCGGCTGGCCCGTGGTGGCGTTGACGATGTTGAAACTGATGTCGGTGGGATCTCCCTGGACGGACTGGCCCGCGGCCGTGCCGGCCAGGCCGGTCATCACGAGGGTCATGATCATCAGTCGCAGGACGATGGAGATCTGTCGGGAGCTTCCCATGTTTCCTCCAGGCAGGTAAGGTGGCAGCTTGAGTTCCCCGGTTGCATCCGGTAGATTCACCGCTGAGTATAGGCACAAATGACCATGAATCAACCGGGGGTTCCAAGCCTCCGGGTTTTGACCTGGCGAAGGAGCACTTCCATGGGGGCCCATTCGAGGCTGATGACACGCCTGATTCTGCAGATTTTCCTCTGGGTGGGAGGGGCTCTGCTCCTGGCCGCCGGTGGCACGGCCGTGGCCGCGAACGTGGACCATCCGGCCACCTGGGAGGCCTGGACTTCCGAGAGCTACAGCCTGGGGGCCCGGGAATCGTTCCAGATGCGCGTGGATTTCGAGGATATGCCCGTTCGCCGCTGGAAACTGACGGTCGAGGGGGGCGACAGGAACTGCGACCTGAGCCTGTTGCGGGTCAAGGGTGAGGAACTGCTCTACTACAAGACCGACGAGTCCCACCATGCGTTTTCGATTCCCTGGGGCCAGGGCGAGGAACTGCTGGCAGTGCTGACCAACCGGGAAATCCCCGCCAGCTTCGTGGTCACCCTGTGGGGGCCGCCTCGCAAGCAGGTGACCGCAGCCTACAGCTATCATGTGAACCGCGCCCTGGAGGACTTTGCCGGGGGCCAGCGCCTGGCCGCCGAGGACCAGTGTCGGCTGGCCTTGAAGGCGAATCCCGACGATGCGGTGGCCAAGGTCCTGTTCGCCGGTTTTCAGCGGGATCGGCAGGCATATGACCAGGCCGCCGCGCTGGTGGCCGAAGCTCTGGCCGGGTCTCTACCCGATGACATGCGCACCCTTGCCGAGAGCATGCGGGCCGAGCTTGTGCAGTTGCGGGCCCCCTTGCCGGCCCCGGTGCGCCGTGGGGTGAACGAGGCCGAGGAACTGATCGGGCAAGGCCAGGGCGCCGAGGCGCTGGCGGTGTGCGAGCGTCTGCTGGATGGCCAGTTGACCCTCGAGGGTCCATCCCGCAGCCGGATTCTGAGCCTCAAGGGCCAGGCCCTGGAGCTGGAAGGCCGGACCTTCGAGGCGGTGGATGCTTTTACCCATGCCCTGAACTTCGATCGGTCCCACGAGAGCCAGGCCATCATCTTTTTCCACATGGGCCGGCTGTTCCGGGGCATGGAAAATCTGGCGCAGGCTCAGGGAGCGTTCACCATCGCTCTGCAGCACGGGCTGCCCAGCGCACTGGAAATGCAGGCCCGCGAATTGCTGAAGGATGTGGAAAGCCAGCTGGCCGGCGGTCGGTGATCGATTCGTTTTTGTCCAAGGATCCAGGAAAGTCGAACAGGTGAACTACAAAACCGATTGTCTTCATTTTCGCGGTCATGTGCCCTGTCGTCCCCACAAGGAAGAGGGGGTCCATTGCGATGGCTGTGCGCACTATCGGCCGCGTCAGGGGCGCATCCTGCTCATCAAGCTGGGGGCGGCCGGCGATGTCATCCGAACCACGCCTCTGCTGGAGCCTCTGGCCCGTCAGTACCCCGAGCATGCCCTGACCTGGGTGACGGATTTTCCCGCCCTGGTGCCGCACCAGGTGGATGACGTGATCAAGCTGGATACCGCCGGCCAGCTGTGGGTCAATCAGGTGGCCTGGGATCTGGTGATCAACCTGGACAAGGATCGCCAGGCCTGCGCCCTGGCCGCCCGGGTGAAGGCCAAAAAGCGCATCGGTTTCACCCTCGACGCCGAGGGCATATGCTGCCCGGTGACCGAAGGCGTGTCGCCGAACATGGCTCAGGCCGTGCGCAGCAAGTTCCTGACCGGGATCTTCGACGACGTGAACCAGGCTTGCACTCTGAGCTATCCCCAGGAAATCTTTGCCATCTGTGGCTACACGTTCGCCGGCGAAAAGTACGTGGTGGACCGCCCTGATCCCGCCCCCCGTTTCGATCTCCCGGGCGACAGGCCGCTGGTGGGTCTGAACACCGGGGCCGGAACCCGCTGGCCCAGTCGGCTCTGGCCTGAGGACCACTGGATCGACCTGACCGTCCGGCTGCAGAAAGCCGGGTTCAACGTTCTGCTGCTTGGAGGGCCGGAGGAACATATCCGCAACCAGCGTCTGGCCAGTGAAACCGGAGCCCACTATGCGGGCCACTTCGATCTGCCCACCTTCGTGGGGCTCATGGACCGGTGTGATCTGGTGGTCACGGCAGTGACCATGGCCATGCACATCGCTCTGGGGCTGGGGAAGAAGCTGGTGCTGTTCAACAACATCTTCAATCCCCACGAGTTCGAGCTGTACGGCCAGGGGGTCATCATGGCTCCTGATCAGAAGTGTACCTGCTTCTTTCAGCCCCGCTGCACCAATGCCAGCTTTTGCCTGGAGACACTTCAGCCGGCGACGGTGGCCGATCAGGTGGTCCAGTTGCTGGGGCAGCCGTGAAACTGGCCTTCCTGGGCCCTGCCTCCCCTTTTCGGGGGGGCATTGTCACCTACCTGGGCATGCTGGGGCGGGCGCTCCTGGCAAGAGGCCACACCGTTTTCTGGGCATCTTTCGCACGGCAGTATCCCCGCTTTCTCTTCCCGGGCACCGAGCAGGAGGGGGAAGTGGCGCCCTGGCTGCAGCTGCCCAATCAGCCCCGGTTCGTGCCCTGGTCGCCCTGGAGCTGGTGGCGGGTCAGCAGTGATCTGAAGGCCGAGGCTCCCGCGGCAGTCATCATCAAGTACTGGATCCCGTTTTTTGCGCCCGGCTTTTTCGCCGTGACCTGGCTGCTGAGGCGCCGCACCGAGGTGCGTGTCATCTACCTGCTGGACAATGTGATTCCCCACGAGAAATATCCTCTGGGCACCTGGCTGACCCGGCTGGCCTTGAGGCAGGGGCATGGGTTCATTGCCCAGAGTGATCAGGTGCGGCAGGATCTGTTCACGGTATTACCGGACACCGACCCCGACCTGGTGGTCACCACGCCCCATCCGGTCTACGACTTCGGAGTACCTGGCCGGCCGCGCAAAACCCGAGCTGAGGCGCGAGAGGCGCTGGGGCTGGACGAGGCCGAACACCTGGTCCTGTTCTTCGGGTTCATCAAGCCCTACAAGGGCGTGCTGCACCTGATCGATGCCGCGGCCTCGCTGAAGGAGGCCTTCGGCGCTCGCCTGCGCATCCTGATCGTGGGCGATATCTACGGGGACAAGCAGCCGTACCTGGACCGGATCGCGGGTTCGCCCGGCGGCGAAATCATTCGCCTGGTCGACGGGTTCGTCCCCGACGAGACGGTGGAGGACTACTTTCTGGCCGCCGACCTGGCCGTGCTGCCTTATGTGTCGGCCACCCAGAGCGGGATTGTCCAGATCGCCTACAACTACGATCTGCCGGTGGTGACCACCCGCGTGGGCGGGTTGCCCGAGGTGGTGCTGGATGGAAAAACGGGCTTCGTGGTCCCTCCGGAAGATCCCGAGGCCCTGGCCGAGGCGGTGACACGATTTTTCAAGGAAAATCGGGCCGAGGAATTCTCGACAGGGGTACAGGCGGAGAAGTCACGGTACTCCTGGGACCGGATGGCCGAGGCCGTGGAGGACCTGGCCTCCAGGGGGGAGCAGTCATGAAAAAGTTGACCACCGAGGCTCTCTGTCAGCGACTTGCGGCCGGTGAAATCGTGCCGTGTTCCGCGGCGCAATGGGAAGAACTGGCGGGCGATTTCCCGGTGAAAACCGCCATCGCCACCGGGCTGGCGGGCGACCTCTTGCTGGTGCGCCGTCCCGTCCCCGGCCCCAGGAAAACCCTGGCCTGGGCTCTGGTCGAGCAACCGGGCCCGGGCCTGCGCGTGGTGCGGCCTTTTGCCAGGGAGGCCGAGGCCAAGGCCTTGATCGCCGAGCGCATGGCGGCCTACGAACGCATGTGGGACGGCTGAGGCGGCTGTAAACCGGATTACTACAACTGACCGGGAGTCGGTGATGGCACAAGTGAAAACAGGACTGGACCAGCTGGTGGCCGAAGATTTTGCGCGCCTGGAAGGCTTACGGGTGGGGCTGCTGGTCCATCCCGCCTCGGTCGACGGCTTGATGCGTCATGCCACCGATCTGCTGGCAGATTCCGCGCGGACAGATGTGCGGGCCCTGTTCGGGCCCCAGCACGGCATCATGGGGCAGAACCAGGACAACATGATCGAATGGCGGGGGTTCACCGATGCCAGGCGGGGTGTACCCGTTCACTCGCTTTACGGTCAGCACCGGCAGCCCACCCCGGAAATGCTGGCGGGTCTGGATGTCCTGGTGATCGATCTGCAGGACATCGGGGCCCGTTATTACACATTCATCTGGACCCTGTGGCTGTGCCTGGAGGCCTGTGCCGCCGCGGGGGTCAAGGTCATGGTCCTGGACCGTCCCAACCCGCTGGGCGGCTTGGCGCGCGAAGGCAACGTGCTGGACCTGGACTATCGCTCCTTTGTCGGCCTGGCCGCCATTCCCATGCGCCATGGCCTGACCATCGGCGAACTGGCCACCATGTTCGCCCTGGAGATGGAGGTGCCTCCCGATCTGGAAGTGGTGGAGATGCGCGGCTGGCGACGGGCGATGACCTTCGATGAGACGGGATTGCCCTGGATCCTGCCCTCACCCAACATGCCCACCCTGGACACGGCCTTCGTTTATCCGGGCGGCTGCCTGCTCGAGGGCACCAACCTCTCGGAAGGCCGCGGCACCACCCGGCCCTTCGAGATCTTTGGCGCGCCTTTCATCGAGGCCGCCCAGCTGGCCGATTGCCTGGACGGGTGGGGCTTTCCGGGGGCGGTTTTTCGTCCCCTGCACTTCGAACCCACTTTCCACAAGTTCGCCGGGCAGATATGTGGTGGAGTCCAGGTGCACGTGACGGATCGGGCGGTTTTCAAGCCGGTGGCCGTGTATTCGGCAGCCATCGCGGCGGTGGCCCAGGTCTGGGACCAGGATTTTGCCTGGAAGCAGCCGCCCTACGAGTACGAGGAAGAGAAGCTGCCCATCGATATCCTGGCTGGCGGCACCAGCTGGCGCCTGGCCGTGGAGGCGGGGCGCTCGCCCTGGGACATGGAAAAGGACTGGGCCCAGTCCCTCGCGGAGTTCGCCACCCTGACGGCAGATTTCCTGCGTTATGAATGATTGCGGACCGGATATTCAGGATATCCAGGGCCTGATCCTGGCGGCGGGATACGGCACCCGCCTGGCCCCGGTGACCGACCACGTGCCCAAGCCCCTGTTGCCCGTGGGCGGTAAAACCCTGCTGGACCATGCGGTGGACAATCTCACGGCCGCGGGTGTTCAGCACATCGCCGTCAACACCCACCACCTGGGGGCGCAGGTGGCCCTTCATATCGAGGATCGGGTCGATCAAGAACGGTTCACGATGTTTCCCGAGAAAGAGATCCTGGGCACCGGCGGCGCTCTGGACAATGCCCGCATTTTCCTGAATCGTTCCCCGCATTTTCTGATTCACAACGGCGATGTGCTCTGTGACGCCCGGCTCGATTCCTTGATCGCCGAACACCTGGCCACCGGGGCGCTGGCCACCCTGTTGCTGGTGGACTGGCCGGCGGTCAACTCGGTGGTGGTGAATACCGAAGGCGCTCTGGTCCGGATCGGAGGCCCTCACGCGCCCCTGGAAACGGGACAGACAGCCCTGACCTACACCGGAATCGGCGTGTTCTCGCGCACCTTGCTGGCGGACATCGGGCCCGGTTTCTCCTCGCTGATCGATCCTCTGGTGCGGGCCAAGGACCGGCGGCCCGGCAGTGTGCGCGGGTTTGCTCCCGGGGGCTTCCACTGGAGCGATCTGGGCACCCCCGCCCGTTACCTTGACGCTCTGCCCACCGACCACGAGGCCTCGGCCGAGATCGAAGTGCACCGCATCACCGGGCACGGGTCGGCCCGGCGCTTCTGGCGCATCGGCCTAAAGGCATGCCCTCTGGTGGCCATGGTCAGCCCTCCGGACGATGAGGAATTTACCCGCTTCGTGGCGATTGGCCGATGGCTGAAGGAACGGGACCTGGGCGCACCCGAGCTGGTGGCGGTGAACGAGGCCGAGCATTCGGTCCTGATGGAAGACGTGGGCGCCGAGCGCCTTTTTGAACGCGCGACGGCGGCGGAGGCCGACTCGGCGCCTGATTACGACCGTGTGGTGGATCACCTGCTGCGGCTCCAGGGGGCCACGGCCCAGGCGCTCCAGGAATGTCCCCTGGCGGTGGACCGTGTGCTGGACACGGCGCAGCTGCGCTGGGAAACCGACTACTTCCGGACCCGCTTTCTGGTCGGGCATTGTGGCTTGACCGAGGCCGAGGTGCCCGATCTGGATCTCGAGTTTGCGTCCCTGGCCGCTGCGGTGGCCCGCCAGCCCCTGGTGCTGACCCACCGGGATTTCCAGTCCCAGAATATTCACCTGCAGGC
>JAZBOO010000089.1:0-2647 GCA_036351155.1 Candidatus Krumholzibacteriia bacterium | reverse complement strand
TTTCCGCGGCCGGAGCAGAGGAGCTGAACCTGGACCAGGCGGTGGCCCGGGCTCTGGCCCAGCACCCTGATCTGGCGGCCGCCGAGGCCGAGGTCCGGGCCGTCGAGGCCGAAGCTGGTCAATCCTCGGCCTGGGACAATCCCGCCCTGTTTTTCCGGATGGAAGGTGCACCTCGTGAGGGGGACGCCTGGCGGGGCAGCGAGCGCGTGGTGGGGCTGGCCCAGGAGTTTTCTCCGTGGGGACGGCGGGGTGCCGAGGCCCGTCAAGGCCGGGCTCTGGTCGGGGTGGCCAGAGCGGAAGCTCGTGTTTTCCGGCAGGAGCTGGAAGCCAGGGTGAACCGGGTTTTCGCGGAAGCCTACCACGCCCAGGAAACCTTGAAGCTGCGCCGGGAGATGGAGAAAGCCGCTCTGCGCCTGACCGAACTGGTGGAAAGCCGGGTGGCGGCAGGTGATGTGCCTCGGGCCCGACTTCACCGAGCTCGACTGGCGGTGGGCACGGCCCAGTCCGCCTTGCGTGAGTCCGAGGCCCAGGCCATGGCCGCGGGCTCAGCGCTCGGTGCTTTGCTGGGGACTCCCGACTTGCAAGAATGGGAACTGGTGACCGCCGGTGTCCAGTTCCCACCCACCGGTCCGTCTCCCACGGGCTCTCAACGTGATGAAGCCGCCACGGCCCTGGTCCAGTCGGCGGCCGTCGGTGTGACGGTGGCCAGCCGTTCTCGCTGGCCGGCCCTCGAATTCGAGGCCGGGCTGCGCACCTCACCGGAGGGCGAGTCTTTCGATGTCGGAGTGCGTCTGGGTGTGCCTCTGTGGGATCGAGGGGGCCAGGGTGTGAAAGCCGCCCGGGCCAGGGAGGCCGCCGCCAGCTACCGCGCCGAGTCGGTACGGCGAGAAACCCGGGCCCTCCTCGATGCTGCCCGGGCCTCCCAGCTCGCGTCCATGCGCGTGCTGGACACCTACGACCAGGCTGTCATTCCCGAGGCGGAGGCTGCCCTGGTTGCGGCCAATGCTTCATTCGAGGCGGGTGATGTGGATCTGGGCGAAGTGCTCCAGGTGACCCGGGAGTGGATCGATGCGCGGCAGGGCCAGCTGGACTGGACCCTGACCCTGGCCCTGGCCGAGGCCGAGCTGGTGCGGCTGCAGTAGGTGGGTTTTTCCCTCGGCCTCTGGACACCTCGCACAGGGAGGTTTACCCGGGACCTGCCTTCCGGTTACTGTGGCAACGAGGGAAAGGCTGATCTGGTTCCAGGCAACAGGGGAGGGGTCCTTGCGAAAACGTTGGCGTCGCCTTCTGCTGATC
The DNA here is from genome assembly GCA_036351155.1 of Candidatus Krumholzibacteriia bacterium. Lineage (GTDB taxonomy): Bacteria > Krumholzibacteriota > Krumholzibacteriia > LZORAL124-64-63 > LZORAL124-64-63 > LZORAL124-64-63. The sequence continues at coordinate 1,351 of JAZBOO010000089.1, read as the reverse complement.
GTTCTGGCCGTGGTGGTCGGGCTGGCTCTTCTGGTCCTCCTGACGGGAACCCTGGTTTTGAGAGGCAGCCTGGCCCAGCTGGACGGGACTATCCCGCTGGAGGGTTTGCTCGACGAGGTTACCGTGACCCGCGATGCCCTGGGCGTGCCGGACATCCAGGCCGGCAGTCGCCAGGATGCGGCCCGCGCCCTGGGTTACCTGCACGGGCAGGATCGGTTTTTCCAGATGGACCTGCAACGACGAAGCGCCGCCGGGGAACTGGCCGCGCTCCTGGGGCCGGCTCTTCTTGCGACCGATCGTGACACCCGCCGCCACCGGTTCCGAACCCGGGCCGAACAGGCCATGCTGGTGATGCCCAGCCGGGACCTGGACCTTCTGCTGGCCTACGCCGACGGAGTCAATGCGGGTCTGGACAACCTGCGCGTCCGCCCCTTCGAGTACCTGCTCTTGCGTGCCAAACCCGAACACTGGCAACCCGAGGACACCCTCCTGACCCTGTACGCCATGTACCTGGATCTCACCTTTTCCTCGGTGCATGAAGAACGACAGCTGGGCATGGCACGCGACCATCTGCCGGAGGCTCTGTTCCGGTTCCTCACCCCGCAGGGCCATCGCTGGGAAGCCCCGCTGCAGGACACCCCGGTCCCTGGAGTGGTGATCCCCGATTCCAGCGCGGTGGATGTGCGAAACTGGACCTTCAAGGGCCGCACATATCAGGGTTTCCGGGCCTTCCTGGACAGCGTTTCGCGCCACGACAGTTCTGGCAGCAACAACTGGGCGGTGGCCGGGAAACTCACCGGGCACGGTGGAGCCCTGCTGGCCAATGACATGCACCTGGCCCATGGGCTGCCCAATATCTGGTACCGGGCCTGCATGAGCTGGCCCGAGGGTGACGGGACGCGGACGGTGGTGGGAGTGACCTTGCCGGGTACCCCGATCCTGGTCGTGGGCAGCAACGGTCAGCTGGCCTGGGGATTCACCAACAGCTACGGCGACTGGTCGGACCTTGTTCAGCTCGAAACCGCCCCGGGGGATTCCACGCAATATCTGACTCCGGATGGCTGGCGGGAAACCACCCTGGTGCGGGAAACCGTGGCGGTGAAAGGGGCGGCCCCGGACACCCTGTGGCTGGAGCAAACAGTCTGGGGGCCGATCTGGGGGACCGACACCCTGGGACGGCGGCTGGCCCTGCGCTGGACCCCTCATGATCTCGTAACGGTGAACCTGAACCTGGGGCACCTGGAGACGGCAAAGAATGTCCAGGAGGCGGTGGCGCTGGCGGGCAACCTGGGCATCCCCCAGCAAAATCTGGTCTGTGCTGACGACCAGGGCCAGATCGCCTGGACCATTG
>JAZBOO010000088.1:0-4229 GCA_036351155.1 Candidatus Krumholzibacteriia bacterium | reverse complement strand
TCCACTTTCCTGAGCAGAAAGGGCAGGCCATGGCCGGACTGGGTGAAGTGGCCCTTCACCGTCAAGATCCCCGGACGGCGCGCACCTGGTTTGAAAAAGGACTGGCACTCCCCCTGGCCGATCCTGGTCAGGAGCGGGCGGTGCTGCTTCATGATCTTGGGGCCGCCATGCTTGCTCTCGATGTCCCAGCGGCTGCCCAGACCCACTTTGATCAGGCCCTGGCCATGAACAGCAGGCTGCGCAATCCCCTGGGGATCGCGACCAACTGCTATTCTCTGGCCATTTTGCATGAAAAGCTGGGGGAACTGGGCGAGGCTTCCAAGCTGGCCCGGCGGGCGCTCAGCAACGACAAGAAAGCCGAGAATCCTCCGGGTATCGCCCAGGATCTGAGCCTGCTCGCCACCTTGTCGCTGGCCCAGGGAAAAAGCGAGGCCGGAGTGGATTACTACCGGCGCGCCCAGCTGGTCTGGCGGACCATGGGCCGATCGGAAAAAGCCGAGGAAATCGCCCACAAGCTGGACGAACTGAGCCCCCTGGGTCCCTGATCCTTGGCACGAGGAAACAGACAGAAGCCCGGGCCACCAGGACCCGGGCTTCCGCTTTTCTTGTGGGACTTTACCTGACCAGCGTCACGCTGCGGCTGGTCACACCCTGGTCCGTGACCATGCGCACATGATAAACACCGCTGGCCACCGAACGGCCCGCAGCATCGGTGCCCGACCAGGTCACCGAACCGGTGCCGGCCTCGACCCGATCTTGCAGCAGGGTACGCACGTGGCGACCGGCGGCATCGTACACATCGATCCGCAACTGACCGGCCTGAGGCAACCCATAGGACAGCTCCAGGCGCGGGTTGAACGGGTTCGGTGCGGCCTTCAGCGAGTAGGCCAGAGGTGCGGGCACCACGGGTTCGGTTTCCGGCTCATCTTCCAGGGACACCACCGCAGGATCACGGTAGACGTTCACCCCGGCCTCGCCGGCGGCCAGGACCACCAGGCCTCCACCTACATCCACACCCATGCCTCGGTCACCCGAGGGATAGCTGCCAACCAGAACCGGAGAGTCGGGGACGCTCACGTCGACCTGGCGCAGGCCATAAAAATCGTCGGCCAAAAACACGTAGGAGCTGACCGGCTCGGACCGCACCACGTCACGGGTTTGCCCACCCACCGCCACGGTGGCCAGGGAAACCAGGTTGGCGGGATCGCTGATGTCGACCACCCGCAGGCCCAGCTGACCATCGGCCACCCAGGCGATGTTGCCGGTGATATCCAGGGCGTTCAGGAAACCCCAGGGCTGCTGCTGCAGGATGGACATGGCCGATGGATTGGTGATGTCCACGCTGAGCATTCCACCGCCGAAGGCCACGGCGTAGGCCACGTTGCCCACAGGGTAGACATCGGTGGCGTTGGCGCCGAAGGGCAGGTCACCCAGGGCCACCGGGGCCATCGGGTCGGCCACATTCACGGTGCGCAATCCGCCGAATCCATTGGCCAGCACACAGAGGTCGCCCTCGAGGCCCAGGCCCATGGTGCCATTGGTCGTGTTGAATGCCGAAAGGGCCACCGGCGCAGCAGGATTGCTCACGTCGGTCAGGGTCAAACCGCTGCCCGTATTGTTGCTGTTCACCGCGTACAAGATGTTTCCATCAATGGCCACATCCTGGCAATTGGGATCGGTGGCGATTTCACCCAGGAACACCGGGAACTCGGGGATGGCCAGATCGAACACCCTTACGCCACCGGACAGGTCGGCCACGTAAAGGATGCTGCCGTCGAGGTGCAGTTTCATGGAGAAGCCACCGTTGGCCAGGCTGGCCAGAACGTCGAAACTGCCGTCCAGGACGTAAAGCCCGTCGTAGCGGGAAGCCATCAGAGCGGCCCCATCCACATCGGCACAGCTGAAGCCATTGCCGAAGGCCGTGCCGGCCAGGGCGATGGGGCTGGCGGGATTGGTCACCAGGAGGGAGACCATGCCCGGCAAGCCGGCCAGGTAAACGATATCCGAATCGCCGGTGAAGCACATCTCATAGCAGGAGCCACCCGCGCTGTAAGAACCCAGAAGGACTGGAGCGCTGGGGGTCGAGACGTCGAAGATGCGCAGGCCGTCGCCGTCACAGGCGTAGACCACCCCATCGCGTTCCTGGGCATAGGTGCAGAAGCCGCTGGTTGCCGCGGTGGCCAGGCTGACCGGAGCCAGCGGGTCGGTCACGTCGTAAATCCCCAGACCGGAGGTGCCCATGGACACGTACAGGATGTTGCCCACGACATCGGTGCCGTTCGCTGAGCCCGGCGTGTCGAAAAGAGTGATGTCCACCGGGGCGCTCGGGTCAGTCAGGTCGATGACCAGCACACCGGACGTACCGCGGCCGCAGTAGGCGCGATCACCCTGGACGGCCACCGACAGCAGGTCGAAACCTTCCAGCTGCCCCACTTTCACAGGGCTGGCAGGGTTGGAGTAATCCAGGATCAGGAGACCGCCGGACTTCCGCTGAGCCACGTAAAGCATATCGCCGACCACTTGCATGTCCGACGGCTGGGCGTCCAGCAGGGTGCGGCTGAGTTCCACCGGAGCGGCGGGAACCGAAACATCGTGGGCCAGAAGCCAGACGCCGTTCTGCCAGACCACCACGTTGTTGGGCAACGCGCGCACGCTCTTCGAGGTGCCGTCGGCAATCTGGGTGACCAGATCGAGGCCACTGTCGCGCACCTGGTCGATCTCGGGCATGGGCGCGGAATTGTCGAATATAGATGCAGGAATGGGTTCGCCGGTATCGGCGCTGAGGTTGGCAGCCAGCGCGGGGCTGGCAGTCACGAGGAGCAGGGTCACGAGAGCGAGCGATCGCAACAACATGGTGGGACCTCCAGGGAGTATTGAGATGTTGAACCAGGGCAGGAGATTACGCCATGGAGATGAAAAATGGAATCAAAATTGTGGGTTTGGCAATATGGGGGGCCATCTGGCGAGAAAATTCCAACGGGTTGGAATAAATTTCGGTGTTTTACGTAAAGTGATCTGGTCGAGATGCCGCCCGCTTGAGTCCGGTTCCAGAGAGCAGGAATCCCCCCACCTGGACATGCTGGTGGGGGGCATTCCCTCGGCCTTATTACCGATAAAGACTTTTGACACTTGCCCAGTTCGACCGATGATTGGAAACGGGACCGTTGACCTCAAGAGCCACCTCATTCAGCGTTCCATGGGCATCAACGGTCAACCAGCAAATTCCAATAAGGGCATTATCAATGATCAATTCGGCGTTCAAATCAACGCCTACCAGCTGATTGAACTCCAGGGTCCCACCCGGACAGCAAGAGGTGACTTCAGCCGTCAGGTTTTCAAAGGGGCCCTCGGGAACTTCAACCGTGGCCATAAAGAAGTCGCCAGGGAACGCACTCGATGAAATGAAAAGGGCAACAGGGAGCAAAACCTGGCTGATTTCAGGTTCTTCAAAACCAGTGTTGCAGGCCACCTCCCCTACGAACCCCTCACCAGAAAGAACAAGAAATACCTGGTCAATATCGGTGATGCCTTCAGGTAGAACGAAATCAAAAGACCGATTCGCTGGAGCACTGAAGTTGGGCAGCACAAAGGGGTCCATTTCATATACGCCAGTCAACTCCGGCAATGAAACCGTGGTGGCGGCCACAGGGCTGGAACTGATGGAAGCGAAAAGAGCCAGAAGAGCCATCAAGTTGAGAATTGTTTGGACTGAGTACCGCATGAGAAACTCCCCACGAATTCAATAAAAAGTGCCGTGCTACCTGTACAGAGACTTCAGCTCACCCAGACGAACTCCGTGCACCGCCGTGGGAGCTTCGAACGCATATCGTTCTCTTGTTTCCTCACCGGGTGCACCTCTCAAAAGCTCCAGCAGGTTGTATTCGACCAGGGTTGCGGAATGCCATGAATCGCCCGCGGAGGTGCTCAAGGTGTCCAGACAAATCCATGACCCGAAATATTGCACCAGAACTGTCCCCACCAACCAGGTCCCCTGGGCCACGATGGTCCCGTTTTCCAGCCGGGTAAAAGATGAATCAGCCAGGAACTGAATCTGAGAGAAGACCCCAAGATCTCCCGGATAGGTGACCACCCCCTCCGGATCGGTGGAAGACTCAAAGTTCCAGGCGCCGATAAAGCAGGACTCGCACTGGGCCATGGCGACAGCAGGAGCCAGAAGCGTTATCAAAACGAGTAGCCATTTTTTCATCGTGGTCTCCGATTCCCTTTTT
>JAZBOO010000087.1:0-5845 GCA_036351155.1 Candidatus Krumholzibacteriia bacterium | reverse complement strand
CGAAGGGTTTGCCCTGATGGGCATCCTGGTGGTCATTGCCGTGGTAGCCATCCTGGCCGGAGTGCTGGGTCCCATGGCCTATCGCCAGATGATGGAAGGAAAAATCCGCACCACCCAGCTGGAAATGCAGGCCATCCAGGAAGCGCTGGGCTATTTCTATGTCGACACGGGCCGCTTTCCCACCGAGGCCGAGGGTCTGGCTGCCCTGGTTTCCGACCCCGGACTTGCTGGCTGGCGAGGCCCTTACCTGACGGGGGACCGCTGGGCCTCCATGCAGGAGGTGACCAGAGACGCTTTCGGCGAAGCCTATATTTACGACCAGGACCCGGATCTTTCCCCGCCGGCGCACACCGAGATCCTCCTGGCCAGCGGCGGCAGCGACAACACCATCACCACGGGTCGTCTCAACGGGGTCTGGTCCGTGGCCAGCCCGGGCAATGATATTCTGGTCCAGGTGGACAGTGACCGCTGGAACCGCAGCAAGACCGGAGCAGCCCAGGAAGAGCTTCAGGCCCTCAGCCATGCCGCCCAGGCCTACTTCCAAGATATCGGGGCTTTCCCCACATCTCTGTCCCTCCTGGCGGGCACCTACCTGGACGCCGGATTGTCCCAGGATGCCTTCACCGATCCCTGGTTGCGCCCTTACGGACTGAGCTTGGACAACGGCGCCACCCCTCCCACCTTGCAGGTGTTCAGCCTGGGACCCAACGGGCTGAACGATGGTTTCGCCGGCGACGACATCAGGTTCAACGTGGACAGCGCCGGACCGGGGCGCGCCCGGACCATGTCCTTGCTGTCCGTCGCCCAGACAGCCGTCACCTCCCAGTCCGCCACCGATCTGACGGGCGACTGGTCGGCCGACTACCTGGCCTTCGGTTTGAGTGAAGTTTTTCTGCGTGATGGCTGGGGACAGTTGCTGGAGGAGTCGAAAGCCCTGCGGACCCTGGTGTCGGCCGGACCCGACGGCAACTACCTGACCGCGGACGACAACATCCCCCGCGGCGTCACTCCCGATTGACCGAGACCGAGGCGCTCCACCCTACCAGGCCACGATATCGTTGACCTGCCCGGCTCCCGTCAGCTGCCATGATTGTTTCAAGGCCCAGGTTTCCAGGTCGTACAGATGCACCTGCCCGTCCAGGTCTTCCCGATGCCGCTGTGATCGCTCGGCCAGAGGACTGGCCCCCACCCACAATCCCCCAGCGTTGACCGCCAGTCCCCGCACCCATCCTCCGGGGGAAAGAACCACCGCGCCGGTACTCCGGCGATGCACTCGACCATCGTGACTGGCGCAGTAGAAGTGGTCACCCTGCACCTGCTCGATGTCATGGGTGTGCAGCTGCTGACCCAGGACCTCCAGCCGGCCTTGTTCGAGAGCATCCCTCGGTTCTTCAGTTCGCAGAGCGGACAGGGGCAGGTCCAGGATTTCCGCGGGCTTGTCCCCCCGGTTGTTCAGCCCCACCAGCAGGTGATCACCCTCCACACACAGGGCATTCAGATGGTTGATGTCGGACCTGGCGGGCCCCACGTTCACCGACCAGGTATGGCCACCTTCCAGGTCATGCACCACCAGGCGGTTTTTCCCGGTGTCGGTCAAGATCACCAGTGCACCGGCCGTGGCGATCTGGTGCACATCGTGGACATCCTTCAGGTCCCGCACCGGCACGGGCGGCCGATCGGCCTCTTTCCAGATGCGGTACAGACGCACATCGGTCCAGGGTTTGTCGTGACGGGGAGTGCCCAGCTTTTCGCGCGAGGCGGCCAGGTAGGAATCGCCGGCGGGGTGCGCAGCTATTCCGAAGAAGCCCCCCGCCCCCTTGCGCAGGAAGAGGAACCCGGGCTGGCGCCGCAGCACCAGGGAAGGCACAGGGTCTTCCGCCGCCAGGCGAAAGACCCCGTTGCTGGTCGTGATCAGGACCATCAGATGGCCTTGGTGGCTTTCTTCAACCAGGCGGTATGTTCCCGATCCAGGCGCGGAGCCAGTTCGCGGTAAACCTGCTTGTGGTAAGCGTTCAACCAGGCCACCTGCTCGCCGCTCATCAGCTTCTTGTTCACCAGCGCGGTGTTGATGGGGCACAGGGTCACCGGCCGGAACCGGTACCAGGTTTTCTCCTCGGTGCTGAGCTTGGGATCCTTCTCCACGAAGGCCAGATGCTCGATGCGAATCCCGAACTTGCCGGCCTCGTAGTGACCGGGTTCGATGGACATGATGTTTCCTTCCACGAAGGGCGGCGACACCAGGTTCTTGAGCGAGTGAGGCCCCTCATGGACTCCCAGGTACTGCCCCACGCCGTGCCCGGTGCCGTGCGCGTAGTCCTCACCGATCATCCACAGTGCGCGGCGTGCAAACATCTCGTGACGCTGTCCCGTGGTCCCGGCCGGGAAGGGCGTGATGGTGCAGTCGATGGTGCCCATCAGCACGCGGGTGTAGCACTCGATCTGCCGGCGACTGGGCTTGCCCAGAGGGACGGTCCGCGTGATGTCGGTGGTGCCCTCGGGATACTGCCCACCGCTGTCAATCAGATACAGGCCGCGGGGCTTCAGCTTGGCGTTGCTCTTCTCGTCGGCCGAGTAGTGGATGATGGCGCCATTGGCGGCATAACCGCTGATGGTGTTGAAGCTGAGATCCTGGAATCCTTCACCCTCGGCGCGGAAAGCCGCCAGCTGGTCCGCCGCCGAAAGCTCGGTCACGCCACCGGCGGGCACGGCCTTTTCCAGCCACCTGAGGAACTTGACCATGGCCACACCATCACGACGATGCGCCTCGGCAAAACCCTCCTGCTGCACCGGATTCTTGATCGCCTTCATGGCCGTGATGGGCGAGGTGCCACACACCACAGAGGCCTGGCCCAGAAGATCGGCCACCCGACGGTTGGTCGTTCCGGGATCGATGAGCACGGTCATGTTCTTGTGCCCGGCCAGATCCTTCAGATCTTCCCAGACCATCTCGTAATCCTTGATCTTGGCCTGGCTCTTCAAGGTCTTGACGATACCCTTGCCCACCTTGCGGCTGTCCACGTACAGGGTGGCCCCACGATCGGTCACGATGGCGTAAGCGGTGACCACCGGCGTGAAGGCGATGTCCTTGCTGCGCACGTTGAACAGCCAGGCCACCTGGTCCAGGGCGCCGATCACATGAGCCTTGACCCCTTCCTCCTTCATGGCCGCCCGGACGCGCTTGAGCTTGCTGGCCACTGTTTCGCCGGCAAACTTCACCGGGTGGTTGACCATGGGCGCCAGCACCTGATCCGGCCGATCGCTCCACAGCTGAGCCACCAGGTTGGGCGTGACGAACTTGACCTTCAGCCCACGGGCGGTCATGGCCTTTTCAAACGACGCGGCGGCGTTCACCGACACCACGCTGGGATCCATGCCGATGGCCTGTCCCTTCTTCAGTTGAGTGCCCACCCAGGCGGTCATCTCCGGGGTATCCGGGTGCCCCAGCTTCATGAGGTCGATCCCCGAACCCGGAAGTTCCTTCTCGGCCTGCAACCAGTAGCGGCCATCGGTCCACAGGCCGGCCTTGCGTGCGCCCACGATCAGCTCGCCCATGCTGCCGGTGAAACCGCTCAGCCAGGCACGGAACTTCCAGTCCTCGGGCAAATACTCGCTCTGGTGAGGGTCGGCACTGGGAATATAATAGGCGTCGATCTTGTGCTTCTTCATCAGCTGGCGCAGGGCAGCTACCTTGTCGCGGGCTTGCATGTTGGCCTCCGGAGGTTGGTGGTCTGGGGTCGGGGATGTTCCTGGACATTGTAGGTCATCCCGGAAGATCATCAAATGCCAATTCATTCATTCTCTCCTCCGCTGAGCAGACAGTGACGCCGCGGCCCGATATTTTTGGTATAATAATGGGCAAGCATCCATTCCTGTGACCCGAAGATTGATGGGGAAGAAAATGAAACGATCGGCTCTTTTGCTGGTGGCCCTGTTGGCGACCTTGATACTCACGGCCTTCCCCGGTTTTGCCCAGACCCCGCCTGCGGGCCTTCCCGAGATGCAGACCGCCGCCCCCAGCGGCACCATCGTGGTCAAGCTGACCACCGGGAGTGACCTGGCCATGGCCCCCGAAGGGCTGGTGGCCCGTCCTGGCGCCCTGTCTCGTGCTGCCGCCAAGGCCGCCGGCCTTCAGGACCTCGCCGCGCAGCTGGTGCCCGGTGCCCGGCTGACCCAGCGCATCCCCACCGCCCGCGTTTTGCCGGCGGACAAGGCCCGGCAACATGGACAGCCTGATCTGGCCCTGTACGCCGACCTCGCCACCGAGGGCCTGGACCGCCAGGAGTTGATCCGGATCGTGGCCCGCCTCAATGCCCACCCTGATGTGGAACTGGCCTTCCTGGAACCGCGGGCCGTCCCGGCTGCCCTGGGGTTCGATGCCTTCACCGGGCGCTACACACCCCCGGCCGTGCCCAATCCGGCCAAGCGCACCGCGGAAAATTTCCAGGACCTCCAGGGATACCTCGAGCAGGCCCCCCTGGGCGTGGGAGCTCTGGCCATGCGGGACATTCCCGGGCAGCGTGGCGACGGGGTCACGGTGATCGACGTGGAAGGCGGCTGGCTGTGGACCCACGAGGATCTGCCGACCCCGGTGGTGGAACTGGGTGTGCAGATCGACGACCTGTCCTGGCGCAACCATGGCACCGCGGTGATGGGTGAAATCCGTGGCATCGACAACGGCACCGGAGTGACCGGGATCGTGCCCGACTGCCAGGTGGGAAGCTCTTCCATCGGCAATGTTTCCACCGCCGCGGCTCTCCATGCCGCCATCGAAGTTTTGCAGCCCGGCGATGTCATCTTGATCGAGCTGCACGCTCCCGGCCCACTCTCGGACGGCTCCGGCCAGTTCGGGTACCTGCCCATGGAATACTGGCAGGACAATTTCGATGCCATCCGGCTGGCCACCAGCCGCGGCATCCTGGTGTGCGAAGCCGCCGGGAACGGCAACCAGAACCTGGACGACCCGGTGTACATGAACCTTTTCGACCGCCAGGTGCGCGACAGCGGAGCCATCATGTGCGGGGCCACCGCGGGCAGCGAGCTCATCGCAGCCGGATTTTCCAATCATGGACAGCGCGTGGATCTGAACGGCTGGGGCTGGGACGTGACCACCACGGGCTATGGAGACCTGTATGGTGCCGAGGAGTCCGAGTACTACACCTTCTCCTTTTCGGGCACCAGCAGTGCCTCCCCCATCGTGACCGGCTCGGTGGCCAGCCTGCAGGCCATGGTGCGTCAGGAGCTGGGCCTGGATCTCGATGCCCGTCTGGCTCGCGACCTCCTGCGGACCACCGGCACGCCCATGGGCGCAGGCAACCCGATCGGGACGCGACCCAACCTGGAAGCGGCCTTCGCCCTGGCTTCGACCACGGTGGGCGAACTGCAGGGCACCGTCACCGACCAGACCACGGGCACACCGCTGGCCGGGGTCATGATCCAGGTGGAGGGACAGGGATCCTTCACCAGCACCGCTGACGACGGCACCTGGCGTCTGCCCCTGCAGGCCGGGCCCGTGGACCTGACTTTCACGTCCTTCCTCTACCAGGACACCACCATCAACACCGCCACCACCGCGGGTGTGGTCAGCGTGGTCGATCAGGCCCTGACCATGCGCCCGCTCATCGACCTGCGCGGCACCGTGTTCGGCCCTGACCAGACTCCGCTTGGCGATGTCCGGGTCACCCCCCTGGATCATCCCGTGAACGGGGGCACCAGCGGGCCCGATGGATCCTTTGCCGTGACCGATGTGCCTGCGGGCTACACCTACCGGCTGCGCTTCGACGGGTTGCCGGGCTACGGCGCCCAGGTGGTCATCCTGGAAACCTCCTTGACCTCGGGCGATGCCCTG
>JAZBOO010000086.1:0-3804 GCA_036351155.1 Candidatus Krumholzibacteriia bacterium | reverse complement strand
TTGCCGCAAACGCCGGAGCCGTTCTTCTTGGCCAGCTCTTCGAGGGCGGGCACATCGGCACTCAGGTTGGGAGCACCGTTGGCATAGGGCACGCCCATCTTGATGGCGGCGTAGGCGTAGATCATGCTGGGGGGAATGTCCCGGCTGTCCTCCCGCAAGCCCTTCTCGAAGGCTTCCAGGGTGGCGTGGGTGGCGGTCTTCTTCATGAAGATCTCGGTGGACCCGCACCACACCATGACCAGACGGTCACAGCCATTTTCCTTCTTGAAGTTCTCCATGTCCTGCATCAGTTGCTCGGCCAGGTCCATCTTGTTGGCGCCGGTCTTGACGTGATGGCCTTCCAGCTTCTTGACGTAGTACTGGTCGAACACGGCCTTCATGGGCTTGATCTGGTCGAGATCACCCTTGAGCTGGTCCAGCAGTTCCTTTTCCAGACCGCCGGCGTTGATGGCCGCCTCGTAGACGGAATCCTCGAAAATATCCCAGCCGCCGAACACGATGTCGTTCAGGTCGGTCAGGGGGACAAAATTCTTCACCAGGGGCTGACGATCTTCGGTGCGTTTTCCCAGGCGGATATGACTCATCTGGGTGAAGCTGCCAATGGGCAGACGCAGACCGGCACGCACAGCATGGACACCGGCAATGAAGGTGGAAGAGACCGCGCCCATACCGGGGGTCAAGATGCCCAGTTTTCCGGTGGCGGGCTTGATCTGCAGCTTATCAGACATTTCGTAGCTCCTCTTTTAAAGGTCTGCCTTCAGGGCGGAATCGCGTGGATAGGGGAATCAGAAACCAGGATAGGTTTCCCCGTGTCATAAGGCAAAAGAAATGTTTGGGGCAGATCCGACCTATAAAGTGGTGGTTTTACAGGAAATTCATCATAAAAAAGATTTAGGGGGTGGACGAGGGGTACTCATCGGTGTTATAATCCATCAAGCACAGGGAAGGAAATGATAATTTTCCAGGAAAATTATTGTGGGGTTCCTGCCCATGCTGCCACAAATCGCCCAACCTGCCACGACATGGATCACGCATTGATCTTGAATGGGGATAGATGATCCAAAGCTAACGCGCTTGATGACTTCAGACCCAAAAACACCAACTTTGCTCTGGCAAAGGGAGTATGGCACCATGAAGGAAGACGCGGCAGCTTTTGCGGTCAGTGGCGATCTTTTTCTGGATCAGCCCCGACTGTTCATACCAGCTGACACCACGCGTTACTACAGCCCGACGGGCAAATTGAAGCGAGCATTCGACCTGCTCGCCAGTTTGCTTGCCATTGTGGTAACCGGACCCCTGATGTTGATCGTCGCCCTTTTGATCAAGAAGTCCGGCCCTGGCCCCGTGCTCTTCATTCAGGAGCGCCTGGGTCGTGACGGCCGGCCTTTCCACTTCTACAAGTTCCGGTCCATGAAGCACAACAGCGACGATGCCATCCACCGGCAATTCGCTGCGATGTTCATCAGCGGCGACAACGATGGCTGTTCCGAGACCAACGATGGTGAGCAGCTTTTCAAGCTGAAGGCCGACCCCCGCGTCACCGGCATCGGTGCCTGGCTGCGAAAGACCTCACTGGACGAGTTGCCTCAGCTATTCAATATCCTCAAAGGTGATATGTCCCTCGTGGGGCCGCGTCCGCCCATCTCCTACGAGATCGAAAACTACCAGCCCTGGCACATGGAGCGGCTGAAGGCCATTCCAGGCCTGACCGGTATCTGGCAGGTGTCCGGCCGCAGCGAAGTGTCCTTCGACGACATGGTGCGCATGGATATCCGGTACATCAACCAGTGGTCGTTCTGGCAGGACCTGCTCATTATCCTGAAAACTGTTCCTGTGGTCCTGAGAGGGACCGGCGGGTACTAGAATTCGGAAATCATCTGCGGACGGCCCCGGTTGTCCGCAGCTTTTTGCGTGGGCAGGCCATTTGAAAATTGTCTTTCGATCATGGTTCAAGTGATCTGCCAACTTTCGTTTATTTTTCCTGAAGACTGTCGATAAGTTCCGGGTGGGCCCGGTTCGGGGTCCACGGAATGAGAAACCAGCGAACTGAAAGAGAGCGGGACATGATCAACGTGGGAGTCATCGGTTGTGGCTATTGGGGCCCCAATCTCATCCGGAATTTTCATGGCCAGGCCGGAGCCAATCTGACCATGATCTCGGATCTGGATGAAAACCGCCTGAACCACGTGGGCCTGCAATATCCGGCCACGACCAAGACCACAAATTACCAGGACATCCTGAACAATCCGGACATCGATGCCGTGGTGGTGGCCACTCCCATGTCCACCCATTTTCCCCTGGGGATGGCCGTGCTCGAGGCGGGCAAGCATCTTTTCCTGGAAAAGCCCATGGCCACCAGCAGTGAAGACTGCAAGAAGATGATCGCCCTGGCCGAAGAGAAGAACCTGGTGCTGATGGTCGGGCACACCTTCATCTACACCTCGGCGGTGCGGAAGATCAAGTCGCTGATCGAAGCCGGTGAGCTGGGTGAGGTGTACTATGTCAACATCGAGCGCGTGAACCTGGGCATCTTCCAGAAGGATGCCAACGTGGTCTGGGACCTGGCTCCCCACGACGTGGCCATGCTGAACTATCTGTTCGATGCCGATCCGGTCCGGGTCAGCTGCAAGGGCAAGTGCTATGTTCAGACCGACCTGGGTATCGAAGACGTGGCCTTCGTGTGTCTGGAGTACCCCGGCGGCAAGATGGTGAATATTCATGTCAGCTGGCTGGATCCCAACAAGATCCGCAAGTGCACCTTCGTGGGTAGCAAGAAGATGCTGGTGTACGATGACGTCCATCCCTCGGAAAAAATCCGGGTCTACGACAAGGGCGTCGATGTGCAGCCCCACTACGACAACTTCGGAGAATTCCAGTTGCTGTATCGATCAGGTGACATTTTTGCTCCGCACCTTGATACTGTGGAACCGTTGAAGGCCGAGACCGCCCACTTCCTGGATCTGATCAAGGGGAGCAGCACGCCCCTGAGCAGCGGCGACCACGGCCTGAAGGTTGTCCAGGTGCTGGAACAAGCCTGTGAGTCCATGAAGAACCAGGGTATTCCCCGGGATCTTCAGTACGACTAGCTGGCCGGAGTGAATGTGACCAGACGTCCCATCCGTGTGGCCATGGTGGGCCAGAAGGGCTTTCCGCCCATTCATGGCGGCATCGAGAAGCACGTGGCTGAACTGGCCTCACGGTTGGGACCGCTGGGTTTTTCCGTCGATATCTACAGCCGTCCTCATTACAGTCAGCACGATGGGCCCACCGACCTGCCCGGTGTGCACGTCCGCCGTCTGGCCAGTATTCCGACCAAGCACCTCGATGCCATCAGTCACACGTTCCTGGCCACCGGTGATGTCCTGTTCCGCGATGTGGACATCGTCCACTACCACGCCCTGGGTCCGGGCCTGCTGGCGGGGATTCCCCGTTTCTTTGGGCGGGCCAGGACCCTGGTGACCGTTCATGGGCTGGACTGGCAGCGTGACAAGTGGGGCTGGTTCGCGCGTCGGGTTTTGCAGGTGGGCGAAACGGCCAGCGTGGCTTTTCCCAACCGGACCATCGTGGTTTCTCGCGCCCTGCGTGAGCACTACCTCCAGGAACATCGGGCCACCACAACCTACATTCCCAACGGGATTGTCCCGCCCGTTTATCGGGATCGGGAATTGTTGCCGGGAGTGGGGGTCAAGGGACCCTTCGTTCTGTTTGTCGGGCGTCTGGTCCCGGAAAAAGGGTGCCATCTCCTGCTCGAGGCCTGGGGGCGGCTTCCCGCCGAGGTGAGGAAGCGCACGCAGCTGGTCATCG
>JAZBOO010000085.1:0-3455 GCA_036351155.1 Candidatus Krumholzibacteriia bacterium | reverse complement strand
CGAACATGCAGACCATGACCTCGGCGATATCGCTGGTCGCCGCGGTGCGGGTCGAGTTGATCAGGTTGATGGCCGCGTCGCTGCTGGGGCGGTCGCTGCTGCGCTGGCTGCCCACCATGACGATGGGCACGGGGGAATCCTGCACCATGAAGCTCAGGGCGGCCGCGGTGTGGTGCATGGTGTCGGTTCCGTGCCCGACCACGATGCCGGCCACACCCTTCTCGATCTCGGCGGCGATGGCGCGCGCCGTACCCATCCACTGTTCGGGGCCCATGTTCTCGCTGAACACGCCGTAAAGCTTCTCGGTTTCCATGTTGCAGATGTCGGCCAGCTCGGGCACAGATCCATAGAGCTCGCCGGGGCTGAAGGCGGGAATCACCGCACCGGTCCGGTAATCCAGACGGCTGGCGATGGTCCCCCCGGTGCCGAACAGCTTGACCCGGGGTTTGACCGGATCGAAGGGAAAGGCCTTCTCGGGGATCTGGTAGTTGGCCACCTTGCGGCCGTGCACGCTGATGCGCTCGACCGTGTCGTGGCGAATGCCGATGTTGTAGCCGGTGTCCAGCTTCAGGACGATGTGCAGGGCGTCGGCGGTCTCGCTGCGGGGCAGGATCAGGCCGGAAAATTCGCCGCGGGTGGTGTGCAGGGTGACCTGGCTCCAGACCGGAGACTCTTCCCTTTGCAAGAGTTCCAGCGTGGGCGTGCGGTAGCCCTTGAAGTCTTCGTTGGGGGCGCTCACGATTGCTCCTCCTCGACCCGGGCTTCCAGCCAGGTGCGCACGGTTCGGCCGGCAAATCGGCCTCTGATTTCGATCATGGCCAGCGGCATCAGGCAGTTGATTCTTTTCTGCGGGTCCCGTGGCAGCCCCTCGGGCAGCACAGCCAGGGCCTTGTCCACCAGGCGGCGGGCGGTCTCTTCGTCCAGCCGGGGCAGCAACTCGTCTTCGCTCAGCCACACCGACTCCGGCAGGATTTCGCCCCGGACCAGGCGGGTCATGGCATCTTCCCACCATGAGCCCGCCACTTTCAAGCTGGCAGGCCGAGGGGCCGAGCGATCCAGCAGCAAACTGGCCAGCTGATGAGCTGTGAGATGTGCATCCGGTTCCAGCTTCGGCGCCAGATGCTGAAAAAGATCCCAGGCGCGATGGCGGCCCAGACGCTCGGCCAGGTCCGGGCCCACGCCCATTTCGAGGGCCCGGTCACGTCGTACCCAGGGAGCGGGCGGCAACGTGCTGCGGATGCCCTCCACCCGTTCATCGTCCAGGGCGATGGGGGGCAGGTCGGTGTCCGGGTACATGCGGTCGGCTCCGGGGAGGATGCGCTCGAATCCGTTGGTTCCGTCCTCGAGCGCCTGTCGCGTTTCCTGGGGCACACCTTCACAGGCCTCGCGGGCTCGGATGGCCACCTCGCGAACGGCGGTTTCCACGTCCAGCTGCCGCCCCCAGACCACGATGACCGGCACATCCGCCGCCACCCCACAGGTCCTGATCACGCGGTCCCATTCGCCGCTGCTGAGGGTGGGCACGTCCTGGGTGGACAGCGCCAGGTTGGGCAGGTAGTCGATACAGGCGATGACCCGGATGCGGTCGCTGAACTCCTTGAGGAAACTGGTGCGCGGCTGGGTTTGCAGCTGCAGCAATCCCTGGAAGCCGGGCAGGGGAATGGCCAGAGCGGTGGCTCCTTTTTCCAGGGCCTTGGCGATGAACCGGCACTCGGTGCCCCGCACAATGGAGGTCACATCGAATCCCTTGTCGGCAATGGTTTCCGGGGTGATGCCGCGCCTTTTCAACTCACCCTGAATGCCCACCAGGGTGCGCTGGCGCAGGGCCTCGTTGTGCACCAGACGGGGAATGGCGCGCAGGCTGTTGACGCCCTTGATCTCGATGCGGGTGCCGCCGGTGACCGACACGTTGACATCCTGCCGGCCGGCGCCGCTGCCGGTCCGCACCAGTCCGCTGCTGCGGGCCAGATGGCGGATGACCTGCCCCACTTCCATGGCCTCGAGCGGGGTTTTCATATCGGGATCGGTCACCGTCTCGATCAGGGGCATGCCCAGCCGGTCGGTCAGGTAGGTGCGCACGTGCCCCTCGTCGCTGACCTCGCGGCACGAGTCCTCCTCGATGCTGACTTGCCTGATATGGATCTGCCGGTCGCGGTAGGGAATATCCCCGTCGGTGCCGATGATGGCGGTGCGCTGGAATCCCGTGGGGATGCTGCCGTCCAGGTACTGCTTGCGGGTGATGTGCACCTCGCCCACCACGTTGCAGCCCAGCATCATGGTCACGGCAATGCTGCGGTCCAGGGCCTCATCGTCGATCTCGAAGGGGGGCGCATCGTCCATCTCGTAGGTGCACACGGTCTGGTTGTTCAGAAGATAGATAATGTTTTTACGAGTCTTGAATTCCATCAAAGCCGTGCCGTCGTACTCGCCCATTTCCGACAGGGTGGGCCGCATGTGGCGCAGCACCTCCGCCTGGTGATCCTCTTTGTTGTACTGGCCGGCCGGACAGCGGCAGAACAGCTTGCGCCTGGTCAGGAGCTGCTGATGAACTTCCAGGCCCACCATGAAGCCCAGTTCGGCGTAGCCGGCGTCGTCCAGGTCGCCGAACATCGGGAGTGGTTGCAGAAGCCAGGGATCCTTGAGCGTGAAGGCATTGTCCATGTCGGTATCTCTCGGGTTTTCCGGCAAGCCGGGATCCGGTGCGACGATCTGGTGAAGAGGGCACCGCCGAAAAATAGTTTTCAGCGGGGCAAACCTCCAGAAATACCCGACAAGGACCCTTGACGAAATTAACAGGTGCCACTAATCTGAAGCTGGTAAAAAACTAACAAGATTTGCCCCTTGAATTGAAATATTGTTATTGAAATAACAGCAAGAGGAGCCTCAGGTGAAGAAAATTCGCAAATGTCACGATGTCCCCGACGCCACGATCCTCAGGCTTCCCCTGTATCTGGAAAAGTTGAAGTTGTTGCAGGCCATCGGGGTGGAGGACGTTTCCTCCCGCCAGCTCGCCGAATCCCTGGACATCAAGGCCAGCCAGTTGCGGCACGATTTCCATTATTTTGGCGGCTTCAGCCGTCCTGGCCGTCCCTACCAGGTCGATAAACTGGTCCCGGCCCTGGAAAAGATCATCGGCATCGCCGAACCGGTGCCCACGGCCATCGTGGGGGCGGGTCACCTGGGTCAGGCCCTGGCCAACTACCAGAACCTGGAACTGCAGGGCTTTCCCGTGCGGGGCATTTTTGACGTGAACCCCAAGCTGATCGGCCTGGATTTCCGGGGCCGGACGGTTCAGGACATGGATGAAATGGAAGAGGCCATCACGCGGGAAAAAATAAAGATCGCCATCCTGACGGTGCCCTCGGCGCACGCCCAGGCCGTCACCGATCGGCTGGTGGCAGCTGGCGTTATCGGGATCTTCAATTTTGCTCCCACTGATCTGAAGGTGCCCGTGG
>JAZBOO010000084.1:0-3978 GCA_036351155.1 Candidatus Krumholzibacteriia bacterium | reverse complement strand
GCACCGGCTATGTTTTGCCCTACAAGATCGTGTTCGTGATCATGAATTTCCTGGGGGCCATTTTCTCACTTGAGATCGTGTGGAATTTCGGAGACAGTGCCCTGGGATTGATGTCTCTGCCCAACCTGATTGCCCTGATTTTCCTGGGCCGCAAGGTCAAGCGGATGACCGACGAATACTTTGCGCGGGATCACAAACCCCTGCGCTGATCAGGGCGGCCCACACGGCCGGGAAGGACAACATGGCGGGCAAGAGCAAACCGAAGAAGGCCAGGAAGCTGGAACTGGATCCCGGCCTTCCCCTGAAGGAGCGGATGGCATTGCTGGCCGAGGCCGGCCAGCTCACCGCAGGCAACGCCGACAAGCACTGGTGTTACGAGCTTTCGGTGCAGAACACGGAGATGGAAGTCGAGTTCATGGACCGGGTGTTCCTGGGCGAGTATGGGCGGTGGCCTGAACTGTTGCGGGAAGATTTTTGCGGCACCGCGTTGATGTGCGCCGACTGGGTGCAATCGCGGCCCACCAACCGGGCCCTGGGTGTGGACCTGGACGGCCCCACGCTGGACTGGGGTCGGGAGAACAACCTGGTTCCTCTGGGCGAAGCGGCCGAGCGCGTCACGCTCATCCAGGAGGACGTGCGCAAGGTGCTGGACCCGCGGGCTGATATCATCGCGGCCACCAACTTCAGCTGGTGGGGCCTGAAAACCCGGGAGCAGCTCCTGGAGTACGCCAAGCTGGCCCATGCCAGCCTGCGTGACGAGGGCATGCTGTTGATGGACTGCTACGGCGGTCCCGAGGCGCAGATTCCCCAGATCGAAGAGAAGGATGTCGAAGGGTTCGAATACCTCTGGGACCAGGATGATTTCAATCCCATCACCAACGAAACCCTGTGCAAGATCCATTTCCGGTTTCCCGATGGAAGCCAGCTGGAAAGTGCCTTCGAGTACGACTGGCGGATCTGGACACTGGCCGAGGTGCGGGATGTGCTGAAGGACAGCGGGTTCCGCAAGGTGGTGGTGTACTGGGAGGGCGCCGACGAGGACGGCGAGCCCAACGGGATCTTCCTTCCCGACAACAAGGGCGATCTGGCCCCGGCCTGGGTGGCGTACATTCTGGCCTTTCGGTAGGCTATACAGTTCGTCGCCAGCCTGCCGATCATGACGAGGAAAGCTGGCCCATCATGCGGCCAGCTCGGAGACTCAAGGGCGTTTTCCGGGGTTCCGGGGTGGGCCACCACCCGCAGACCACCGGAACATGAGGGGGCCATCGGCCCTGCGGGAGAATTGGTTGTCATGGACTTCAGCGTTTGCTCTCAGTGCGGCATTGAGATTGAAGGCAAGGGTATCCATTATCGTGATCAGGTCTTCTGTTCGGATGATTGCTGTGAGGAATTCGAAGAGGAATTCAATTCGAGCGATGAGCCGGATATCGAGGATCTGGAGGAAGAGGACCCGGAGGACTTCGACGAGGAGGATCTGGGTTATCGAGATCGGGTGGTCGGCGAAAAAGACGATTTTCTCGACGATGACTACGATATCGATCCCGACGATTTCTGATCAGGCCGGACTTCAGCCTGAATAAAAAACGCCGGACACCTGCGGGCTTGTGATCCACGGGAGTCCGGCGATTTTTTGGGACAGGGACGGAGGCCGGGATCAACCGCAGCCGTTGCACCCGCCGCTGCTGCAGTCGTTGGCTGCACCGAGCTTGAGCATGTAGCCCCGACGGTAGGACTCGTCGACGTAGTCGATGGTCAAGCCGCCGCTCTGACGCAGGATGTCGGTGGTCTGGGCATCCATCAGGAACTGAATTCCGCCCTGGTCCGCCACATGATCTTCCTCTTTAGGCTCATCCAGAGCCATGCCAATGCTGGGGCCGCCTCAGCCAAAGCCCTGGACAAAAAGGCGAACGCCCTTGCCATCGTGCTCTGCCCAGTCGAATCCCTTGAAGGCTTCGACGGCAGTGTCGGTGATGCCGATCAGGTTCTCGGTGCTCACTGTAACCATCCCTTGTGTTCAGGCAATGCCCAGGGCGGATGTCCACACCCAGGCGGTGGTGGAACCTCAACGGGTTCACACCTCCATTTCCTATTTCGCCAGAAAAGGAAACACACTTTAGAAAATTCGCAACTATTTAGTCGCCAGATGACGCCATCCGAAACGCATCATCAAGTGAAAAAGCTAACCATAAGATCGGGGCCGGGCAAGTTTCCAGCGCGAGAGCCCCGGCCGCGGGCTCCAACCTGAACAGGCATAACTGATTGTGGACCATGCTGCTACTTCTTCCGGGTGTAAACCAGACGGATTTCAGTCTCGCTCTTCTGACCCCCGAACCGGCGGGTTTCGGTGATGGTCAACTCCTGGCCGTCCTCGGAAAGCTGGAAGCGACGGACCTGAGGCGTCTTGTCCCGGGGAGCCTTGAGCTGTAGCACCAGGACGGGGCCCTCCCAGCGGGCATCGGCCTGGACCTCACCGGCCTGGGTCCAGATGCTGTGCTTGCGGCCATCGGTGAAAATGAGCTGGGTGATGTCCAGCCCATCGGTCAGGTTCAGTTCGGGGCCTTCCTGGAAAATTTCCAGGCGGCTGATTTTCTGGATCATTTCCTCGTGGTGCTTTTTCATCTCGGTTGATCGATCGGAGTCGCCCTGGGGACGCTGTCCCCCGCCCGGCCGGCCACCGCCCATGCCGCCTCGGCCTCCACCACCCATCCCGCCGCGGCCGCCGCCGCCGCCACCGCGCCGTCCGCCTTGTGGGGTGGGGGGTGTGAGGTCCGTACTTCGGGATTGGTCCAGAACCCACTGTCCGGAGAGATCACCAGCTGGGGAATCCTGGGCAGAAACGGACTCGCCGGAAATCAAGAGGAAGAGGATGGACAGGGTGATCAAGGCGGCAGTTTTCATGACGGTCTCCCGAGAAAAGAGGTGGGGCCGGCCAGGTGGGGCAGCCGACCCCGAACGCAACGTTCATATCTACCTAACGCGCCAATGGCAAAAAACCTGCGCAGAAAATCCGAAATGGGAGATCTTGCCGGGAACAGATCGGAGTCCTACCATGCACAGCATGCCCCAAGGAGAGATGCCATGAGCCCCACCGAAACTGCTGTTCAGATGTTTGCCGAGGGATATTCGTGTTCTCAGGCTCTGCTCTGCGCCTTCGCGCCCCGTTACGGCCTGGATCATGAAACGGCGCTGCGGCTGGCCAGTCCCTTCGGGGGAGGGGTGGCGCGCCTGGGGCGCCTGTGCGGGACCATCACCGGGGCCATCATGGTGCTGGGGCTGCATGGGGGCCGCACCGATCCGGACGACGCGGAAACCCGGGACCGCAACGACGCCATGGTGCGCGAGTTCATGGAGCGGTTTGCCCGGGAGAAGGGCGCGCTGCGCTGCAATGATTTGACGGGGGTGGACATCAGCAACGACCTGGAGCGCACGGCGGCCAAGGAGGCGGGAGTGTACGAGGCCACCTGCCCCGGGCTGGTGGGCTTTGCCGCCAACCTGGTGGAAGAATTGACGGCCTCCAGATAAAAGAGGTGGCCCCACCGGACCACCTCCTCTCTCGCTCTTGCCTGACCGGGTCAGACGGTCCCCGGGTTCAGCAGATCATCCTCATCGTCCGTGTCCAGTTCTGGATCCAGCACATCATCCCGCACACCGAAGAAATTCTTGAAGTCCACCAGCATGGTGTAGCTGACGGGCACAAGAATCAGGGTGATGAAGGTGGCGAACATGACCCCGAAACCCAGGCTGACCGCCATGGGGATCAGGAACTTGGCCTGCAGGCTTTTTTCCAGGATCAGGGGCATCAACCCGGCAAAGGTGGTCACCGAGGTCAGCATGATGGGACGGAAACGGCGCAGCCCCGCCTCGATGACGGCGGTTTTCAGATCGGCGCCTTCCCGGCGGCCGCGGTTGATGAAGTCGATCATGATGAGCGAGTCATTCACCACCACGCCCGTCAGGGCCACCACACCGAACATGGAG
>JAZBOO010000083.1:0-6010 GCA_036351155.1 Candidatus Krumholzibacteriia bacterium | reverse complement strand
TCGAGGGAGTAGGTCGCCGGCAAGCGCTCACTGTTTTCCAGCATGGGATCCTGACGACGCGCAAAGCGGTCGCTCGGCGTCCAGGGGAACCCGCTGCCGTAGGAGAAGGTGAAGGAAGTGGACCACACCCCCGGCTCGGCCAGGTAGAGAAGCAAGTTCAAGGTGTGGCGCTGATCCCAGGCCAGAGGCAGCTCCTGGTTCGGCAGGTACTGCAGACCTTCAGGAGCGGCTCCGAATTCACTCGAAGAGGCCACACCATCGGCAAAGCTGTAGGTGTAGCTGAAGTTGAACTGGTAGTTGTCGCTGTAGCGCTTCTCCAGGGTCATCTCGATACCCCGGGAAGACGCATAGGCCTTGTTGATGTAACGGGCCAGGGTATTACCGGTGGCCTGGTCGGTCACCGTGGTGGCCGCGATCAGGTCGTAGATGTCCTTGGAGTACAAGGAGAACTGGCCGGCAATGTAGTCACTGAACTGGTGCTTGATACCCGCGGAGTACTGCACCGTGGTTTCAGGTTCCAGGTTCGGGTTACCCAGGGTCCCGGCATTACCCACAGCATCCTGGCTGGCGAACAGGTACTCGCGACTGGGGAACTGCACGAACCGGCCATAGTGGAAGTGGAAACCGTCACGTTCGGTGATGGGGAACGCAAATCCCAGGCGCGGCTGGAAGGCGGTCTTGTACTTGACCACGTTGGCGTCCACATCCTCGTTGGTCAGCTCGATGGCTGCAGCGGATCCCGGCGAGAACATGTCCCAGCGCAAACCGTAGTTCACCACCATACCTTCGTATTCCCAGCGATCCTGGCCATACCAGAAGGCTTCCGGGTTGTAGGTATGGAAAACATTGCGGTTCGATCCCTGGCTCCACTGCCCGGTGAACCGGTTCTGCCGCATGATGGCGGGATTGGCCAGAGCGTAACGTTCCAGATCGTTGTAACGCAGGCCCATCCCGGTTTCCACCAGATGGCCTTCCCAGCGGTTGCTCACCAGCTCGAGACCCAGACTGTAAGTACGGCTGTACTCCTCGAAATAGGTTCCGTTGTCGCTGGTGGTCACGAAATAGGGGCTCAGAGGATCGGAATAGTAATCCGAGCCGGCCTGGTAGATGCGCTGCTCCCCGAAGAACAGGCCTGGCGACCAGATGCCGCCGTGGTTGTACTCCCAGGGATCCTTACCCTGGACATCGCTCCGGGTGTCGAAGGCCACCAGACCCAGGCGCACCGTGTAGAAGGTGCTTTCGCTCAGGTTGTGACGCCAGACCACTTTACCCACCTGACCGATGTTCCGGTTCTGGTTCAGGCGGTTGGCGCTGTTGAAGGCCGTGTAGGCACTGTCTTCAGCCACCGTGGAGAACGAGGAGTAGGGGTAGCGGAACCCGTCAAATTCGGCATGGGCCACCACTGTGTAGATGCGATTATCGGCCGCGCCGCGCACCTCGAGAATGGGCAAGGCCACCCGCTGTTCGCTGCTGTTGCGCTCGTCGACCACCAGCGCCGTGCGGGAATTTTGCAGCATGGTGTCGAACCAGGGGCCGTAGTAAACCGCGATCATACGTCCGGTGGCGAACCAGTCACCAAAGTTGCTGCGGTAGATCACCTCGGGCATGTACATGACCCGCTTGGCATAGCCCTTGACGCTCCAGTTGGGTCGGTACACTTCGTTCAGCGAGGTCGAGTAGGAGTACTCGGCGGTCACCTTCTTGTTCTCGTCCAGGGTGTAGGCCAGCTTGGCCGAGCCCTTGGCGGAGTTGAACTGGCGGCGCCGGAACTTGAACAGGGTGGTGTCCCCCAGCTTGATCTTGTACTCGGGACGATCGGCCACCGACGTGTTTTCCCCATCGGTGAAACTCAGGTCACCGGCCAGGGAGTAGGTCAGGCCCTCGATGGGCATGGGGCCGCCGAACTGGTACTCGAAGCGATCGTAGTTCGTGAAGGTCTTGTCCTGGCGTCCGAAGTCATCGGTGAGGAACCGCACGGCTCCCCCGAACTTCTGCCCACCTTCCTTGGTCACGATGTTCACCACACCGGAAAGAGCGTTGCCGTACTTGGCGTCCAGACCACCGGTCACCATGCTGGTGCTCTCGACGGCCAGGGTGGAGACCTCGAGGTGGCCGGTGCCGAGCGGGTTGCTCACGGTCACACCGTCCATCTGGAAGGACACCTCGCCCGAACGACCGCCACGCACGTAAAGCTCACCCGCGCGGGAAACCACGCCGGCCTGCTTGGACAGCGCGTCCTCGACGGAGTCGATGGCAAACTTTTCGAAGGTCTCGGAGGAAACGGTGTGCTCGGTGACGGCACTCTTGACCTCGACCATGTACTCGGCACCCTCGACATCGAACGCCTGCAGCGTTTCGACGATGACGGTCTCGAGCGTGAAGGTCAGGTTCGCGGTTTCACCCGCGCGCAGAGTGATCGTCTGCTCCATGGGAGCATAACCCAGGTACAACACCTTGACGGTGTATACCCCGGGCGGCATGCCGTTGAAGTAGAAAACGCCTCCACCGAGAGACATGGTCCCTCGATTGGTGCCCGAAAGCAGGACGTTGGCGTAGTCCAAGAGCTCGCCCGATTCCCCATCTTTCACGACACCCTTGATGGTTCCAGGCGCGCCCTGGGCGAACACATCGCCGGACGTGGCCAAGGAAGCCAGGACAAGCAAACCGAGAAGAGGCAGAATCCACTGGATCCGGTGGCGCCGGAGCATACGGGCGCTCCTTTCCGAGGGAACAAATCCGGCCGAACATGGGTTCCGTGAGGAACCTGTGATCTGAAGTCTATTGTAACGCACTGATCCTTAGCCGGGCAGTGTGGGGGTGCCTATGAAACGGGGCGTTACCGCCGATTTTTTGTTGCGCTCCGGGCCCCCTGGGGAACCCATTGTGCAACTGGTGTTTGAATATAGAGATTGGCCTATTACGTGTCAATAAAATGTGAGTGGCCAGCCATCCCGGTTTCGGGGCAACGCCACCAATGGCCTGCGGCACCCTCCACCAGAGGAGGTAACTGCTCCGAACAACGGGGTTTGACCAGTTCGCAGCTACCTTGCCACGGGCATCCAGGGCCCTGCACGGGCCTGGGATTTCCCATCTGATCACGCCCATCGTCCAAGCCCGCAAGGTTTGCACGGATTTTTGCCGGAGAGGCCTCCAGCAGGTGTCGGGTGTAAGGATGACACGGCGAACTGGACAGCGCCCGGGGATACTCCTCCAGCACCATGCCCTGGGACATGACGATCACGCGGTGACAAACACGGTGCAAAACATCCAGGTCATGGGAGATCACCACCAGCGCCACGCCACGCCTGGACATCAGTCCCATCAGAAGATCCAGCAATTGGCGCGTGCTGCCGGCGTCCAGGGCCGAGGTCACCTCATCGGCCACCAGAACCGCCGGGTCGGCAGCCAGGCAGCGCGCCACCGCCACCCGCTGGCGCTGGCCTCCGGAAAGCTGATGAGGGAAACGCGCCGCCAGGTCCGGGTCCAGGCCTACCTCGGCCAGCAGAGCCGTCACTCCCGGTCCTTCGCCGGCTCCTGCTTCACGCAGGGCCGCCCCCACCCGCTGGCGTGGATTCAACGAAGCTCCCGGGTCCTGGAAGATCATGGGCACCCGTCGGCGCAGCCGGCGCAAGTCCGCTCCCCTGGCCGTGGTCAGGGACTGGCCCTCGAGGGTTATCTCACCCCGGGTCAGCTCCCACTGCCGGGTCAGGGCCCGGGCCAGGGTGGTTTTTCCCGATCCCGATTCTCCCGCCACACCCAGGGCCTCCCCTGCCTTCAAGGTCAGGTGTACCCCCTCGTCGGGCCGCCCCAGGGAAAAGGCCCGGCCCCGGATGCCGGCATAGGTCACCTGCAGGTCACGGGCGGTCAGCACCACCGGAGCTTCCGGATCAAGAGAAGGCGGAGCCGCAAGATCAACCGGACTGACGGGCAGTTCACCCACCGGGAACTCCCTCACCACCTGACCGCCTTCCAGAACGGCCACGCGGTCACACAGCAACGCCACCACATCAAGGTCGTGGCTGATGAACAGCAACCCCATCCCCCGCTCGCGGCGCACCCGGTCAATCAGAAGCAGGATTTCCCGCTGGACGGTCAGATCGAGGGCCGTGGTCGGTTCGTCGGCGATCAGCAGCTCCGGCGCGCAGGCCAGGGCGGCAGCCAGCAAAACACGCTGGCGCATGCCACCGCTCAGCTGATGGGGATACCAGCGCGCCCGCACCTCCGGTTCGGGCACCTGCACCTCGTCCAGGAGCTGGACGGCTTTCCGGCGCGCCTCGGTCCAGCTGCCTCCGTGGTGCTGGCGGACAGACTCGGCAATTTGATCGCCCACGCGAAGCACCGGGTTCAGGCTGGTGGCCGGCTCCTGAAGCACCATGGCCGCGCCACGGCCGCGCATGGCTTGCCAGGCCGGCTCGCCGGGATCAAGCAGAGGAGATCCTTTCCAGGTGATGCTTCCTGACCAGTGAGCTTCCCCCGGGAGCAGTCCGCAGAGCGCCCGGGCCGTCAAGCTCTTGCCACAGCCGGAGGGGCCCACGATGGCCAGGGCCTCGCCGGGCATGGCCTGCAGGTTCAGCCCGTTCAGGACTGGTGGGCCCGTCTGGTCAAAGCGCACCTGGAGATCTCGAAGGGAAAACAGGGGCTCAGACATCCTTGCCTCCCTCGGCACGGGGATCGGAATCTCGGCCCAGCTCATCGCCCAGCAGATTGTACCCGATCACCGTCAAGACGATGGCCAGCCCCGGAAAGGTGGTCAACCACCAGGCGTCCAGCAGATGCTGGCGGCCCTGCTGGATCATGGCACCCCAGCTGATGACCGGTTCCTGAGCCCCCAGTCCCAGGAAACTGAGGAAACTTTCGGTCAGGATGGCTCCACCCACCCGCAGAGAAGCCGCCACCAGGATGGTCGGCAGCAGATTGGGCAGAACATGGGCCCAGGCCACCCGCCAGCCGGACAGTCCCAGTCCCCGGGCCGCCCGGACGAAGTCGCGTTCCCCCAGGCTGAGGGCCTCGGCGCGGACCAGGCGGGCCACTCCCATCCACCCTGTCAGACCCAGCACGGTCATGACCAGGAGCAGGCTGGGCGAGGTCAAGCTGATCAACAGCAGCACGAGAAAGATGCGCGGAAAGGCGAGAAATATGTCGGTGAAACGCATGAGCAGATTGTCGAGCCAGCTGGGCCCCAGCCCGGCTGCCATCCCGATGAGTGTACCCAGGCTGACGGCGACCAGAACACTGACCCAGCCCACCAGCAGGCTCACCCGCGCCCCGTGGATCAACCGGGCCAGGATGTCACGCCCGTGAACATCGGTGCCCAGAGGGTGGCTCCAGCTGGGCGCCTGCAAGACCAGGTCGGCCGGCCCGAGGGCCACGGGATCGCCGGGAGAAAGCCAGGGGGCCCCGACACCCACCAGCAGAAGAAAAAGGGTGATGATCAGGCCCGGCCTCTTCACAGGGAACCTCCGGCCCGGCTCATACCCACGCGCGGATCGGCGCGGCGATACAGCAGGTCGGCGACCAGCGAGCCCAGCGCCACCATCACTGCGGCGGTCAGGGTGGTGGCCATGACCACGGGGTAATCCCGCGTAAAAATAGCATCCACGGTGACGCGCCCCATGCCCGGCCAGCCAAAGACCACCTCGGTGACGACCGCCCCCCCCAGCAGGAAAGGCAAGCTGAGGCCAACCAGCGTGATCAGCGGCAGCAGGGCGTTGCGCAGGGCATGATGACGGAAGATTCGCGATTCGGGGATGCCGCGGGACCGGGCGGCCAGGATGTAATCCTGCCCGAGGGCTTCGATCAGTGAGGCCCGCAGGTAACGGGCCGTTCCCATGAAGGAACCGAGGGCCAGGGTACAGGCGGGCAAGACCAGATGATGCGCGATGTCCAGCCAACGGTCGGGAGTGGACATGAAGCCGGCGTCGGTGGATTGCATGCCACTGGCGGGAAACCAGCCCAGCTGGCGGCTGAACAGCATGATGGCCATCAAGCCCAGCCAGAATCCCGGCACGGC
>JAZBOO010000082.1:0-2823 GCA_036351155.1 Candidatus Krumholzibacteriia bacterium | reverse complement strand
GATATGTGGACCGCGGGGGCGCGGCTGTTCTGAAGGAAGCCTCTCCCAACTTTTCCCATTGCCGCTTCGAGAACTTCGAGGCCGTTTACGGGGGCGCGGTGTTCTGTGCCGATGGGTCCAACCCCATTTTCACCGACTGCGTTTTTCGCCGGAACAAGGCCCGCGCCGTGGGTGGCGCCATCGCCTGTGTGAATGATTGTGAGCTCCTGCTGGAAAACTGCATCGTGTATGAAAACGAGGCCGGGTCTGCCGGAGGCGCTTTCAACATGGCCAGGAACTCTCATGTCGGGCTCATGCGCACCACCGTGGCCCGCAACAGCACCAGCGAGGTGGCGGCTGCGGCCGGCTGGAGCCAATCCTATGTCGTGGCGGTGGCGAGCATCGTTTCGGATGCCGACATCCTGGCGGGGGACAGCGACAGTCTCTACAAGCCCGACTGCAGCAACATCTTCGATGGCACGGGTGAGCCGCCCGTCGAGCAAGGTTTTGGCTATTTCATTTCCGAAGATCCTCTGTTCTGCCTGACCCTGGCAGGAGATCACAAGTTCAACCTGGACGAGGCCAGCCCCTGCACCCCGGAGGCCGAGCCCGATTGTGGCGGCATGGGGGCCCTGCCCGTGGGCTGTGCCCAGGCACCGGTTCCCGGTCCATTGCCCATCCGCGTGACCCGGGTGAGCGAGATCTATCCCAATCCCTTCAATCCCCAGACCACCATCAAGTACGACCTGGCCCGTCAGGGCCGCGTGTCGATTGCGGTGTTCGACCTGGCGGGTCGGCTGGTGCACCAGCTGCTCGACGAGTCGGTCGCTCCCGGTCACCATGAAGTGACCTGGCGTGGTCGGGACAGCCGGGGTCGTACCGCAGCGGCCGGTGTGTATTTCGTGCGCCTGAAAACGGCGGACACCACCGATACGCGTCGCATGACCCTGATGAAGTGATCAGACCGGGATTTTGCCCCGACAAGGGGAAAGGGGATAGAGAAATGAAGAATTTAATCAAGCAAATCCAGTCAGGCATGGTCCTTGTGGCCCTCCTGTTGATGGCCGGTCAGGCTGTGGCCCAGGCCGAAGCCTACGTGCCCAGTGTCAGGGCACTGTTCCCCAGTATCAACTCCTCGCAGGCCACGAATGTGCCCCCGACGGTGACCGTGGGCTTCGAAGGCGTCGATCCCGACTCCGAAGGTGGCGTGCCCACCCATGTGCGCTTCTTGTTCACCGCCGCCGAGGTGGACGGTCAACCTGTGGAATCGCGTTTCGAATACGAGCAGCATGTGGACGAGCTGGTGGATTTTGCCAGTCCTGCCTGGTCGCCCTGGATGCCGTACCCGGAAATGGTGGAGCAGCGCCGCATCACCTTTCCCGACCTGAATGATCAGCAGTATTTCCTGATGGCTTTTCAGGTGATGGACACCACCGGGGCGGTCAGCCTGGATCGGGACTACGGCCAGGAAGTTTTTCACATGCGAGTGCGGGCCGATCTGTTCCGGCCGGCGGTTCAGCTGGCGGAATATTACCTGGGGGTGACCACCACCAATCGCGTCACCGAGATTGCCAGCGGTCAACCATTGAACTTCAGCTGGACCGCTTCGGCGGCCGCCTACGGCGGGACCATCGTGTCCTACCGCCATGGCTTCGACCTGGTCGACCCGAGCGACCCGAACGATCCCGGCTGGGCTGTCCCCCCGGGGACCGGTCCTCAGAACCTGTTTGCGGAGGAGCGATCCTTCAGCGCGGGCTACCACATCTTCACTCTGCGGGTGGTGGACAATTCCAGCCAGGTGACCACGCTGGAATGGCATCTCAATGTGATCCCGTTCGTGCCCATTGATCTGCAGTATCCACTCCTGGTCGTCGATCAGGTGATCGATGACAACTCGAACCAGTGGCCGGATGAAACGGGGTCGGTGGCCTACGACAATGCGGCCTACCGGGACGCGTTCTGGCAGTTCCTCGACGGACCTGGTGGTGTGGCCGGATTCGACTGGGCCAGTGACCATATCAGCCAGAACGATCAGATCTCTTTTTCCGACCTGGTGGCTTACCGGACAGTGCTGATTCCCGCCCGGGCCCATACCAATCAGCTGCTCATGAGCCAGTTCCGACCCCAGAACGGGATAGATCGGTATGTCTGGTTGACACCCTATCAGCAACGGGCCGGCAATGTGTTCCTGGTGGGTGAGCGCAGCATGGAGAGCTTCCTGGAAGCTCAGCCCAACTACATGGTGCCCATCATGTTCACCTCTCAAGAGAGTGTTGCCCAGTTTGGGGGAAACACCTTTGTGGTGGGGTTCGGGCAGACCACACTGCCGGACGGTTCGGAGGTCGACCGCGGCCCCAGGCAGTATCCTTACGCCACCGCGGGCATCACCACGCTGGACTGGACCGTCCCGGTGGGCAAGTACGTCTACGGACGCCTCAACCTGGCCAGCGAGGACCGCAAGGCTTCCTGTGCCGGCGTGAAGGCCCTGGTGATCGATCCGGACTTCAAGGCGCGACATATGGGCGGCGTCCCTGCCTTTGCCGACACCATCGGCACCAACACGTTGATCGACTGGCGTGATCAGGTCACCGACCTGGCCAACGAGTTCCCCTTCCGGGGCGATGAATTTGTGGACGCCAATATTACCGCGCAGCCGACCCCCTGGCAGCCTCAGGAATGCTTCGAAGGCCCGGATGGCCTTTGCCTTGAACCCATGTTCCGGGCAGTGGCACGCTTTGACTGGGTGCGCGAAAGCAAGTGGGCCGAGGGTGACGTGGACTGGCCGGGAAGCGAGTACACACCTCAAGAACTGGAGGCGATTTGCGGTGAACTGGCGCTGAACGG
>JAZBOO010000081.1:0-5321 GCA_036351155.1 Candidatus Krumholzibacteriia bacterium | reverse complement strand
TGCGTCAGGGCCAGATCCTGCTCGCCCAGTTCGATACTGCAATAACCCACCATCAGGTGCGCCCTGCCGTGCTCCGGTTCTTCATGCAACACCCTGGCAAAGGCTTCGCGCGCCTCGCCATATTCTCGCTTCAGGTAATGGACATCGCCCTTCAGTGACCACAACCGACTGCTGCTGGTATGGGTCAAGGCCTCTTCGAGAATCACCAGGGCCTCATCGGTGCGATGAGCCGCCAGGCATGCCGACACCAGCTTCTCATATCCCTCGGTGGTCGGCTGGCTCCCCAGCGCCAGGCGGTAGGCATCCACCGACAGGTCAGGCACCCCCACCACGGCATAGAGATCGCCCAGCTGGCGGCTTTCCTCCTCGGACAGATCCCTCAGGTACCCCGTGACCGTCAGGGCCACCGCGGCCCGCCGATAATCCCCCTTGCCCACGCTGAACTGGTAGATCAGGTACCAGGCCGCAGGGTCATCGGCATAGCGCTGCAGCATCTCGTCCAGATTCTGGTCGGCCAGTTCCGGTGTTTTGGCCTGTAGGGCGCTGCTGGCCAGGCCGCGATACCACTCCTGCCGCACGTCGCCCCAGCGCCCGGTCACCAGTTCCTGGTGCAGGGTCAGCGCGCGGGCCGGTTGCTCGGCCAGCAGGGCGGTGGTAGCGGCGTAAAACAGGATGTTCACCGGGCGTTCGGGCGAGAGATTGAACCCTCGTTCGAATGCCACACTGGCTTCCGCGTATTCCTTGAGCTGGTAACGGGCATCGCCCAGGCCAATCCAGGCGCGGTCCAGCCTGGGCTCCATTTCCACCGCCCGGGCAAAGGCGTCGCGGGCCTCGGCGTGACGATCCAGATCCATGAGCGCCTGCCCCAGGTAATACTGGACCATGTCATGGTCCTGGTCCGGGTGCTCGGCCACATGCTCGCGCAGCAAGGTGATGCACTGCTCGGCCTCACCACGTCGACGCAGACTGCGCGCCCGGAACACCACCTTGCGGGTGTGGCGGGGAATGCGGGCCGGGGCGTAGAGATCTTCGGTGACGGTCAACACCGTGCTGCCGGCACTTTCATCGTATCCCTTCTCGCTGGCCGGAGCGGCCATGGCCTGGGCTGTGCCCATCAATACGAAGACGAGGACCGCCAGAGTGGCCATCGATTTGCCCTGAAAATACATATGCCTTCTCCTTGTGTCCCTGTCCTGACCCCGACGGTCAGTTCAAGTTGAATCGCACGGTGGTCATGACCCACGAGGTCACCGGATCGCCCCCGATCCGGCCAGGCTGATAGGTCCAGTTGGGCAAAGCCCGACGCACGGCGTTTTCGAAAAAGCCCTGGGGCTTGGCCTTGATGACGTTGATCTGTCCCACCGATCCGTCTTCGCGGACCAGCATCTTCACCGCCACGTACCCTTCCACACCCTGCTCACGGGCCTTGAACGGATATTCGGGCGGGGTTTGGACAAGCACCTGGGGCGCCTGGTCCAGGTCCACCGAATCGAAAATGAATTCCTTCTCGTCCGTCCGGGTTCCCACGTCGGTGGTGCCCATGTTGATGCTCAAGCCACCCGTACCCAGGTCACCGATGGATGGCTGGATCAGGTCCGGGGCAAAATCCGGTTTCTCGCGCGCCGGCGGCGGTTCCGGGTCGCGGATTTCTTGTTTCTGGGGCGGTTCCGGCGGCGTCAGGGTGACCAGGCTGACCCCGACCACCTCTTCCATGGCCGGTGGCTCCCGGTGCTTGCGCACCAGCATGCCCATGATCCCGAACAGACCCACGTTGATCACGGCAGCCACCACGATCAACACCAGCCAGAACGAGCCTTTCCGGATGACGGTCATTCCTCGCCTGCCTTCTTGGCGGCCAGACTGACGTTCCCGGCGCCGGCCAACCGACATTGATCCATGACCCGGACCACCACCCCCGTCTCTGAACTCTTGTCGGCCACCACCACGACGCCACTTTCGGGGTCATCGGCCAGGGTGCGCTCGATCAGACCACGCACGCTGCGCACATCCACCTGCTTGCCCTCGTAATAGACCTCACCGGCCTCGCTCACGCCGATCATGATGTTGGCGTGATCCTGGGGTTCGGCGCTGGCGGCCGAGGAGCGCTGCACCTCGATACCGGACTCCTTGACGAAACTGGTCGTCACCACGAAGAAAATGAGCAGCAGGAACACCATGTCGATCAGGGGACCCATGTTGATGTCCACCTTATCGCCGCCGCCCCGCAGTGTGCGTCTCACGTTGATCATGCCGATTCGGCCTCCAGGTAAGCATTGCTGGGATGAGTGGGGTAGCTGGTCGGCTGCGTCAGCAATCGATCCAGCTGATGGGAAAATTCATCCAGGCTGTTTTCCAGGCGACGTGCCCGTCGCGCCAGGAACCCGCTGATGAACAGCCCTGGAATGGCCACCAGCAACCCGGCCTGGGTGGTGACCAGCGCCATGGAAATTCCGCCGGCCATGGCCCGGGCGT
Source organism: Candidatus Krumholzibacteriia bacterium (assembly GCA_036351155.1). Taxonomy (GTDB): domain Bacteria; phylum Krumholzibacteriota; class Krumholzibacteriia; order LZORAL124-64-63; family LZORAL124-64-63; genus LZORAL124-64-63. The sequence goes on along the minus strand of JAZBOO010000081.1, from coordinate 2,849 downwards.
TGCCGGTGCCGAACAGCGATATGACCTCGAAGGTGTGGATCATGCCCAGCACCGTGCCCAGCAGACCCAGCAAGGGCGCAATTCCCGCCAGCACCGCAATCACCGCCAGGCGCGAACGCAGAGCCCCCCGCAGGGATTCCTGAATTTGCTTCAGAACGTGGCGGTCCACTTCGGGATCGCCGAATCGTTCCTTCAGGAACTGACCGAACAGCTCGCCTCGCAGACCATGCAAGGGCTTGCCGTTCCCGCCGCCACGCACTCGGTGCAGGACCGTGGCCAGGTCCAGGCTGCGGTTGCTGAACCGCCGGAACACCAGGAACCGGTCCAGGATCAGCAGCCACATGGCCAGGCTGCACAGCGCCAGGGGGAACATGACCCAGCCCCCCTGCTCCAGATACTCCATCGTTTCGAAAACCCAGTCGCCCATGTCAGGCCTCCGCTGCGCTGGTCAGGGCCTCTTTTTTGCGGTTGATCTGGATGTAATTGGTCAGCTGGACCGCCTTTTCCTCCATCTGGCCCACAATTCCGTCAGCACGCCGGCTCAGAAAGGTGTGCACCAGCATGATGGGGATGGAAACGGCCAGGCCCAGCTCCGTGGTCACCAGAGCCTCGCTGATGCCCCCGGACATCAGCTTGGGGTCGCCCGTGCCAAACAGGGTGATCACCCGGAAGGTCTCGATCATGCCGGTGACCGTGCCCAGCAGCCCCAGCAGGGGGGCGATGGCCCCCAGCACCGCCAGAACGGCCAGACCCCGTTCAATGCGAGGCAACTGGTGCAGGATCGACTCCTGCAGCACGCTCTCCTGGGTTTCGCGGTCCTCGTTGCGCACCTTCAGTCCAGCTTCGATCACCCCGAGAATGGGAGAACTCTTGGCGCTGCCGCCGACCATCTTTTCCACCGCGGCGTAGTCACCCCTGGCCGTGTGATTCAGCACCTTCTTCATGGTGCGGGCGGTGGACAGCTGGATGCGGTTCAGATCCACCGTCTTGTAGAGGATGATCAACAAGGCGATCAGCGCGATGGCGCCAATGGGATACACGATGGGCCCGCCGGCCATGATCTGTTCCTTCAGGTCGGCCGAATGCACCACCTGACGCAGGGCCGCCCCGCGGGACAGATCCAGGGGCACCACATCACCGGTGCCGGCCAGATAGTTGTTCAGGTCCTTGCCGATGCCCCCGCCAGGCAGGCGAGACAGGGCGTAGAAGCGGTGGCCCTCGGGCGAGTAGCTGAGGAAGCCCACCTCATCGTCCAGCTGATAGGCTGCGGTGAACTTGCCCATGGTCAGCACCGGAGCCGTGACGGTGCTGCCGTCCCGGGCAATGAACTCGGCCTCTTGCCTGGCCACCTGGCCGCCCAGGCGGATTTCCTCGAAGATCACCTCGGCCATGCCCGCGATGTCATCGATGTCGGGGAAGTAACCCGGGCTGATCAGCGGCGTGATGTTGTCCAGCCGTTCGGGGTTGAAGGCCGTGAAGGGCGACTGGTGCAGCAGGGCTTCCAGATCCTTGGCGGCCAGCCGCACGTTGCCGCTGATTTCCTTGAAATCCAGCTCGCTGGTGGACCATTCCTCTTCCAGACGCGCCCGGCTGGCCTCCTGATTGGTCACGTGAGTGCGCGCCTCCTCCAGGCGGCTTTCCAGCGAAACCTGCAAAGCCTCCAGACGCTCGACCTCCGCCTCCAGCAGGGTGCGGTCGGCAAATATGCGGGCCTCGGCCTCCGCCGCCTCACGGGCTTCCCGTTCGCGGGCCGTTTCCGCCTTCTGGAAGGCTTCACGCAGATCCTGAGCCTGGACCATCACCGGCACCGCCAGCATCAAAAAGACAAACAGTGGAAAGGCAAACTTCCTCATTGGCTGATCCTCCCCAGGGGCAGCGAAAGCAATTCGATGACGCGCATGTTGGAAGCCATTTCCATGGCCTGCTTGACGCTGCGGCGATACCTGGCCGGAAGTTCAACATAGGTGTCGGTGGCCGGGTCATAGGTGCCGGTGCGCTGGCCATCGGGGCTCTGCCAGAACATGGCCAGGCGCCCGATACGCAGCAGATCGACAAAACTTTCGCCTTCACCCGAGATGTCGATGGATTCCTGGGTGACCTCGATGGTCTCGCCATACTTGGCCTCGATGAGCAGGGCCTCGAGCAGACGCCGCAGCTTCTCGGCGGGGGCGATCTCGGGCTGGGCCATCTGCTGACGAAGGAATTCCAGCCGTCCCTGGCGCTCTTCAGCCAGGAAGGGCTGATCCGCGGCCACCTCTTTTTCCAGGCGCACCAGTACGGCACGCAGGGTGTCGTTGATCACGGCCTGCAAGCGCGTGGATTCGGACAGGCGGCGCTCCAGCTCGGTCACCTGCTCATCCAGAGCCGCGCCGCGCAGGTCCTCGACCTCGATGCGGTCTTCCAGGTAAAAGATGTTGGCCTGGGCCGCACGGTATCGCGCCTCGAGATTGGCCTTCTGCTGTGCCCAGTCATCCAGTTTCTCCTGGGTTTGACCGGCGATCCCGATGGTGTCGTCGACTTTTTGTTTGAGCTGTTCGGGCTGGTTCTCCTGGGCGGTCACGCCAGAGGCGATCAGCAACAGAACCAAGCACGCCCACGTCCCCAGTCTCATGACGGTCTCCTTGCGGGTAGTACACAAATCAGGGCTGGCCGAGCAGACCGCTCCGCAAGCTCTGCAATCCAGAGTTCAAGGTACCCGGCAGCTGTAAAAACGGTGTTAATAGACGGTGAGGAGATCACCAAATTCGCCGGCCATCCGGAAGAATTGGGCCGGCCATTCCTCAAGGGAAAGGCCGGCCCGATAAGTTTCGAGATGTCCGCTTAAAAAACCAATCTACTTGACCAGCTGC
>JAZBOO010000080.1:0-7391 GCA_036351155.1 Candidatus Krumholzibacteriia bacterium | reverse complement strand
CGTATGAATCCCCAGAAATACTATCCCCGCTTGGTCCAGGCTCGTCTTCGCGAGGCCCTTGAAGATTCCCCGGTGGTGTTGTTACACGGCCCGCGTCAGTGTGGCAAAACTACGTTGGCCAAGGGCGTGGGTGGCCAGGAAGGCCGCCAGTACATCACTCTGGATGACCCGGTTACCTTGACCGCCGTGCAGTCGGATCCCAGCGGCTTTGTACTCGACCTCAATGGGCCCGTCACCATTGACGAGGTTCAGCGTGTGCCCGCACTCTTTCTGGCCATCAAGCAGGCGGTGGACAGGGATCGACGTCCCGGTCGCTTCCTGCTCACCGGCTCAGCAAATGCCTTCTTTGTTCCCGGTGTGGCCGATTCCCTGGCCGGCCGAATGGAGATCGTACGACTCCACCCCTTGAGTGAGGTGGAAATTGGGAGCCATCGTCCCGGTTTTCTGGACAGGCTTTTTGCCGGGGACTTCATGGTGGCCAAAGGCCGGCGGCTGGGCCCCGATCTGTCCGATCTGGTCGCCCGCGGTGGGTTTCCCGAGGCTGTGCGTCGGGAAAGCGCACGCGGACGGCGGGCCTGGGCGGAGAGCTATATTGAGGCGATTATCCAGCGGGATGTTCAGGATTTTTCACGTATCCAGAGGCTTGATATCCTTCCTCGTCTCCTCGAGTTTGCCGCGGGCCAAACTTCTCGCCTGGTCAATGTGAGCGGGATGGCCGGGCCGTTCGGCGTCAGTCGCACGACGGTGCGCGAGTACCTGACCTTGCTTGGCCAGCTCTTTCTGGTGGAGGAGCTTCCCGCCTGGCATAACAATCGATTGAAGCGGCTGGTCAAGGCCCCGAAGCTTCATCTGACGGACACGGGATTGGCCTGTGCTCTGCTGGGGGTCGAGCCGGAGGATCTGCGTGTTGACAGGAAGTTGCTAGGTCAGTTGCTCGAGACCTTTGTCTATCAGGAGCTGCGCCGCCAGGTCAGCGGATGGGATCACAAGGTCCGCTTCTCTCATTTTCGTGACAAGGAAAAACAGGAAGTGGACATAGTCCTGGAGCGTGGTCCCGGCAGGGTCGTGGGTATCGAGGTCAAGGCCGCCGCCACTTTAAAGGACTCTGATCGCCGCGGTCTTGAGCGGCTGAGGGACGCGACCGGGAGCAGCTTCCGTTGCGGCGCTCTTCTTTACGACGGCGAGACGTTGGCTCCCCTGGGGGACCGGATTTATGCGATTCCCCTGAGCTTTCTCTGGAATATTTGATACAGTAGAAAATCACCCCCAACCCGGAGAATCCCATGAGCGCATCCCTCCAAGGCAAGACCCTGTTCATCACCGGCGCCAGCCGCGGCATCGGCAAGGCCATGGCCCTGCGGGCCGCCCAGGATGGGGCCAACGTCATCATCGCCGCCAAGACCACCACCGCGCACGCCAAGTTGCCCGGCACCATCGGCTCGGCCGCCGAGGAGATCGAGGCGGCGGGGGGCCAGGCCCTGGCGGTCAAGACCGACATCCGCTTCGAGGACCAGGTGGCCGCCGCGGTGGCCGCGGGGGTCGAGAAGTTCGGCGGGATCGACATCGTGATCAACAACGCCAGCGCCATCAGTCTGACCGGCACCCTGGAGACGCCGCCCAAGGTGTACGACCGCATGTACGACATCAACGCCCGGGGAAGCTACATGGTCACCCAGGCGGCGCTGCCCTACCTGCTGAAGGCCAGTAATCCTCACGTGCTGAATATTTCACCCCCGCTGAACATGAGCCAGAAGTGGTTCGCCCAGTTTGCCGCCTACACCCTGGCCAAGTACGCCATGAGCGTGTGGGTGCTGGGCATGTCGGCCGAGTTTGCCGAGAAGGGGGTGGCCTTCAACGCCCTGTGGCCGCGCACGGCCATCGCCACCGCCGCGGTGCGCAATCTGCTGGGTGGGGAAAAAGTGGTCCAGGCCAGCCGCAAGCCCGAGATCATGGGTGAGGCGGCCCGGGCCGTCCTGGTGCGGGACAGCAAGCAGTGCACCGGGAATTTCTTTATAGACGATGAGGTTCTGACCGAAGAAGGTGAAACTGATTTCGAGAAGTACGCGGTCAATCCGGGTACACCGTTGTTTGCCGATTTTTTCCTGGATTAGAGGACATCATGAACCGGACCAAGATCATTTGCACCATTGGACCCGCCAGCCGCCAGCCCGAAACACTGGAGCGCCTGGTCGAGGCCGGCATGAATGTGTGCCGCCTCAACTTCTCCCACGGGACCCATGCGGAGCACGCCGCCCTGATCAAGGATATCCGCGCCGTGTCCCGCAAGCTGGGTGTCCACCTGGCCATCCTGCAGGATCTGGCCGGTCCCAAGATTCGCACGGGCAAGATGGCCGCCGGCACGGTCACCCTGGTCGAAGGGGCCACCTTCACGCTGACCAATCGCGACGTGCCGGGTGACGAGAAGGAAGTGGGCCTGACCTATTCCGATCTGCCCCATAACGTGCGCAGCGGCGACACCATCTTGCTGGCCGATGGGGCCATGTCCCTGCAGGTCAAGACGGCGAGCGATACCGATGTGGTGTGCGAGGTGGTGGACGGCGGGGAACTGAGCAGCAACAAGGGCATCAACCTGCCCAACCGCTCCATCAACGCGCCCATCATGTCGGACAAGGACAAGGCCGATCTGAAGTTCGGGCTGGAGCAGGGTGTCGATTTCGTGGCCTTGTCGTTCGTGCGCACGGCGCACGATGTGCGGGTGGCCAAGAAGATCATCACCAAGGCGGGCAAGAACACGCCGCTGATCGCCAAGATCGAGAAGTTCGAGGCCCTGGACAATATCGACGACATCCTGGAAGAGGCCGACGGGATCAAGGTGGCGCGCGGCGACCTGGGGGTGGAAATTCCTCTCGAGTCGGTGCCACGCACCCAGAAGATGCTGATCGCCAAGACCAACCTGGCGGCCAAGCCGGTCATCACCGCCACGCAGATGCTCAAGAGCATGGTGGAGAGTCCCCGGCCCACCCGCGCCGAGGTCACGGACGTGGCCAACGCCATCTACGACGGCACCGACGCGATCATGCTGTCCGAGGAAACCGCCATGGGGCAGTTTCCGGTGGAGGCGGTCAAGTTCATGACCCGGGTGGCCCGAGAAACCGAGAAGATGCTGGATTACGAGGGCTGGACGCGCAAGATGAAGCGCCAGATCAAGATCAGCCCCAAGTGTGCGGTGGCTCATTCGGCAGTGGAAATGGCCGAGGATATCGAGGCGGCTGCCATCATCACCTGCACCAAGAGCGGCAGCACCACACGCAACGTGGCCATGTACCGGCCGCGCCAGGTTTTGCTGACCATCACCCCAAACTGCGAGACGGCCAAGCGCACCAGCCTGACCTTCGGTGCGGTGCCTCTCCTCATCGACATGGTCAGCAGCACCGAGGAGCTGGAGCACGTCGCCATCGAACAGGCCCTGCAGGGTGGGTTCGTCAAGCCGGGACAGTATGTGGTTATCACGGCAGGTTTGCCGTTCGGGGAGGGGGCCTCGACCAACATGATCAAGGTGTCGGTGGCCGAGTGGTCGTAGAATCAGTGGCTCTGATCAGTTGATCACCACGAAGCGTCCCTTGAAGTCGTCGAAGGCGGCGTTGTCCGACTTGACCACGTAAAGGTAAATTCCGCTGACGATCTCCTGCCGATTCCTGCTGATCAGGTTCCAGGAGATGGATCCGCCCTGGCTGAAACCGTCGTGTTTCAGCGTCTTGACCAGATCTCCCGATTCGGTGAAAACATGGATGGTGTTGTGGGCCCGGGGCAGGTTGTTCCAGGTCACCTGAACGCCCGAAGGGTTCTGGAAGCTGGGCAGCTGGGCATTGTATTCCTGCAGTGATTCCACGGTGGCCGGATTGGGAAAGACATAGATGTTGTCGCCCTCACGGGTGCGCTGGTCGGGGGTCTGAGCGTCGGTGCGGGGCGTGGTGGTCACGTACAGATTGCCGGGCTCTTCGAACACCCCGTATCCGCTGGGGAAATATTCGCCATCGATGTAGTCCAGCTGGTGGTCGCTGGCGGTCACGGCGTAGTACACCAGGAAACCGTTGGGGGCCTCGCGGTCCGTGTGGTGGTAGTAGCGGGTGCTGCGCTTGGGTACCCCTTCCACCCGCGCCGTCACCGCGAAGAAGGTGTCCAGCACATCGGTGTAGGTTTCCCAGGGGACCAGAGGCAGCATCTCGGGCTTGACCGTCCCGTCGGACGTGCGCACCGAGGGCCGAACTATCCAGTGTCCCTGGTCATCGCTGTCCACCACCTGCTGCATGGCCGCAGCCAGTCCGGTGAAACGGGTGTCGCTCAGACAGGCGGGGGTGTAAACAGCCACCTCGAGCCCCGTGTTGCGCCCGAGGGGACGTTCGTTGGGCGTTCCTCCAACCCCTGCCGCCACGGTGTTGATCACATCGAACTCGGCAATCATGCCCCACATGTCGTTGGGAGGGTTGGAGTTGGCGGGCAGGCCCTGAGGCCGTGTCCAGTGGTGCACGCGCCACACCTGATAGCTCTCGAAGTCGTTGACCCCGCGGTTGGGGTCCAGGCTGTGCTCGCTGCGATCGTCCCAGATAACTTCCACCTGATTGTCCCCGGGGCAAACCCGGAACTCGGGAGCCGGAGGAGGGATTTCCGTGAATCGCGACCAGTGGTACTGCGCCTCACGCCCGTAGGTCCCCGTCCGGACATGCAGGGACCCTGTCGCGTGATATTCCACGTCGTTGCAATCGTGCCCCAGGCCGGCAAAACATTCCTCGCAGTTGTCCAGGTTCACCCAGATGCAAAGGTTCCCGTCCTCATCGGGCTCCAGCAGATCCGGGTGCAGAACCGGTTGCATACCTGGAGCATAGCCCCCGGAACATTCCTCGTTCATGTGGTCGAGCCAGTGCCACAGGATGGGGTCCGAGCCATCCTCATAGGCAGGAAAATCTCCCAGGCACACCTTGGTTTCCCGACCGCCCCAGCCGGTGCTTCCGTCCAGGTCCTCGTTGAACCAGCGCCCCTTGCCTGTCTTGGCCGCCACCACGGCCTTGCGCAGCATGTCATCGTATCCATCCCCGATCACCATGGCCAGACGCAGGTTCAGGGTGGTGCCCGGGGAAACGTTTCCGAAGGGACCGGAGCTGACCATGTACTTGAAGTCGTTGGCCTCATCGGGATGCACGTCGCGGTCGTGCTGCCGGCGGGACATGAGGTAATAGCGGTCCTCATCGGTGTTGGGTTCACCGTCCTGGTTGGGGGCCGCGTTGGTGGCGAAGATCTGGAAGCCGTGCAGCTCCGGATGCTGCGGAGCAAAGCGACCCAGGAAATCCGTGGTGTGGTCGATGAGCATCAGGCCCAGGACACCGGGCAGAGGGTCGTCCGGGTCTCCGTCCCGCATGTAGGCGATGTTGGCCCGGTAGAACACGCCGTTGTCGTCGCGAACCGCCCCCTTGAAAAAGCCCGCCAGATCATCGGGCTGGGTGTTGAGCTGGCCGCGGCTTTGAATATCCCCGTCGACGAAGAACCCCAGGTAAACATCGTCCACGGTTTCGTAACCCACATTGGTCACCTCGAAATCCAGCCCGATCACGTTTTCGAGTTCCTCGTGATACCAGCCGAACGCTCTCTGAACCACCTTGATGTTCAAGGGACGATGCCCGGGGTAGATCTCGCTGATCAGCGGGAGGTTGTCGTACATGGTGCAGGTCAGCATCTGGTCGCCCAGCTGGGCAAAGTCCTCGTCCACCAGGCCATCGCCGTCGTCATCGCGTCCGTTGAGGAAATCCTCGTCGATGCGGCCGTCCCGGTCGTCGTCGTTGGGGTACTCGGGCAGGCGGCGGCCGGTTTTCTGAGGGTAGGCCGTGGGCCGCAAGATGGTGCCGGCCTGGGCTTCGTAGATGGTGTCGGCCAGGCGGGAGCCGGGCCGCAGTTCGCGCTCGTACTGTCCGGTGGTCACGGACACCTGCCCGGCAATGCGGCCGCCCACCCACAGGCCGGCACCCCACAGGTACTCGTCGCCCGAACCTCCGGGCCACTGACCGGAAGGCGCATGGTTATAGGGCACGTCGGCAGAAAACTGGCTGCCGATCAAGCCGTGATTGGTGATGTTCACTTGCAATTCACCGAGGTCCAGGACGTATGAACCGTCCAGAATGTGAATGCCGTCGGGCCTGATCTGATCGTCAGCCGGGTCATGCGACGCAGGTTCGGCCCCAGCGATTCCCCAGGAAAGAGCGAGTAGAAGCATCGAGCCGAATGTCCTGGTCAACACTGAGCCCGCCTCTTGAGTCTGGTGGTGTCGGGAACATAAAAGTAGGAGTTCAAAAGAGGTCGCGCAACCGCTGAACCGGTTGAATATCTAGACTTCCGGTGGGTCTTCACGTCCCGGGGGTAGAATATCGGAAAAGGCGGTCCCGTAGATCTCCCAGACGGTCACGAACAGTGCCGCCACGATGGGGCCGATGATGAAGCCCAGGATGCCGAACATGCCGATGCCGCCGAGGGTGCCCAGCAGGATCAGGAGGTCGGGCAGCTGGGTGTCCTGCCCCACCATGCGGGGGCGCAGGAAGTTGTCGATGCTGCCGACGACCAGCCCGCAGAAAATGGCCAGCCCGATACCCTTGGCCCAGCTGCCGCCCGCCATCAGAATGATCGCAGCGGGTACCCAGACCAGCCCCGTGCCGATGCCGGGAATGATCGAAAGCACCACCATGATGGTGCCCCAGAACAGCGCGCTGGGAATGCCCACCACGAAGAAGGCCAGCCCGGCCAGCCCGCCCTGCAGAGCGCCGATGACCGCCGTACCCTTGAGAGTGGCCCGGGTCACGGAGCTGAACTTGTCGAGCAGGCGGCGCTCGTCATGGTCGGCCAGGGGCAGGTAATACAGCACCTTGTCGATGACCAGGCCCCCATGGATCAAGAAGAAGTACATGGTGTACAGCATGATGGCCAGCATGAAGAAGAAGTGCACCGTGCCGGCGGTGGCGCTGCTCAAGCTGTTGATCAGAAACCCGCTGATCGCCCCCACGGCCTCGCCGGCCTTGGTCAGAATGTCGTCCTGGTAGGGCGCGATGGTCTCGTAAAAGGGCTGCCCCTGCAGCCACAGAACCACCTGGTCGGGGTTGTGGATCTTGTCCTGGACCCACGGGGTAATGCTGTTGCCCACCTTGATGGCCTGGGCGGTGACGATGCCCATCAGGGAGCCCAGCGGCAGGATGATGACCAGCACGATGATGACAAAGGTGGCCATGGAGCCGGCGCTATGCCGGCCCTTGAACAGACGGCACAGCCGGCGGAACAGCGGCTGGGCCAGGGAAGAGAAGATGCCTGCCAGGACGACCGCCATCAGAAAGCCCTTGATCATGGCAAGGAACAGGGCCGAGATGAGGACGACCAGAAGCACCAGGAATGTCTTG
>JAZBOO010000079.1:0-3912 GCA_036351155.1 Candidatus Krumholzibacteriia bacterium | reverse complement strand
GGCAGCGGGACCATCAACGTGACCGCCCTGGACGCCGACCATGTGGCCGGGACCTTCACTTTCACGGCGGTGCGCACCACCGGTACCACTGATCCGGCGACAATCTCGGTCACCAGTGGAGCCTTTAACGTGGAATTTTAAACCACTACTTCTGAAACAAAGGAACTCATCATGAAAACCTTCGCCCTGATTCTGAGCCTGGCCCTGCTGGCGATTCCCTGTCTGGCCGGCGACCATCCTGAAACCACGGAACACCCCATGGCCACCGAGTCCGGGTGGTTCGACCTGGGAAACTGCGCGTTCTGCAAGAACCTGCTGACCGACCCTCACCTGCTTGAGCACATGACCTGGGAAACCCACAAGACCGAGTCCGGCATGATGTACATCTCCACCTGTGATCCCCATTATGCCGATTCCTATGCGGCGGCCAACAAGGCCATGGAGCAGCTGGGCAACGACATGATGACCGGCAAGGTGAACCCCATGGAAGTGAAAATGTGCGGTTCGTGTGCCGCCTTTGGTCAGCTGACCATGGCGGGTGTGAAGATGGAGAACATCGACGGGGAGGCTGCGGACATCATGTTGTTCTCGTCCAATGATCCGGCGCTGGTGGCCAAGCTGCACGAGTATGCCGACCGCAACAATGCCGAAATGGCGGAGCTTATCGGGGGCGCAGAAGACCACTCCGGCCACGGTCATGAAGGCCACAGCCACGATGGCCACCATCACTGATTCCTGACCCCGGAAACGGGTGTCAGGGGGCATGCGGGGGTTACCGGAACATCGCCTTGACCTGGCTCCAGCTGGCCGATTCGGAGCCAACGGTGCACCCTGTGTTGTCCAGGGTCACGGTGCCGGAACCGCCCCAAAGTGCCAGGTCGGCGTGGCAGCAGGTCATGCTTGTCACGCAGCCCCATTCCAGCCAACCCTGGGGACCGACATCGGCTTCGTTGAGCGAAAAGTCGGTGTTCTCCACCACGATTTCAAAAACCTGGTTCGCGGCCAAGGCACCTCCCTTGGCCGCGGAATTCCCGACAAAGGTGGAGTTCAAGATCAGGCAGGGATCATTCCCCGAGCCGGCCAGTGCCCCTCCGCTTTGTTCCGCTGAGTTGGCTTCGAATCGACAGCTGTCGATGGTCATGCCGCTGCCGCCCTGAATGGCCCCCCCATTCCCGGTGCAATGATTACCCAGAAACAGGCATTCGTGGACGAGCACCGGGCTGGTGCTGAATTGTTTGATCACCCCGGCCGCTCCACCGGTGTTGTGCAGGAATCGGCATTGCTGGAACTGGATCTGGGATGAGTTTTGCAGAATCCAGAACATGGCGCCGTCGCTCCGGTTGTTGCGCACGGTGCACCGCAGAAACTGAGCCTCGGCAAAGAAAAGGGTGATGCCCCAGGAATCGACGAAATCGAATTCCTCGAAAACACAGTCCTGAATCATCACCTGATCCGCGAAAGCGGCGTTGTCGTGGCAATCTTGTCCCGATAGGGTCAGGCCGGTCAGTGTGATTCCCGCCGGACTTCCCAGCCAGAAGCTTGTGACGGCCAGCACGACATTCTGGGGGGCCTGGGGGTTGCCCTTGATTTCCACACCTTTGGTGACCGAAAAAGGGCCGGGATAGGTGCCGGGGGCGAGCTGAATCGTGTCCCCTTCCTGAGCGGCCTCCACGGCTTCATCGAGAGTGGGATAGTCGGCGGGAACGTGCCAGGTGGCGGCAGAAAGGGGTGTGGTGAGCAGGCTCAGGGTCAGAAGAATCAAACAGTGAAAATTGGGAAAGTCTCCCATGATGGCCACCTCCGCCGTCATCATATCATGAATCATGGTATAATGGGGAAAACAACGAATGACTGGTCCACTAAAAGGGAACCCCATGCGTCACGTTCTGGCCGGATTTCTGGCCCTCCTTCTTGTTCAGATACCGGTCCTGTCCTGGGCCGCCCCTCCCACCCCCGGCCCCCGCATGGTGGCCGAGTGGGAACCCGCTCTGGGCACACTGATCCGCTGGCCTCTGGGCATTCCCATGGAACTGGCCGTGGCCCTTGCCCGCCAGGACACTCTGTACACCCTGGTGGAACCCCATCAGCAACAGCAGGCGGCCAATGCCTTCAGTGCTGCGGGCATCGATCTGGGCCTGGTGGTCTTCATCAACGGTAATCTGTGGAGCATGTGGACGCGCGACTGGGGTCCCCAGGCGATATTCGATGCCACCGGAACCATGGCCTACGCCGACCCCTGGTTCGATGGCTACCCCTGGGTGCCAGGTTGTGAACCGGGTCCGCCGCCGGTCAACAATTCCGCGCGGCAGGGTCGCGGCTATGAGGAAGACGACGCCCTGCCCGCCGTGGTGGCGGCCCACCTGGGCGTGAACCTGGCACCGCTGCCGGCCTATCTGACCGGTGGCAATATCATGACCGATGGTCTGGGCACCGGCTGGTCCACCCAGCAAATGCTGGAAGAGAACGCCCCTTACCTATCCGAGGCCGCTTTTCGCCAGCAGGCCGCGCAGATCATGGGGCTGACCGACTACCGGATGGTCATTGCGCCCGAGGTCTACGGGATTCAGCACATCGACTGCTACGCCAAGCTGCTGGACGAACGCACGGTGCTGGTCAAGCAGGTGCCCGCCTGGCATCCCGAGGTGGATTGCTGTGAGCAGCTGGCTTCGGAATTTGCGGGGTCCACCAACAGCCTGGGCCAGCCCTACCAGGTGGTGCGAATTTTCTGTGACGTTTATGACGGCAGTGCGGCGGCGGCCTACACCAACTCGTTGATCCTCAACCGGAAGGTGTTCGTGCCCCTGTTCGGGATCGACGCCGATGAGCCGGCCCTCGAAACCTACCGCCAGGCCATGTCCGGTTACGAGGTGCTCGGCTTCCCCTACGGAAGCTGGTACGACTACGATGCGCTGCACTGCCGGACCATGGGAATCTTCGACCCCGGCATGCTGCGCCTGTTGCACGCTCCGGTGGCGCCGGAACAGCCCCACAGTGTCCCGGTGACCATCACCGCCTATCTGGACGACCGCAGCGGCAGTGGCTTGCCGGCCAGCCAGCAGGTGGTCCGGTGGCGTACGGTGGGGCAATCCTCGTGGCAGACGGTGCCCCTGACCAGCGCGGGGGCCGACACCTTTGTGGCCGATATCCCTGCCCAGGGTGCGGGCTCTGCGGTGGAGTACCGCCTGGAAGCCACAGACGGGGAGGGACGCCAGGCTTCTCTGCCGCGCGGAGTGGCTCCGGCCGCCTACAGTTTCACTGTGATGGCCGTGGCGCCGGTGCCCCCGCTTGACCAGGCGGCCCTGGCCTTGACCGCCGTGCCCAATCCATTCAATCCCAGAGTGGAGCTGCGCCTTTCGGGGCTGGCTTCCGGCACCTGCCGGGTCACCATTCACGACCTGCGGGGACGGTGTGTCAGGGAGTTCGTGGTGGGGTCGGCCCCGGAACAAGTGACCTGGGACGGGACCGACCAGCGGGGCCGCGCGGTCCCCTCGGGCGTGTACCTGGCCACGGCGCAGGTGGGAAATCGGCGCACCACCACACGTCTTGTATTGCAGCGTTGAGTTCGACCGCGGCGGAAATCAATCCTGCTGAAATTCCGCAAACCAGTTTTGCACAACCACCAGCGCCGGCTGGACCTCGGACCCATTCTCTGCTGGCCGCAGCATCACGAATCGCTGGCCGTCCCCGGTGACGGCAAAGCCGTCGGGCCAGGCAGCGGACCAGCCGGTCATGGGGCGGTCAAAAATTTTCTCCGGTCGTCCCAGCGTGAAGCCACCTTCGTGGTCTACCGCCACCGCATACATTCCCTGGTGGGTGGTGAAGAAGATTTCCTGTCCATCGCCACGCCAGGCGGGCCAGTTGCCCCCATCGCGGGAAACTTGCCAGCGTCCCGTCAGGCCGGGGTAGGTGGTG
>JAZBOO010000078.1:0-9829 GCA_036351155.1 Candidatus Krumholzibacteriia bacterium | reverse complement strand
CACCCTGGTGGTTCCCGCCAGCGAGGCGGGGATCATCAGCGCGGTCACGGTCGACACTTACATCCAGCACAGCTGGATTGGCGATCTCACGGTCCTGCTCGTCAGCCCGGCCGGCACCTCGGTGGTGCTGCACAACCGGACCGGGTCTTCCGATGACAACATCCTGGGCAACTGGCCGGAAACGCGTCCGGTCGATGGGCCGGGCTCTCTCGATGACTTCATCGGGGAAAGCAACTCCGGTGTCTGGACCCTGTTCGTCTATGACTCGGTGGGCAGCGATGACGGCACGCTGTCCATGTGGGGCCTGAATTTCCTGCTCCCCAGCCCGGTGGTGGCCGCACCCGACGGCTGGCTCCCCAGCGCCACCCGTCTGCATGGCAATGTGCCCAATCCCTTCAATCCGATGACCGATATCCGCTTCGACCTGGCCCGCAACAGCCGGGTCAGCCTGGAAATCTTCGACCTGCGGGGCCGCCTGGTGAGCCGCCTGGTGGATGATTCTCTGTCCGCCGGCACGCACACCGTCACCTGGGACGGCCGCGACGCCAAGGGCAACTCCGTCAGCAGCGGCACCTACCTCTACCGCCTGCGCGCGGGGGATCTGGTCCAGGACCGCAAGATGCTCCTGGTGCGGTGACGAAATTTAGAGAATGCCGGATCGGGACCCTGTAGCGGGGTCCCGTTTCCTTGGCCAGGCTGCTCCCGGAATGCACCAGCGCATGGCAGGCGCTGCACAGCGTGGTCAGATTATCGGGATCGTTGGTCCCGCCCCGGGTGCGGGGAATGATGTGGTGGATTTCCAGGAAATGGGTGTGGGGGCAGCCGGGAGTCTGGCACTGGTGGCGGTCGCGGGCCAGGACCTGGCGCCGGGTTTTCGGGGGAATGGTGGCCTTGTTGCGGTGGCCTGGCTTACTGATCTGCGCATCGCACTGGATGCGCTCGGTCTCCTCGGACGACAGCGTGAGCTCGCCGCGCGCAGTCTGGACCGTGGCTTTCTCGCAATCCGGGCACTGATGCACGTGGATCTGGACCGGCGGCGCCGCTGGTTTTTCCAACTGGTTGGAATTTTCCTCGACGCAATTCTGCATCACCGCCAGCAAGGCCTCGACCTTGTCCGCGGGCAAGCCGCCCTGCTTGCGCAGCTTCTCCCACAGCGCCTCAAAACGCGCCAGCTGGGTGGGGGACATTTCTAATGTCACGCGCTGAGGAATGGCCGCCGCCGGCACGGATTCCTCCGGAAAAATCGCCACCTGCCCCTTGGCCACCTCGGCCGCCTTGCGCCTTGCCTTCTGGGCCGCCTCCTTCAGCTGGGTGTGCGACTTGTTCAGCGCCAGATCCACCCACTCCTTCTCGTTCTCCGGACTGGCCACGCCCACGATGGTCCGGGTCCGCGCATAGCCCAGCTTCCCCTCTTCGACCTTCTTCTTCACGAGAGGCAGCTCGTCCAGCTTTTCACCGATCTTCAGGAAGTCGTAGGCCTTACTCTGGCTCCAGCCCAGCTCTTGCTGGGCATAGAGGACCATGGAGGAGTACCCCAGGTCACAATACAGTTTCCGCCCATGAATCTCGCCGAACCACAGAATGGCGTTCTGGCGGGCCATTTCCATGGCCTGGTCGGCTTTTTTGAGGTGGAGGTGGGCTTTCTGGGCCGGTAATCCCTTAATAAATGTCAGCATAGCGCTATCCTTGATCGGTGGCCTGTGGGAGGCTCGATCAATATAGCGAACACAACGCGAATGCGCCAGGAGAAAAACGAATAAAACACAAATAAAAACGATATTGAAAATGAAAATCTGTTCCCCTGCGCAGGGAGCCGCCACGCAGGAAACCGCCACGCAGGGAGCCGCCACGCAGGAAACCGCCACGCAGGAAACCGCCACGCAGGGAAGCGCCGCACAGGAACCGGCCTGCACGGGACCGAGCCGAACCAGGAACTCCACCCGCCCCCCAATTTTCCAACCAGTTGGAAAATCTATCCCTCACATTCCCCTCACAATTTCCACATCCAACTGGCACCTGCGCCGCCTTTTTGCTATTCTCAACTCCCCGACCTGTTGGCAAAACTCAATCCCTTCTCCTGGAGAATCTTCATGAAACCACGCATGAGCTTGTCGTCTTTTGCCCTTGTCCTGGGGTTGGTCCTGGTGACCCAATCGGCCCTGGCCACCGAAGTCTTCATGCCCCGCCGCCCGGCTGTCAGCCCCGACGGGCAGACCGTGGTGTTCGGCTTCCAGGGCGACCTGTGGAGCGTGTCCAGCAAGGGAGGCCAGGCCCTGCGTCTGACCGCCCACGAGGCCTACGACACCCACCCGGTGTTCAGCCCCGACGGAAAGCATCTGGCCTTCGCCAGCAACCGCTACGGTGACCACGACATTTATCTCATGCCCGTGATCGGCGGCGCCCCCACCCGGCTGACCTTCAGCAGCATCAACGAGGCCCCCGATGCCTTTTCGCCCGATGGCGAGATGGTGTATTTCGCCTCGGGTCGGCTGTTCGAGTACCCCATGGGTCGGCAGATCCACGCCGTGCCCACCAAGGGCGGCACGCCCATGCGGCTGGTCGATATCTTCGGTGACGAGGTGGCCACCGCCGACGGCAAGACCTTCATCATCGCCGAGGGACGGGTCAAGGAGGCGCGCCTGCGCTACCGGGGCACCTATCAGCGCGAACTGTATTCCTGGACCAAGGGCAGCGACCCGGTGCAGCTGACCGACAACCGCGGCTACGATATGAACCCGATGGTGGCTCCCGATGGCCGCATCTACTGGATCGGCGATCAAAATGATGCGAAGACCTTCAACATCTTCACCATGGCGGCCGACGGCTCGGGCAAGACCCAGCTGACGAACTACAAGGACGATGGCATCCGTGCCGCCAGTCTGTCCGCCGATGGCCGGACCCTGGTTTTCGAGCGCGCCACCTCCCTCTACCTTCTGCCCCTCGACGGCACCGGGAAAGCCGGCAAGGCCCAGGAAATGAAGATCCAGGTGGCGGCCGACGTCATCGAGAATCCGGTGGTCATCGAGAACAAGACGGCCGATGCCAGCGAGATGGCCGTCAGCAGTGACGGCGAGGAGTTTGCCCTGGTGATCGACGGGGAGATCGTGCTGGTCAACAAGGACCTGGGCGGCCGGGCCACGGTGCCCATGACCGGTCCCTACCGGGAACGCCAGATCAGCTTCAAGCCCGGCACCAGCGACACCCTGATGTTCGTGACCGACAGTTCGGGTGAGGACCAGATCTGCCTGCTGGTGGCCGACAACGAGGACGATCCCACCCTGCGCACCGCGCGGAAATTCAAGGTCATCGAACTGACCGATCACAAGCGCCCGGCCACCGAACCCCTTTGGTCCCCCGAGGGCGACCGCATCCTCTTTACCCGGGGCAACGCCGACCTGTGGGTGATGGACGCCGATGGGGACAACGAAAAAGAACTCTTCAAGGGCTGGTCTCTGTCGAGCTACAGCTGGGCGCCGGACGGCCGCTGGATTGCCTACAGCCGCAACGACGCCAACTTCAACAGCGATGTGTTCATCATGCCCAGCGAAGGCGGCGAGGCCGTGAATATCACGCGCCATCCCGATGCCGACGACAACCCCGTGTGGAGCGCCGACGGCAGCATGCTGGCCTGGACCACCAGCCGGCACAATCCCAATCCCAACTCCCGCAACAACGATGTTTACTTCGTGTATCTGCAGCGCGAGCTGGACGAGCGCACGGACGAGGAATGGAAGATCTGGGAGAAGACCCGCGACAAGGACGACAAGAAGTCCAAGGGCAAGAACGGCAAGGATGGCAAGAAAGACGCTGAATCTGACGAGGACAGCGACGACGACAACGGCGACGACAAGGACAAGGAAGAGGCCGAGGAAGAGAAGTTCGAGATTGCCATCGATTTCGAGGACAT
The DNA here is from genome assembly GCA_036351155.1 of Candidatus Krumholzibacteriia bacterium. GTDB lineage: Bacteria > Krumholzibacteriota > Krumholzibacteriia > LZORAL124-64-63 > LZORAL124-64-63 > LZORAL124-64-63. The sequence continues at coordinate 5,922 of JAZBOO010000078.1, read as the reverse complement.
CTACCTGCGCGCCCGCCGCCTGACCAGCAAGCCCGGCGCCGAGTATGCTGTGGCCATCGATCCCAAGGGTGACCGCATTTACTTCGTGGCCATGGAGGGGCGTGAAAGCGACCCGTACAGTCTCGACCGCTTCGGCAAGGAAGAGGAGCAGGTGACCAAGGGCAACACGCGTCCCATGGACATCGAACTGGACGCCAAGGGCAAGACTTTCACCTTCCTCAAGAGCGGCAAGCCCAGCTGGACCAAGTCCGATGGGGGCAAGATCGAATCGACGGATTTCAACGCTCGCCTGACCATCGACCGCCCCGCCGCACGCCTGCAGGCGCTGGACGAGGGCTGGCGGATGCTGCGCGACAACTTCTACGATGCGGACATGCACGGCGTGGACTGGCCCAAGCTGCGCAAGAAGTACGGCGCCTGGGCCCAGCAGGTGGGCCACGATGTCGATTTCGGCGATGTGGTCAACTTCATGCTCGGCGAGCTCAATGCCAGCCACATGGGCTACTATCCCCGCTGGGAGACCTTCGGCAACTACGGCACCGACGGCTTCCTGGGCCTGGAATTCACCAGCAAGAGCGGCAAGGACGGCCTGGTGGTGGACTACGTGCTGCCCTACGGTCCCTGCGACAAGGTGAAGAGCCGCCTCGAGCCGGGCGACGTGCTGAAAACCGTCGAAGGCCAGGACGTCTCGACACGGGCCAATCTGTACGCCGCTCTGGAAACCCGGGCCGACTTGCCCACCTGGATCACCATCGAGCGCGATGGGCAGGAGATGGAGTTCTCGGTGGTGCCCACCACCTGGGGCGCCATTCGCAATCTGGCCTACCGGAAGATGGAAAACGACAAGCGCGCGGCCACCGAATCGGCCACCGACGGGCGTGTGGGTTACGTCCACATCCAGGGCATGGGTTGGGGCGAGGTCGAGCGTTTCGAGCAAAATCTGTTCGCGGCGGCCGACGGCAAGGAGGCGTTGATCATCGACGTCCGGAACAACGGCGGCGGCTGGACCACCGATCTGCTGCTGACCATCTTGACCCAGCCTGTGCATGCCTACACCATCCCGCGTGATGGCGACATCGGCTACCCGCAGACCGAGCGGCAGCCCTTCTATCGCTGGAGCAAGCCCATTGCCGTGATCTGCAACGAGGGCAGCTACAGCAACGCCGAGATTTTCAGCCATGCCATCAAGACCATCGGCCGCGGCCCGGTGGTGGGCTGGGAAACCGGCGGCAACGTGATTTCCACCAGTGGGTTCGGCAACCGCTACGAGGGTTACATCCGCCTGCCTTTCCGGGGCTGGTACGTCTGGGGCGACAAGAAAGACCCCAAGCGCAACCACAAGAACCAGGAAGGCGTGCATGAGCTGACCGGCTTCATTCCCGACTATCCGGTCAAGCTGACGCCCAGCGACCGTCTGCACGGGCGTGATCCCCAGCTGCAGAAGGCCATCGATCTGATGGTCAAGGCGGCCGACGCCGAGAAGGCCAAGCCGCAGCGGGAAGATCGTCCCTAGATAAGGGCCGACACTTTATCCTCGGCAAGGGCCGTGCTACATTGTGGTGCGGCCCTTGCTATTGCTCACTGGCAACATCTGTGAACCCCGACCCGAAAGACCTCCATGGCCAAGACCAAGACCCGTTTCTACTGCAAGAACTGCGGCCACGAGGAAGTGCGCTGGCTGGGGCAATGCCCCGGGTGCCGCGAATGGAACACCTTCGCCGAGGTGAAGATCCAGCCCTCGGGTGGGAGCAAGGGCGTGCGGGGGTTCCAGTCGGGCACCGAGAAGAAAGCCCACGGGGCCACCTTGGTCCCGGTGCCTCTGGCCAAGATCAGCAGTGCGGAGACCGCGCGCTTGCAGGTCGAACCGGCCGAGGTGGCGCGGGTACTGGGCGGAGGCCTGGTCGAGGGCTCGGTGGTTCTGCTGGGGGGCGAGCCGGGCGTGGGCAAATCCACGCTCCTGACGGGCCTGGCCCTGTGGTGGATGCGGCAAGGCGTGCGCGTCCTGTACGTGGCGGGGGAGGAGTCGCCGGCGCAGATCCGGATGCGGGCCGAGCGCCTGGGGTTTGACCCGGATCAGGAAGACGGCTTCCTGATCCTCCCCGAGGTGCACCTGGAAACCCTGGTGGACGCCCTGCAGACAGACCGTCAACAGCACGGGACAGGTCCCTGTGTGGTTATCGCCGACAGTATCCAGACCCTGCACAGCGAGAACATCGACGCCTTTCCCGGCAGCCCCACCCAGATCAAGTACTGCGGCGGAGTGCTGGCCGACCACGCTCGCTCCAGCGGCTGCCCCGTGTTTCTGGTGGGTCACGTGACCAAGAGCGGCGACCTGGCGGGCCCCAAGCTGCTCGAACACATGGTGGACACCGTTCTTTACTTCGAGGGCAGCGGCGGTGGGCCCATCCGCATGGTCCGGGCGGTGAAGAACCGCTTCGGGACCACGGGCGAACTGGCGGTCATGGAGATGCGCGGCGATGGTTTGCGCCCGGTGGATCAGGCCGGCGTGCTGTTCCTGTCGGGCCGGCGGGGTGATGAACCCGGCAGCGCCGTTTGCGCCGTGAAGAACGGGTCCCGGACCTTTCTGATGGAGGTGCAGGCCCTGGTGTCCCCCTCCCGCTACGGCACGCCCCAGAGGGTGGTCCAGGGAGTGGACAGCAAACGGGTGGCTCTGCTGGCCGCCATCCTGGAAAAGCAGGCGGGCATGGACCTGGCGGGGTGCGATATCTTCGTCAAGGTGGCCGGCGGCGGGCGCATGGAGGATCCCGGGGCCGATCTGGCCATCATCGCGGCCCTGGCCAGCAGCCTGCGTGAACGCCCCGTGCCGATGGACATGCTGGTCCTGGGCGAGGTGGGATTGACGGGCGAGGTGCGCCGGGTGGAGGACCTGGCCGCGCGGGTGCGCGAAGCAGGGCGGCACGGGTTCCGCCGCGTCATCCTGGCCAAGGGCGTGGAGCCCGATGAGGCCGGCAAGAAAGACCGATCGGTGCGCAAGTACCAGGGCATGCAGCTGTTCAGCGTGGCCAGTGTGCAGGAAGCGGTTTCCCTGGTGATGCAACCGGGTCAAAGCCCGCTGCAGCAGGAAGGAACCGGCGAATGACCAGGCTGCACCTGATCCAGCTGGCCGGCGGCCAGGGTTTGCGGGCCGAGTCAGGCGGGTTGCCCCCCAAGCAGTTCCGGCCCACCGCGCAGGGCCCCCTGTTCACCATCAGCCTGAAGGCGTTTCTGTCGCTTCCGGCTGATGTCGCCACCATCGCCTCGCTCACCGTGACGGTGCCCGAGGTGTGGCGCAACGCGGTCCGTGGAACCCTGGGGAACCTGTCCGAGCTGGGTGATGTCCCCTGGCACCTGGCCCCCGCAGGAGCCACCAGAACCCAGTCCACCTGGAACGCCCTCACGCACCTGGCCAGTTCAACTCCGCTGCCGGAGGATCTGGTGGCCATCCACGATGCCGCGCGCCCCTTTGCCTCGGTGAATCTCCTCGAACGCCTGGTCCGGGCCGCCCAAACCCAGGGTGGGGCCGTGCCCGGTGTGCCGGTGCCCGACACCATTCTGCGAAAGAACAGTCAGGGGCAGGGCGAGTACCTGGACCGCAGCCGGCTGGTGGCGGTGCAAACACCCCAGGTTTTTCGCTGGGATCGGCTGCATGCCGCTCACGCCTGGGCGGCGGAAAACCAGCAGGAATTCACCGATGACGGCGGCCTTCTGGCTGCCCGTGGGCATGATCCGGCCGTGGTCGAGGGTGAAGACACCAACTGGAAGGTGACCACCGACGGAGATTGGCGTCGGGCGGGGCCCCTCCTGGACTGACCCATTGCGGCAAAGCGGAGAGTTGTCGTATTATATAGATAGCAAACGCTATTCCCCGGCCTCGGGCCGGTTACTTTTTCGATGAGGATTCTCATGCACCAAGGACATCGCCGCCTCTCCAGGGTCAAGGCCCGGCTGCTGACCCGCAGCAAGAAGTTCGACCTGGCCGTGATTGCCGGCCTGCTGGTCATGCTGGCCTTCACCATGTTGCTGGTGCCTCGCGCCGAGGCGCAGCTGACCTTTCCCCGTCTGGGTCTGAGCGCTTCGCCCACTTCTTACGTGGACAGCCTGGCGGTGGAAATCGGCGAAGAGTTCACCCTGTACGTGTGTGCCTTCGGAAATGAGCCGGGAGATCCGCTGGAGCAGGAAGTCAGCGTGCTGCAGTGGGCCGTCCACCAGGTGTGCTGTGGAGCGGTTCTGCAGGTCATCGACACCGAGTTCAATCCCGCTTTCCACCACGAGGGCACGCCTTACTTCGGTGTGTCCAGTTCCTCGGAGTCTTGTGTCACCGATGACGCGATCCTGCTGGCCACCCTGACCATCGTGTTGGATGCCCCGGAGCCGGGCGACTATCTGGCCGCGGCGGGTCCCTGGGCTGCGGCGGTCGATTGCGACGGCAACAATCCCCTGTTCATGGACATGCCCATGACCTTGACCGCCACCAGCAACGGCATCTCGCCGGTGAGCCAAACTACCTGGGGCGGGTTGAAGGCTACATACCGTTGAGGGGATAATTACGGCAAGGCGTGAGTCTTTTGGAGATATCTTGAAGTAGGAGGAGCACCGGATGGTGCTCCTTTGTTTTATAGCCCAGGAGAGAATCGCCCAAAAAGAAAGGTGTCCTTTTACCCCTTGACCCCCCCCCCTTGATAATTTGATAACATTTCCACATCTGAACGTGTTTACCCAGTTGCCTTGCCCAAAATTCATCATTGGAGGGATATGATGCCCCACCCTTTCTTTTTGTGATATGATCATGACAAACTAGGCCGGCTACCACCAGGCCTCCTGGCAAGGTCGGGACAACCGGGGCCAGGGTGTCTCCAGTGGGGTTTATTTCATACGAATGACTGCAGGGCCTGATGTGCTGACCAAGCGGGTCATGTTGCTTCGATAAACCAAGGAAGAGGAAGAGCCATGCGCACCTTGATATATCTGACTTTGATGCTGGTATTGCCCTCCTTGGGTTTTGGCCGGACCTGGGTTGTGGAGAAAGACGGCAGTGGGGATTTCACTGTGATCCAGGATGCGGTGGATGCTGCTGAGAGTGGGGATGTCATCGAGATTGGGCCGGGGAGGTATGAAGAGTTTCAGGTGTTTCACAATGTTTATACCTGGGACAACTTTGTCTTTGTTTATGACAAATCTTTGACTTTTCAGGGGGCGGGAGTTGATCAGACCATCATTGGCCCAAGTGATCCGGATATGACCCCCCATTATGCATATGGCATCACGAGTGATGACTACTCCGGTCAGGGCTATCTGATAGTTTCTGATATTACATTTGACAACCTCAATAGCCGCGGAATCGCTTCGGGATTCGGTTATCTCGAAGTGACGGATTGCAGCTTTTCCCACAGTAATGCGGCTATCAACTTTGGTATTGGAATCAGTAGTCGGAACACTAATGAAAGTATAATACGCAATTGCCATTTTGAGAACCTCCCCGATTACTGCATAATTACCAGAAGTCCAACTGCCGGCCTGCTGATCGAAGACTGTCAGTTCGAAAACAGCCAATATGGCATGGGTTTTTGGGGTTCCGGCACTTCTGACATATTAGTTCGCAATTGCCACCTATCCGCACCGCCCGCTTATCAGGGAGGGTCAGGCTTCTACGTGTCATCAGGCGCTTCCATTGAAGTGGACAATTGTTATGCCGAGTTCTTCAATGATGCCATCACGGTGAGCGATTCACATGTGGTGGTTCATGACAGTGTATTGCGGTTTTCCGATCGAGCCGAAATTAATATGGCTTACGACTCTTCCCTCCACGCCTACAACAACATCATTGAAACTGAGATTGTGGGCCTCTTTGCGGGGTATCCCACTCCCTACCCCGTGGTCCTCAACAACAACCATTTCCTTCGCCATGGAGATGGTATCTATGTG
>JAZBOO010000077.1:0-21757 GCA_036351155.1 Candidatus Krumholzibacteriia bacterium | reverse complement strand
GCCAATCCGCGCCTGGAGTGGGGCGGCAGTCCTCAGGTGGACGGCTATCCCGCTCGTCTGCCTGCGCCGGTGCCCGGTGAGCTGGTGTTGTGGTCGGGGCGCTTCCCCGTTGGCACCGATCTAGAGGGTGTGCTGCGTGCTGATGGTGGGGCGGGTGATCTGGGTTTGCGTCTGGAAGCGATTGCAGCTCCCGAAGGTTCGGGCCTGGCCACCCGCTGGGCACAACGGCGGGTGGACGATCTGCTGGCGGCACTCGATTCCGGCGGTGACCGCGAAGAGCTGCGCGCAGCGGTGGTGACCACGGCGCTGGACCATGGCCTGGTCACCCGGTTCACCAGCCGCGTGGCGGTGGAGCTGGTGCGCACCGTGGATGAGCCCGGCCCCACCCGCGATGTGCCCGCGGGCCTGCCCAAGGGTTCGGAGTTGCTGGGGCAATTGCCCGCCGGCGGTACTCTGGAGAATCTGTGGCGTTTGCTGGGGGTGGTCATGGTGCTGGCCGGTCTCACGATCTGGCTAATGCAGCGCCGGAGGTGCGCATCATGAAGATGATGATCCTGGCTTTCCTGCTGGCTGCGGCCGGAGCCGGGCTGCTGGGCCGCGACAGCTATCTCAGATTGAAGGGCTTTGCGGCCACCCGCCTGGTGGCCGCAGCCACCGACAGTTACCTGGACGACGGCGCGCCCCACGCGCCCTGGTCCTGGGCCGACTTCCACCCGGTGGGGCGCCTGTATGTGCCCAAGCTGGGAGTGAAGCGCGACATCCTGGAAGGGGGCGAGGGCCAGACCATGGCCTTCGGCCTGAGCCACCTGCCGTACACGGCGCGGCCTGGGCAGGAGGGTCATATCGCGCTGGCGGGCCACCGCGACAGCTGGGGCGGGTTCATGGGTGATCTGCGCCTGCGCGATCTGCTCATCGTGGACACGCCCACCGGCGACCAGGCCTACCGCGTGAGCGATCTGCTGGTGGTTCCGTACGATGATACCTCGGCGCTGGAAATGGACCAGGGCTCCGGATTGACGCTGGTCACCTGTCATCCCGTGGATGGGATTTTGCCCACGAAGATGCGCCTGATTGTGTGGGCGGAAGAGATTTGATCTTTGGCCCCAGTTTTGGCTGCGAACGCAGCCAAAATTCAACATTCAGTCAAAAACCGGCCCACCTTGACATGGAGCTCGATATTCATTAAAATAGAAAGTATATTGTTGTTCAAAGGTCTTTAGTGAAATTATAACATCACAGTAGGAGCTGCGATGCCCAACTCCCGCACCTACTCCCAGTACACCCAGGAGGCGGTCACCCTCCTGGGTCAGCTGATCAAGCGCGGACGAAAAAATCGGCGCTGGACCGCCGCCAACCTGGCCGAACGGGCCGGTATTTCCCTGGTCACCCTCCGCAAGATCGAGAACGGCGATCCGGGTTGTTCCATCGGTCTGGTTTTCGAGACGGCTGCCCTGGTCGAGGTGCCGTTGTTCGATGCGGACACCACACCCCTGGGCACCCAGCTCAATCGGGTGCGCGATCATCTCGCGCTCATGCCGGCGGCCGTCCGCAAGTCCGAAAGGAAAGTCGATGACGACTTCTGACCAGGGCCACCGGGAAGCTTTTGTGTGGATGTGGCTGCCGGGCGCCACCGAGCCGGTGGTGGCGGGCAAGTTGACAGCCGATGGGCAGGACCTGGTATTCAATTACGGCCGCAGCTATCTCGCTCGCGACCAGGCCATTTCCCTCCATGAGGCGGAGCTGCCGCTGCGCACCGGGGTATTGCCACTGAAGGGTGGCTTGCACATGCCCAACTGCCTGCGCGATGCCTCCCCTGACGCCTGGGGGCGCCGGGTCATCATGAACAAGGTTCTGGGCCGCAGTACCGCCGAGATGGACACCACCGAACTGGACGAGTTGACCTACCTGCTGTCCTCCGGGTCCGACCGGATCGGGGCCCTGGATTTTCAGCAATCGCCCACCCATTACGTGCCGCGCCTGGGTGGCATCTCTACCCTGGAAGAGCTCATGCAGGCGGCGGACAAGGTGGAGCAGGGTATTCCCCTTTCACCGGAACTGGATCAGGCCCTGATTCATGGCAGTTCCATTGGCGGCGCGCGTCCCAAGGCGTTGATCGATGACGGCGAGCGCAAACTCATCGCCAAGTTTTCCTCGAGCTCGGATCTGTACAGCGTGGTCAAGGCCGAGTTCGTGGCCATGCGCCTGGCCGCCGTGATGGGATTGGAAGTGGCGCCGGTGTCCCTGACCCGGGCGTGGGGGAAGGATGTCCTGCTGATCGACAGGTTCGACCGTCAGCCCGCCAAAGATGGCTGGCTGCGCCGGCACATGGTGTCGGCCTTGACGCTTTTCGAGCTGGACGAGATGACGGCCCGCTACGCCAGCTACGAGAAGCTGGGGGAGATCATCCGCCACCGTTTTGCCAAGCCTGCCGCAACCTTGCGCGAGCTATTCGGGCGCCTGGTCTTCAACGTTCTGTGTGGCAACACGGACGACCACGCCCGCAACCATGCGGCCTTCTGGGATGGAAAGATGATGAGGTTGACCCCGGCCTACGATATTTGCCCTCAGCCTCGTGCGGGAAACGAGGCGTCCCAGGCCATGTTCATTGCTGGGGAAAATCGGATGAGCCGTATTTCTTCGTGCCTCGAGGCGGCGCCGGCTTTTCATCTGACCAGGGAGGAGGCCCTGCACATTGCTCTGGGTCAGAAGACCGCCATCGAGGCCCACTGGGAGGCCGTGTGCGATGAAGCGCAGCTCTCGACGGTGGACCGCGCGGTGCTGTGGGGGCGGCAGTTCATGAATCCGTATTCGGTGGAGGGGTTGGCCGGAGATTAGCCCACCTCAAAGCGCCGTCACCTCGATCAACGGCAGCAAGCGCTCCACCTCGGGACGGTGGCAAAGTTCGGTGCCGGGAGTTCCCGCAGTGGCCGTGCCTGCGGCGCAGGCCAGGCGCAGGCAATCTTCCAGTGCCTGACCGCGGCAGTGGCCCAGGATGAATCCAGCCACGGTGGAGTCACCGGCTCCGACCACGCTGTCGGCCTTGATGACCGGTCCCACGGCCTTGATGCGCCGACCCTCGCCGGACAGCAACAGACCCTTCGGTCCCCGCGACACCATGACCAGGGGAATGTTGCGGGCATGGAGCTGGTCGCAAGCCGCCAGGATTTCCTCATCGGTGGTCGGGGTCCCGCCGACCAGGCGGCCCAGCTCGTGGATGTTGGGCTTGATCAGGTTGGGCCCGCATTCCACGCCTTCGGTCAGGGCGGTCCCATCGGCGTCCAGGGCCACGAACGCCCCGTGCTTGCGGCCGGCCAGAACCAGCTGACCGTAAAACTCGGGCCGCACACCCCGGGGCAGGCTCCCGCTGATCACCAGGTAGTTGACATCTTTCAGGTCGCGCACCAGCTCGTTGAACTGGCCGATCTCGGCGGCCTTCACCTCGGGACCGGCCGCCCCGATGACGTATTGCCGTCCTGGGGTCCGTTCCTTGAGGATGATGTTGGTGCGGGTTTCCCCGGCAATGCGGGTGAAATCCGTGAGCACGCCGGCGTTGACCAGCAGGCCTTCCAGCTGCAGCCCGGCGTAGCCGCCCAGCAGGCCCAGGGCCACGCTGCGCCCCTCCAGTTCGCTGATGACCCGCGACACATCGATGCCCTTGCCCGCGGCGTAGACCGTTTCGGACTGGATCCGGGTGGTCTCGTCGTGCAGTAGCCCATCCACTTCCAGGGCGCGGTCCAGGGCGGGGTTCAGGGTGATGGTGTAGATCATGCCTTTTCCTTCTGCATATCGTCGTCCCTTGTCATGGGGTATAGTCAATCTGCGACCTCGATCAGGGTATCATGCGTGGAATTGCCTGCCTATTTCCGACTTATCGAAAAGGCTACTTTTGTTTTGCCCTGACTCCGCAAAAGCCCTTGGCATTACCCGCGGCCTGCACAGTATATTGCCCCCCAAGGAATCCATCCCATCACCAAAGACGGAGCGTAGCGTGGCAAGCAAGTTTTACGTTGTCTGGTCCGGCAAGAAAGCAGGCATCTACCGCGACTGGGACAGCTGCAAGGCCCAGGTGAGCGGCGTCGCCGGCGCAAAATACAAGTCCTACAAGACGTTGGCCGAGGCCGAGGCCGCTTTCGCCGACTCCCCCGCCGCCGCCCTGAAGAAGGCCAAGGCCGCACCGAAGCCGAAATCGGCCCGCCGGGGTCTGAAGACCCACAGCGCAGCCGAGGTGGACGAGCATCCCGCCCACACCAAGATCTTCACCGACGGCGGCTGCGAACCCAACCCGGGCAAGGCCGCCTCCGGCGTGGCTGTCTATCGGCAAGGGAAGGTGGCGGAGCTATGGTTCGGCCTCTTCAATCCCCGGGGCACCAACAACACCGCCGAGTTGAACGCCATGCACCAGGCCCTGCTCATGGCCAGCCGCGAGCTGGATGCAGGGGTGTCGGTGGCCATTTTCTGCGACTCGCAATACTCCATCCAGTGCATCACCCAGTGGGCCTTCAACTGGGAGCGCAAGGGCTGGAAGAAACAGGGCGGGGAGATCAAGAACCTGGAGCTGATCCAGGAATCCTACCTCCTCTACAAGCAACTGCGGAGCCAGGTGCCGGTGCTGCACGTGAATGGCCACGTGGGCGTGGAGGGGAACGAGCTGGCGGACCGCATGTCCATCCACGGCATCGACAGCAAGGAAGCGGCGTTCAAGTGCTTCGCCGAGCCCCTGGATCTGAAGAAGATCCTGGCCATGCGCACGGGGTGAGGGGGGGAGCCCAACTCATCGCTGCCCATCGAATAATCCGGCCACGTCCGGGGTAGACTCCCTGGTCCACCTGGCGCATCATGCAGGCAGGATTGGCCCCCCACCCGAACCGGAGTTGCCCATGTACCCAGTACTCATCCTGATCGGTGTGGTCGCCGCTTACGGCATCCTCACCTACAACCGTTTCGTGAGCCTGCGCCAGCGCTTGACCAACGCCTTCAGCGATGTGGACGTGCAGCTGAAGCGGCGCTGGGACCTGGTGCCCGCCCTGGTCGAAACGGTGCGCGGCTATGCCGGCCACGAGAACGAGGTTTTGACCAGGGTGACCGCCGCCCGCAGTGCCGCCATGCAGGCGCCCACCGCACCAGCGGACCTGCCCCAGCGCGGACAGCTCGAGTCGGGCCTGGCCTCGGCCCTGGGCGGCATTTTTCTGCTGGCCGAGGACTACCCCGCGCTCAAGGCCGACACCAACTTTCTGTCCCTGCACCACAGCCTGGTGGAAATCGAGGACGATCTGCAAAGCGCCCGCCGCTACCACAACGCCGTGGTGCGCGACCTGAACACCCTGCGCCACAGCTTCCCCGCCAACCTGGTGGGCCAGGTCGCGGGTGTGGCCGAGGGGCAGTTCTTCCAGCTGGATGACGCGCAACGGGCTGTCCCGGCCATCGATCTGACGCCAAACAACCGTCCCGAGGGAGAATGACATGACCTGGACCGTGCGCTTTGCGCTGCTGCTCGCCCTGTTGCCCACCGTCGTTCTGGCGGCCGATGGGGGCTGGTTCATGCCTCGCAACGATGTCGTTCTGACCATCCAGTCCGATGGCTGGGTGCTGGTCGAAGAGACCATCGTGGCCGACTTCCAGGTGGACAAGCGCGGGATCATCCGCAAGATTCCCATCCGCTACGAAGCCGGGCTGCACAACTACGAGCTGGGGTTCAAGCTGCTGGAGGTGACCGACCAGAACGGCCATGACCATCCCATCCGCGTGCGCAAGCGGGGCAACGCAGTGAACATCCGCATCGGCGATGCGAATACCTTCCTGCGCGGCCGGCACGTCTACCACCTGACCTACCGCGTCAAGCGCGCCTTGCTGTGGGAAAATGAACGCGTGGTTCTGCGCTGGAACGCCATCGGTCACCAGTGGGAGGTGCCCACGCAGGCGGCCACCATCCGCATTGTCACCCCGCCGGGAACCGGCCCCACATTCCAGGACGCCTGGACCGGCACCTGGGGCGCGCGCGGCAAGGATTTCACGGCCCGCCAGGACCCCGATGGAACGGTGGTCTACGAGGTGGGGCCCCTGCGGGCCCGCGAGGGTGTGACCGTGGAGGTCAGCTTGCCCGGCACCGCGGTGGCGCGGCCCAGCAAACTGGAGCGGGCCGGCCTGTGGCTGGCCGACAACTTCGTGTACGCGCTGTGGCCGGTGGTCTTCCTGTTCTGCTGGTGGTTCTGGCGACGACGCGGACGCGACCTGGGCGAGCCCGGCTCGGTGGCCGTGCAGTACGATGCGCCCGATGGCCTCAGCCCCGGCGAGGTGGGCACCCTGCTGGACGAGAAGGTGGACAGCCGCGACATCTCGGCCACCATCGTCGACCTGGCGGTGCGTGGTTTTCTGACCATCGAGAGCAAACCGGCGCTTCAGAAGAAGGGCCTGGACGAGGTCACGTTCCATCGCCTCACCAATGGGACCAAACCCCGGCACCACGAAGCCCTCATTCTCGACAAAATTTTCGATGCGGGTGACACGGCCCGGATGGACGAGATGACCGACTTCTATTCGACCATTCCCAAGGTTCAGAAATCCCTGTACAACCGCCTGAACAAGCAAGGGTACTTCGACGGCAATCCCAGCACCGTGCGGGGGAAATTTGCCGCCCTTGCTATCCTGGGGGTGGTGGCCTTGTTCATGGGGGCGGGGTTCTTCCAGCTCCTGACACTGCAACGTGTCTTCCTGCTGCCCCTGATTGTGGCCTTCGTTTTGTCGATGACCACGGTGATCGTTTTCAGCCGCGCCATGCCGCGCCGCACCGCCAAGGGGCGCAAGGCCTGGGAGCGCATCGCGGGCCTGGAAGAGTACATTCGCCGCGCGGAAGGAGCGGCCCTGGCCAGCTCCGAAGGCAAGGGTGTGTTCGAGCGTCTGCTGCCCTACGCCATGGTCTTCGGCGTGGCCGACAGGTGGGCCAAGGCCTTCGAGGGCATTTACACCACCCCGCCGGACTGGTACCAGGGGCCGGCGGGCGGCCAGCTGTCCACGGTGTGGATCGTCAACTCGCTCAACAACTCCACCGACAGCATGCAGACCAGCATGTTCATGCCACCTCGCTCCAGCAGCAGCGGTTCCAGCAGCGGCTGGAGCAGTGGCGGGGTCTCGGGCGGGGGCTCGTCGGGCGGCGGCTTCGGCGGCGGCGGTGGGTCCAGCTGGTAGGTTTTGACCCCCATCCCGGGTTTGTGCCCAGGATGGGGGTCCTTGTCAATGCCTTGTCTCCCTAGCAAATAATGATCACCCTCACATCCACGAAATCGGTGCCGGGACGACCCAGCGCATCGGTCACCCGCAGGGTGATGCGGATGTTGAAGGTGGTGTCGCACTCGAAGTCGATGGTGTCATCGGGCGACCAGGTCATCGACTGCGTGGTGCCCACCACCACGTCGCCGTCCCCCCAGTTGACGATCCACTCGAAGGTCAGAGGCGTGTTGCCCTCCGGATCGGTGGCTGAACCGTTGAGGGTCAAGGTGTCGAAGAACCCGATATCGATCCCGTTCTGGGGACTGGACACGTTGACCGCGGGGGGCAGGTTGTCCGGCGGTTCCACCACGGTGATGGAAACGGTTTCGGTGGTGCTCAAGCCCTGAGGGTCGGTGGCCGTCAGGCTGAGGGTCCGCGCACCCAGGGTGGGGAACGTGGTTTCGACCTCGCAGCCGGCCAGCGTCAGATCATCGCCGGCCGCAGAGCTGCGCCACACCAGGGCGCCGCAGGCGAGATCTTGACCCGGCTCGTTGGTGTCAAAGGCGGTACCTCTCAAGGTCACCGGCACCCCGGCGAACACGGTCTCGCCCGGCGTGGGCCGCGTGATGGTCACCGAAGGCGCGGAGTTGACCACGTCCAGGGTGATGACCTCTTGACCCAGGGCCCCGTCGCCGTCGGTGGCGCTCAGGGTGATCAGGCGCGTCCCCTCGGTGGTGAAGGTGTGGGTGATGGAGTTGCCCGAGCCCAGGTCGCCATCCAGGTTCGAGGTCCAGGTGATGTCGCAGCAGTTGCTGCCGTCCTCGAAATCGGTCACCGAGGCCGACAGGGTGAGCTCATGATTGAGCTGGCGGGTGATCTCGGTGCCCCCGAACACGGTGATCGTCGGCGCCGCATTGCCCAGGGCCGACTGCACCGCACCCAGGGCGTTCACATACCGGTTGACCTTGTCGTCGGGGCTGCTGTGGGCGGTGTCGAAGAGGATGTCCTTCACCTGATCGGAATCCAGGGCGGGGTTGGCCGCCCAGATCATGGCCGCCACACCGGCGGCGAAGGGGGAGGAGAAGCTGGTGCCGCTGACGCGCCGCGCGATGTTCCCCGTGTTGTCGGGGTCGGGGCCGACATACATGGTGAAGGGCGCGAAGATGTCGACCTGCTCGGACCCGTAGTTCGAGCCGTTGGCCTTGTCCTTCGAGTTCTCGAACAGCCCGCCCACGCAGATGACTCCCGCGTTTTCACAGGGAGTCCACCAGGTGTTCTCCACGCAGATGCCCAGGAAACAGGACTCGTCATCCACGTCTTCGCCGTCGTTGCCGGCGGCGGCGAACAGCAGCATCCCGGACTGGTCCAGCAGGAAGGTGGTCGCCTCGAATGGCAGCACCGACCAGGCCAGGATCAAGGGCACCGGCGCGCTGTAGCTCATGTTGGCAATCCGCGCCCCCAGGGCTCGCGCTTCCAGCAGGGCGCTGATGGAGGTGAAGAAGTCGTAAGACGTGCTGACGATCACCGGTTCACCCACCTGGCCGGCGGGTCCGGCCCCGCCGAAGCCATCGTCAGGCACGGCCATGGCCGCGCTCAGCACGTTGGTGCCGTGCCACAGGCAGGGGGAGCTTCCGCAGCCGATCAGGTTGGGCTCGTTCAGGGCCCCGAAGAAGGGGATGTTGCTGATGGCTTCCCAGCCATCGGGGGTGTCCTGGTTCACCTGGAAACCTTGATCCAGGATGGCGATCTTGACCTTGTTCCCGGTCTTGCCGGCCAGCTCCAGCCCGCGCCAGGCCTCGGCCACGCCGATGTCCTGGGGGCTCTCCGTGGAGTGGGAGGGCCAGGTGAAGGCGTTGGGATCGTAGCCGCCGGGGCCGCTGGGCGATTCCCCCGAATCGCGGGTCACGATGCTGGTGTTCTGGGCCACCCAGTTGATGCCCACGTCCAGCCCATCGGCGGCCACTTCGGCGGCGGCGGCGAACAAACCCAGGGCCTCGGGTGACGACACCGCGTGCTCTCCGAAACCATCGCGGCTCACGGCCTCGATGGCCACGATGGCATCCTCGGGGTTCACGCTGGCGGGAGTGAAGCGCAGCAACGTTTGCTTGGTCAGGCCGGGCAGGTTGTAGTCGGCCGGATCGATCACCGCCACGATCTCGGCGGAAAGCCGGGTGATCAGGGCGTCGATGGCGTTCTGGTTGTCGCTGCTGATCCACAGTTCGTTGCTCACGAAGTCGGCCTGCAGACCGTCGGGATTGCGGATGCTGTCCACCGGGCGGTCCTCGGTCCCGTCAAAGCCGGGCAGCGCGCCCAGGGGCGGCTCCAGGGTCAGGTCGATTTCGAAGGTCAGCTCGGGTTCGGGTTCATTGTTGGACACCGGGTCGTCGGAAGAGCAGCCGGCCATCAGCATGATCAGCAAGAGCAGGGAGACCGGCAACAGGGTCTTCCATCGGGAAAAGGCAGTCATGGTATTTCTCCTGAATCCTGAGGTACAAGTGTGACATCAGGACCATTCGAAATCCGGCGGCACAAACTGCCACTTAATCTGTCTTATTTTGTTCTTTTTCTGCAAGTCGTTGGCGCACAACGTCTAGAAGAGCTTCAAGGTCGGATCTTCCCCGCATGGGAGCCAGCAAATCCAGGGTTTCCTCGCTCACCATCACCGATTCCGCGAACCCGTGGTCCACGGCGATCTGCAGATGTTCCATGGCCTCGTCATACTGGCCGAGAGACACCAGGATCATGGCCAGCATTTGCCGGGTTTGCTGGGTGAAGGGGTGCTCGTCGCCCACGCTGTCGAGGCGCTGGGCCAGTGTTTTTCGAGCCAGGGGTTCCGCGTCCGCATACCGTTCCAGCCCGTAGTTCACGGCGGCCAGATTGTGACGCGCGACGATGGTCGAAGGATGGCTGTCCCCGTATATTCGTCCTCTGGCGGTGAGGATTTCCTCGAAGAGCGGGACGGCGCGGCTGTGCTTTTCCTGCTGGTAGTAGAGGCTGGCCAGTGACTCCAGGGTGCTCACGTACTGGGGGTGGGCGGTTCCGAAAATCCGCTGGCTGGCGGCATGGACCTGTTGCAACAGGGTGTCGGCCGGGGCAAACCGGTCCTGGGCCACGTAAAGGTTGGCCAGCTCCATCATGGCCTTCAGGGTGCGGGGCGAGTCTCCACCTTCCACGCGTCGCAGTCGCTGGAGGACATCTTCGTAAATGGGCTCGGCCTCGCTCAGCTTGTTCTGTCGATAGTAGCAGTAGGCCAGGTTCTTCCGGATGCGCAGAACGTCCACATTGTCCTCACCGTCCAGACGCCGCCATCCGGCCAGAGAGTGCATGAGCAGAGACTCCGCTTCGGCGTACCTGCGCTGGTTGCGCAGGGCCGTGGCCAGGCGGGACATGGCATCGAAAGAGCGGCGGTCCTCGGCCAGACCCAGCCGGTCCCACCCCGCGATTTCCACCGTGAAGAGCGACTCGGCCTCGGCGTTGCGCCCCAGAGAGGTGTAGATGCCGGCCACGGCGCCCACCGCCTGCAGGGATTCGGGGTGGTTCAGTCCTTCGCTGGCAATCCAGAGATCCTTGGCGGCGATGTACAGGCTGTCCGACCTGGAGTACAGACCCAGATTCTGGTACACGGCGCCCAGGGTTCCGGTGAGCTCGGCTCGCACGCTGGGATCGGTCAGTTCGGTCACCTTGGCCGCCCCGAGGTCCAGGATTTCCCGGGCGGTGATGTCCCGGCCCTGGGCTTCTTCGGGATCGGCCAGGTAGAAGATGTCCACCAGGAAGTCCTTGACCTGCCGAGAAACGGCGGCCTGGTGGTTGGCGCGATCTCGCTCGCGGGCCAGGCGCCCGGCCTGGATGGTGGAACCCACCGCGATCACTCCCATGGCCAGTCCCAGGGTCAGGGCAATGCCCACGCCCATCCGGTGGCGTCGGGCAAATTTGCCCAGGGTGTACCAGGTGCTGGGTGGACGCGCTTCGACCGGCTCGTCGGCAAGGTGGCGCTTCAGGTCGGTGGCCAGCTCGGCCACCGTGGCGTAGCGCCGGTCTCGATTCTTTTCCAGGGCCTTGAGCGCGATCCAGTCGAGCTCGCCTCGCAGGGAGCGGACCAGGGCACGAGGGGCCACGCTGCGCCGGTCGGCTACCGTGGTGGCCGAGGCGGCCAGCGTGCTGGCCCGGGCGCTGGGTCGGGGGGGATCCTGTTCGCGAATCAGGCGCATCATGGCCTGGACGCCGGCCTCGCGCAGGGTCGCCGCATCGATGGGCAACACTCCCACCAGCAGCTCGTACAGAACTGCGCCCAGGGAATACACATCGGTCCGGGTGTCCACCGGGGCGGCTTCCGCCTGCTCGGGACTCATGTACTCGGGGGTGCCCACCAGTTGCCCCAGCTGGGTGAACAGGGTGGCATCCGGCAGTCCGCTTTGCACGGCCTTGGCCACGCCGAAGTCGATCACCTTGGGAATGGCCAGCCCGTCCTGCTCGGCCACCAGCAGGTTGGTGGGTTTCAGATCGCGATGAATGATCCCCTGCTGATGGGCATGCTGCACTCCCCGACACAGCTCCACGAACAGGGCGATACGCTGCCGAGGCGTGAGGCGCTTCTCATCGCAATAAGTGGTGATGGCCTGCCCCTGGACATACTCCATGACGAAATAGGGCCGTCCGTCCGGGGTGGTCCCGGCATCGTAAACACGGGCGATGTTCGGATGCTCCAGCTGGGCCAGGGCCTGGCGCTCGGCCTCGAAGCGGGCCAGGACTTCCTTCGAGTCCATCCCCAGCTTGAGGATCTTCAGCGCCACGGTGCGCACCACGGGGCTGGTCTGGCGCGCCCGGTACACCACGCCCATGCCGCCTTCGCCCAGCACCTCCTGCAGCTCGTAGGGGCCGATGGTTTCCTGGTTTTCCTGCGTCACGGCGTCCCCGGTGGGGCTTTGCAGGAAACCGGCAGGGGCGGCCGCATAGTGAGCCATCAGCAGGCGCACTTCCTTTTCCAGCAAGGGCTGGCCCAGGCAGGCGCGGGAAATGAAGCCGTCGCGATCGGCCTCAGGCAAATCCAGGGCGCTGGCAAACAGCTCCTCGGCGCGGCGCTCTTCTTCAGGCGTCAGCACGGGATGTCCCCTTCTTGATGGGTAAATCGCCATGCAACTCCCGGTGCAGCCGTGCCACGATGCTGCGCCATTCCCGGTCCACGGTGCGCACCGAGATGCCCAGGACGACCGCGGTTTCCTCGCGGGTCAGCCCGGCGAAGTAGCGGTGCAGAACGATGTCGGCCTTGCGCGGATCACTGGCACGCAGCCGGTCCAGGGCCTGATCGATGGCCAGAATTTCACCGATGCGTTCATCCACGGAGATTTCCATCTGATCCACATCCAGGCGTTTCTGGCCGCCCCCGTGCTTGCGGGCCGATTTGCGCCGGGCCTGCTCCACCAGCAGCTGGCGCATGGCTTCGGCCGCGGCGGCAAAGAAGTGGCCCCGGCCGTCCCAGCCCGGATCCTGCTCACCCACCAGGCGCAGATAGGCGTCGTGCACCAGGGCGGTAGGTTGCAAGGTGTTGCCGGGGGGCAGGTTGGCCATGCGGGAGACGGCCAGGCGGCGCAGCTCCTTGTACAGCAGGGGCAACAGCTCGGCCGCGGCCTGCTTGTCGCCGCCAGCGACGGCTTCGATCACTTGGGGTACTGAAGCGATGACGGCAACCCGATCATTGAAAGGAAGGCGTAGGTTTTCTGATGGGGGCAGTATATCACATCATTGTGGTAGGCGCTTCCCCGGCGATGGCATGCGGTCAGAGCCAGAGCCTGGCGCTACGTTCCTGAATGACATGGACATAAGCGATCTGTAATTCCTCCGGGAGAAAGCTGGCTGCGATCAATTCAGGCCATTTCTCCGTTTTCAGGCGGATCTGCCCAAGCTCCTCATTCACTAACGACTCGGTCAGGCCCAGACGCTGGTGTGCGAAGTACCCCACCAGATCGTTCCGGGTCAGGCGACGTTTTTTCCCATTCAGCGGCAGGGCCAGTTCCTCGGTCGGGTTGCGTAGCGCGATGGTGGTGTTGATGAGGTCATAGGCCGGTGCCAGCTGAACACGTGGGGGGCGGGTGACCAGGGACCAGTTCTTCAGGTGCATATCTTCACCGCCGGTCAGGAAACAAAAAACCACCCGACGAAACAGCTGCTGGTACTCGACGGCGGGGTAGGTGGCAAAATCAGCGATCACCCTGGCCACTTGCTCCATGCTGGCGTTGTACTTGGTGTCGCGGGTGTGGTCGGAGAGCTGGGCAAAATCTTCGACCAGCAGTTTCTGGCCCCGCTTTGGACGATCGAAACGACGCACGAAATAGGTCCAGGCTCCATCCTTGCCCCGGACCAGGCCGTGCATCGGCACTTCGATGCCCAAGGTGCTCGCCAGTCGCATGGTCAGCGCCTCGTTTTCGGGAAGGTGGGCGTAGGCAGGGTTGGGTGGTTTCAGGATAAAGGTCCCGCCTTTGTCCACGATTTCGAACTGGCCAGCGGAAGTGTTGAGCCGGGCACTCAGCTTGGCTTGCACGCCCTGGACGGACATCTTTCCGGCCCGAGCGGCGGACTCTAGAATCATTTCCTCCTGGGAAAAGGGCAGATCATTCAGTTGCTTCAGCGTGGGGGCCAGTTTTCGGAGGCCGGCCTGGGAGTAAATTCCTTGGTGGTCGGACGGCAACATTTCCCCGGTGATGGGGCAGCGTCTCATGGCTGGTCCTCCGGCATGGGCAGCACTGTCACCGCGCCGACCAGGTCACCGCCGACAACCAGCAACTGGCCGAGATGATCATCACGATCCAGCTTGGCGATCCGCAGCAAAGCGTCAAGCTGGGAACCCTCGGGCAACAGGCCATCAAAGAACGAGGGGAAGCGGTCAAAGGTGTAGGGGGCAGTGCGCGGTCGGAGGGTCAGGGAGATCGGTGGGCCGTGATATCCCTCGGCGTAGGTGAGCTGGTAATTCCGCCGATCATCACTTTCGGTCAAGGTCGCGGCCTCTTTGCCGTGCACCAGGATACGTGCTTCACGCATCACCCACCTCCTGGGGCGGGGCTTGCCAGGTCAGCTGGATATTCAATACGCTCAAGATGCTCAACAGGGTGGCCACCTGGCTGGTGGCCTTGCCTTTTTCGAGGTCGAAAACCACGGTCTTTCCCACGCCGGCCAGTCGGGCCAGTTCAAGCTGGGTCAGTCCGGCCTGTTTGCGATGGCGACGAATTTCCACGCCCATCTTCAACATCCAGGTGGCAGGTGATTCTGGAGAGACATTCATGGGTATCGATATCCTTGGCTGGAAATACTGCCATAGCGGTAATATCGCCATGTTAATGTATTGAGAGGTTGACAGTCAAGGGGAAAAGCAAAAAATTACCGCCAAAGCGGCAATATTAGTCCAAAGCTTGGGCGAGTTTTGTTTGGGGCAGTGAAAATAGAAAAAATACCGCTATCGCAGTAAAATTTCTATTTTAAACCCCAGGTTTGGGCAGTTTCTTCCACCATCTGCCGGCGTTGATCCTCACTCAATTCACAAAATGGGGAGTTCTCCAGGGTGGTTTCCCGGTTCTCCACCACCAGCACCGAGGCGTCCTCGCTCAAGGTGTGATTGTGCCAGGTGCCCTGTTTCACGTTGTAGAGCGTGAGCGGTTTGAGGTCCACGGCGGTGATCTGGCCCGCCTCGCTGCGCCCATCGCCGATGAACAGGATGCACCGTCCCCGAAGCAGCACGAACACCTCGTCGGTCTCGTCGTGGCGCTGCATGTCGTGCAGGTTTTCCGGGCGCAGGTGGTCGGTGAAATTGAGCACGGCCACCCGCCAGGACTGGAAATTGACCAGCGGCTGAAAGGCCGGCCCGGTGTGGGTGTGGATTTCCAGCAGGGAAGGGTCGATGGGCATGGACGGAGGCTCCTTGAGGTTGGTATGGTTCCTGGTCAGAGAGTTTACGCTCCAGTATCCTGTTTGAAAAGGACCGGACACATGACCCTCATCGACACCCATTGCCACCTGAACATGCCGCCCCTGGGCGCCGATCCCGAGGCCGTGCTGGCGCGCGCCGCGGCACGGGGCGTGACCCGGGTGATCGTGCCGGCCTATGACCAGGCCTCCTGGCCCGCGGTGCTGGAGCTGACCGCGCGCCCTGGCGTTTACGCCGCGCTGGGGATCCATCCGTGGGTGGCTGGAGAAGGGGCCGAGGCCCCCCCGGGGGGGCAGTCTCAAGCTCTTGCCGAGGCGGTCTCGGCTGCAGGATCCGGTCTGGTCGCCATCGGCGAGATCGGGCTGGACAACAAGATCGAGAACGCCAATCTGCCCAGGCAACTCGAACTCCTCAATCAGCAGCTCGACCTGGCCGTGGAGCTGGACTTGCCGGTGATCCTGCACTGCCGGGGGGCTTTCGAGGAGTTGCTCACGGCCATCAATCACCGTGGGGGAAAGCTCCGCGGCGTGCTGCACGCCTTCAGCCGGAGCACCGAGGTGGCCCATCAGTTCATCAAGGCGGGGTTTCATCTGGGGCTGGGTGGCGCCGTCACACGTCCTGGCGCGCGTCGGGTGCGGAAGGCGGCAACTGCCATTTCCCTGGAATGCATGGTCCTGGAGACCGATGCCCCCTCCATTGGCCTCGATGGCGTGCTGCCCACGGACACCGAGCCGCACCACGTGGCGGACGTATCATGTGCCCTGGCTGAGCTGAGGGGGGAAGACCCGGAGACCATCGCCCGGCAGACCACCTTGAATGCGGAGCGATTATTCCGAATATCATGAATAAATACACGATTTCACGTGTATCGCCACCTGTGACAAATGGTTCTATTTTGGCGGGGAACAGTGTAGTGTGCGTCCCAGAGACCATGCTGAGGGGATGAGTTCGTCCCCATCACTCAAGACGAGTTGAAGGAGTGGCTGATATGAATGATCATCGTCAAGACGATGAACCCCGGGGACCTCAGATCCCTGAAATCAAGCTGCCGCAGTTGAACACCAACGTGCTGAAGTATGTCTTCGGCGGCGTGCTGGTGCTCGTGATTCTGCTGACCAGCTTCTACACCATCGAACCCGAGGAAACGGGCCTTGTCCTGCGCTTCGGCAAGTACGTGCGCAGCACCACCCCGGGCCTGCACTTCAAGATTCCCCTGGGAGTCGAGCAGGTGCTGAAGGTGCCCATCCAGCGCCAGTTGAAGGAAGAGTTCGGATTCCGCACCGTCAAGGCCGGCGTGAACAGTCAGTTTTCGACCAAACCCTACCGTGAAGAGTCGAACCTCTTGACCGGTGATTTGAACGCCGCAGTGGTCGAATGGGTGGTGCAGTACAGGATCGTCGATCCCTACCTGTACCTGTTCCAGGTCCGGAACGTGGACAAGACGTTCCGCGACATGAGCGAAGCGGTCATGCGCAAGGTCGTGGGCGATCGCACCGTGAACGAAGTGCTGACCGTGGGGCGTGCCGAGGTGGCCCTGGAAATGCAGGAAGAACTGCAGGTGCTGGCCGACAAGTACGAAACCGGCATCAAGGTGGACCAGGTGGTCCTTCAGGACGTGAATCCACCAGATCCCGTGAAGCCTTCGTTCAATGCGGTGAACGAGGCCCAGCAGGCCAAGGAAACCCTGATCAACCAGGCGCAGTCCGAGTACAACCGCGAAATCCCCAAGGCCAAGGGTGCTGCGTTGCAGACCATCCAGGAGGCCGAGGGTTACGCGCTGGATCGTGTGAACCGCGCCGAGGGTGATGCCTCGCTGTTCAATGCTCTGTACGAGGCCTATCGCCTGGCTCCCGAAATCACCCGGACCCGTATGTACCTCGAGACCATGACCGAAGTGCTGCCCAACGTGGAAAGCAAGATCATCGTGGACGGCGACGTGAAGGGACTGCTGCCATTGCTCAATCTCAACTCCCAGCAGCTGCCCCAGGGAGGTAAGTAGCATGAAAAAGCTGATAATTATCCCGGTTCTGGTGCTGATCCTGCTGGCCATGAACAGTTTCTACGTGGTGAAGGAACCCCATCAGGTGGTCATCACCCAGTTCGGAAAGCCGGTGGGCAATCCCGTGTCGACCCCCGGGCTGAAGGTCAAGATTCCCTTCATCCAGACGGTGCACAGTTTCGAGAAGCGGTTCCTGGAGTGGGACGGCGATCCCAACCAGCTTCCCACCCGGGACAAGCGCTTCATCTGGGTGAACAACTATGCGCGCTGGCGCATCACCGATCCCTTGCTGTTCTTCCAGCGCCTGAAGAACGAGCAGGGTGCCCAGACGCGTCTGGACGATATTCTCGATGGCGAGACCCGCAACGCCATTGCCAAGTACGACCTGGTCGAGGTGGTGCGGAACACCAACCGCGAAGCCCAGCACACCGAGGGCGTGCCCGAGGATGAAGTGACGCTGGATCTGATCGAGCGGGGTCGTGACGACATCCGCCGCGAAATCCTGGCCAACAGCCAGGAGCGCACCAGCGACCTGGGCATCGAGATCCTCGATGTTGAGTTCAAGCGCATCAACTACGTGGCCGAGGTGCAGAACAAGGTGTACGAGCGGATGATCGCCGAGCGCCAGCGTATTGCCGACCGGTTCCGCAGTGAGGGCCAGGGTGAGGCGTTCCGTATCCGTGGTGAGAAGGATCGCGAGCTGCTGCGCATCCGTTCCGAGGCCTACCGTACGGCCCAGGAGATCAAGGGTGCCGCCGATGCTCAGGCGACCAACATCTTCTCGGGTGCTTACAACCGCTCGGCCGATACGCGGTCGTTCTATTCGTTCCTCAAGACGATGGAATCGTACAAGACCAGCCTGGACAACAAGAGCAGTCTGGTGCTGAGCACCGATACCGATTTCTATCGTTACCTGAAGAATGGGGATGGCAATTAGAGCATAGGCTCAGTGAGAGCAAAGGCTCACTCTGGACAAGGACGAAGGGCCAGGACATCCGTGTCCTGGCCTTTCTCGACCGGAAGGCCCCTCTCGCCATCCTGGCTGCGGGGCCTTCCTGACGCCTTGTCCACAGCGAGCCTATGCTCTCGCTGCCCCTTGCCCAATTTTTGCAGTGAGGGAATAAGAAGTGCATCGCGGAGGGAAATGGGGTGAAATGGCGGAGTGTCACCGATCAATGAACATCCCCGGAGTACTCATGCGCTTCTTTGCCCTGCTGATCTGTCTCGCTGCCGCCCTTCCCGTTTTTGCCGAGACCCCCGACCTGGCGGCCATTGCCCGCGGCCATGAAGAGCAGACCATTGCCGACCGCCGCTGGCTCCATCAGAACCCCGAGCTGTCCAACCGCGAGCACAATACCCAGGCTTACTTGCGCAACGCGCTCGAGGGTATTCCGGGCATCACCTTCATCGAGGGGGACTGGGGCACCGGCCTGGTGGCGGAATTGAAAGGTGCCAAACCCGGGCCGCGCGTGGCCTGGCGGGCCGACATCGACGGCTTGCCCATCAC
This sequence comes from Candidatus Krumholzibacteriia bacterium, assembly GCA_036351155.1. GTDB lineage: Bacteria > Krumholzibacteriota > Krumholzibacteriia > LZORAL124-64-63 > LZORAL124-64-63 > LZORAL124-64-63. The sequence continues at coordinate 3,136 of JAZBOO010000077.1, read as the reverse complement.
CGAGGATACCGATCTGGACTTCCGCTCGACCTGCCGTGACACGCTGCGGGGAGGGCGTGAGGTGGGCGTCATGCACGCCTGCGGTCATGATTTACACATGAGCATCGCCCTGGGGGCCATCCGCACCCTGGCCAGCGTGCGCGACCAGTTGCCGGGCACCCTGATGATCATCTTCCAGCCCGCCGAGGAAACCGGGGACGGGGCCTTTGACCTGCTGGCCGCCGGCCTGTTTGAAGACGGGCGCAAGCCCGACCGGATCCTGGCCTTCCATGATCATCCCACCATCGCTTACGGGCAGGTGGGCAGTTGCTCAGGCTGGTCCACGGCCAACGTCGATGGCTTCCGGCTGACCGTCAAGGGAAGGGGCGGGCACGGGGCGTATCCCTACCGCAGCATCGACCCGGTCAGCCTGGCGGCCAAGATGGTCCTGGCCCTCAACGACATCATTGCGCGCGAAATTGACGTGAACCACCGCGCGGTCATCTCGGTGGGGCGCATCGAAGGCGGGGCCAAGGGCAACGTGATTCCCGATGAGGTTTACCTGGAAGCCACCGTGCGCACGCACGATGCTGAAACACGCGAAGCGGTGAAGGAAAAGGTGGGGCGTACCGTGCGGGCCCTGGCCGCCTCGGTGGGCGCGCCCGAGCCCGAGCTGGAATATTACTTCGGCACCCCCGCCGGCTACAACGACCCCACACTGGTGGACGAGGTGCGCCAGGTGTTCCGCCGCGTGCTGGGCCCGGAGAACGACCTGACCTATGCGCCGGGCATGGGCGGTGAAGACTTCGCCCGCTATGGCCAGGTGGTGCCCGCCTTCCAGTTCCGCCTGGGTGTGGCGCCTCCGGGACAGGAAAACACCATGAGCCTGCACAGTCCGGTGTTCCGGGCCGACGAGCGGTCGGTGGGGCTGGGCATGCATCTGGTGGCGGAGGTGCTGTGGGATCAGTTGCACCGATAGCCAAGAGCTGGGGCGGAACGAGATACATCCCTGGCCCCGACCGGCACATCGACAGTGGCCAGGGCGTCATGGAGGCCCTGTAGCCACGAGGGCGGAAGGGCCGTAATGTCGAGAAGGGCCAGGACAAGGATGTCCTGGCCCTTCGGCCCTGGAACTGTCGATGTGCCGGTCGGGGCTAGGGCTGCATCCCGTTCTGCCTCAGCCACTCGTACGCCATTTGAAAAATATCCGTACTCGTCCTCAACCCCAGCTTCTTCTTGATGTGGGAGCGATGCACTTCCACGGTCCGCGGGCTGATGTTCATGATCTCGGCGATCTCGGAGATCTCCTTGCCCTGACCGGTGAGCTGGAACAGCTCGAGCTCGCGGTTGCTCAAGGCCTCGACGGGGGAGCTCCCGGGCACGGCCCGGCCGGGACCGAACTGGCCCACCGCATTCTGGGTCATCTCTTCGCTCAGGTAAGTTTTGCCGGTCAGCACGCAGCGGATGGCGTCGCGAATTTTCTCGATACCCTCCTGCTTCATGATGTACCCCTTGGCCCCGGCCTTCAGGCAACGGATGGCGTAGGTGTACTCGTCATGCATGCTCACCGCCAGGGTGGTGACATCGGGGAAGTGCAGGGCGATGTCCTTGAGCAGGTTCAGCCCGTTGCTGTTTTTCAGCGAAATGTCGACCAGCACCATGTCCGGCCGCAGGGCCTTGATGGCTTCGAGGGCCGTGTGATGGTCCTCGGCTTCGCCACACACTTCCAGGTCGGGCTCAAGCTGAATAATCGCTTTGATCCCTGACCGAACTAGCGGGTGATCATCAACAATCAATAAGCGCGTCGTTTGCACCGGAGATTCCACCGTTACCACCTTATCCCCCCCGAAAATGAAATACTTGGTTGACCTCTAATTCCCCATTCCATGCAGTATAACACCTAATTGGACCATTTTAACAACAAAAAAAGGCATTATCTGTTTCATTAAACATCTTTAAGGGATTCACTTAGCGTCGCCAGCCCCTCAGATAAGCCATTCTGTAACTTGCTGGCCAGTTCAGAAGTTTTTCCCTCCCAGGCCAATTGACCCATGAAATCTCGATGACGGCGGCCCCGGCGATAGTCCGGCTCCCGGGGAGGATGGGGCAGGTATCGATCCACCAGATCCAGATCCGGCTGGACAAGCAGAGTGGTGGAATAGTAGAGCAGGTTCCGTGTGCGGTAGATGCAGGAACCGCCGATCTTGCGGTCGCCCACCACCAGGTCCGACACCCCGCGCTGCACCACCGGACCGAGGTCCAGCTGGCCGAGAGCTTCGGCCAGCCAGCTGCTGATGGCCCCGAAGGCCGTGGTGATTCCCGAGAGACCGGGCAACGGCAACACCACCGAGACGATGATATTCCCCGGATCAAGCACCACGGCACATCCGCCGCCGGGCCGCTTGTACAGCGGCAGGCCATCGGCAGCAATGGCGGTCCGATCCAGCTCCAGGTGTTGCTTGCCACCCCGTCCGATGACCACCGCCACACCCTGCCAGGGATAAACACGAACCCGGGGCTGGTGGTCGCCCCGGGTCAGTTTCATCAGCTCGTCGTCCAGGTCGTAGGGGATCGTCGGAAGATCCTCTGGATTGCTGGGTCCGTTCAAGGTCAGCGCACCTTCCGCGGCGGGTTGATGTGCACGGCTTCTCCGGCGGCCACCTCGGCGGCTTCCATGAAGGCCTCGCTCAGGGTGGGGTGCGGGTGAATGGTCACCATGATGTCTTCCAGGGTGGCGCCCATCTCGATGGCCAGGGTGCCCTCGGCAATCAGCTCGCTGGCCATGGGCCCCACGATGCCGACACCCAGGATGATGCCGGTGTCGGGGTCGGCGATGACCTTGACCAGCCCGTCGGTGCGGCCCAGGGTGCGCGCCCGGCCCAGAGCGGCCAGGGGAAACTTGCCCACCTTGGTGGGAATGTTCTGCTCCTCGGCTTCACGCTCGGTCAGGCCGCTCCAGGCAATTTCCGGGTCGGTGAACACCACGGCGGGAATGGCACGGTTGTCCATCTCGGCATCGCGGTCGGTGATGACCTCGGCCGCCACCTTGCCCTCGCGGCTGGCCTTGTGGGCCAGCATGGGGCCCTGCGCGGCGTCTCCGATGGCGAAGATGTTGGACTCGGCGGTGCGGCAGAAATCATCGGTGATGATGAACCCG
>JAZBOO010000076.1:0-3265 GCA_036351155.1 Candidatus Krumholzibacteriia bacterium | reverse complement strand
TTGTCATTCATGATCTCCTCACGATTGACCCGCGACTTCGCCAGCATTTCCTGATCGATGCGGTTGGACTCCTGGAACACCTTCATGATGAAATCGGCTTGTTCGCGCTGATTGTTGGTTTCCTTCAGAACCCACGGCAGGTTGAACCGGACCGAGTACCGCATGACATCCATCACCGGCCGCCATCGGTCGAACTCGGCCGCCGGAGCCCTGAACTCCAGGGTACGGGTGTTGTTCCAGGTCATGGCCGCCCGTTGATTCACGATCCCCGTGGCCATGACCGAGCGGTACCGCACACCTTGTTCCGTGTACTCCACCATCATCGCCGCCGCATCGAACTCCGAGGTCATGGTCTGACCGCCGATCTGGGCCAGCAACTGGTTGGAATAGGCGCTGGCCCGACGAAGGGCCTCGATTTCCCAGGGGAGCGGCCCACTCTTGAGAACCTGGGCATTGCCGGCCTGGGAATGGTGGTAGTTGAAGAGGGACATCAGGTGCTGTTCGGCGCTTTCCAGCTGCCTGACCACCGCGCCCTGGTAAACGCTGCCCGGCTGCCAGAACCCACCTCCGATCCCCACGTGTGCATAGACGATGTCCGGCAGAATGTGGAACATCACCATCCCATCAGGACTGGTGAAAGCCAGGTCACACTTGGCCACGAGGGCGTTCAGCGGACCGCCCATCTCGGCGGCGTTGACCCGGAAAATTCCTCCCTGGCTTTTCCAGCCGGTGGGCACCAGGATGGTGAAGGCGTTTTCGTTGGGCTCGTTGATGGGTGAAAATCCGAGGCCGGTGTCAGGTCCGGATTCACTGGCGGTGGGCGAAAGCAAGGCAAGCAGAACAGAAACAATGAACGGCCATCTCCACATGGCAATACCCCCCGGTCATTCAGGGCAGGCTCGGTCCTTCACCCTGTATCAGAGCCAGGCCCTGCGGAACCGCAAGGGTAGCATGTGAGAAACCCTGTGAAAACCCATTCTGAGCCAACGGAGGCCATAATGAGTAAATTGAGAATAGTGACCATTTCCATGGTTCTGCTCCTGGCAATAACCAGCGCAGTTCTGGCCACCCAGCCATCAGAACCAGGCTCCAGGGAGGAAGGAAACATGCAACTCGGCAACTTTTCCGTCAGCCTCGCCGTCAAGGACCTGAAAGTCTCCATGGCTTTCTACGAGAAGCTCGACTTCAAGCAAACCTTTGGCGATGTCGCCCAGAACTATGTGATCATGCAGAACGGAACCACCACCATCGGGCTGTTCCAGGGTATGTTCGACAGGAACATTCTCACCTTCAATCCGGGCTGGAACAACAAAGCCGAAACGCTCGACAGCTTCCAGGATGTCCGGGAACTGCAGGCCATGCTCAGGGAGCGCGGCCTCACCGTCGTACAGGAAGCAGACCCGACCTCCACCGGCCCAGCCAGCTTCGTGGTCGTGGATCCGGACGGGAATCCGATTCTCGTGGACCAGCACGTGGGGAAACCCGAATAGAAAGTCAGTGACCGGCTGGAACGTGCTGGTTCCAGATCTCGGTATGAACTTCCTGGAAGGTGAGCCAGGTGTCCTTCTCGGCGGCGCAGTCGCGCACCACGTTCAAGGTGATCTGCAGGTTCTTCAGCGCGGTGTCGAACTGGCTCTTGGTGCAGCCGGTTTCCTGGATCATTTCCTGGCGAAGATCGGTGGTCGTCCAGGGTTCCATGCGGATTTTTTCGAAGATCCGCTGGGCCAGCGGGCTGGTGGTCTCCACCGGCTGGTACGCGGCGGGAAAATGGATCGCGGCCAGGTAACCCATGTCCATCAGCACCGCGAATCCCCCCTTGATCTTTCCGTAGTAGATGTCGTCGGGATATTCGGTCGGCAACTGATTCTTCCAGGGCCAGACCGCTTCCACCCGCTGCCCCCACCCTGATTCACCCGGCTGTTTTTCCGGCAAGTCCACGTTTTCGTACAGCGAGGTGAGCTCGGTCTTGTCCGAGGGGAAAACCGTGCAGATTTTGACATCCCTGACGAAAGCGGCGGCGTCTTCGAGGGTCTTGATTTTCATGTGAGTTTCACTCCAGTCCCATCTTTTAACGATGCACCCCCGCCGCCTCGCCGCCCGATCGAGCCACGAACTCGGCGTAGGTTCCGTCGTAGACCAGCGGCGGCTCAGCCTCCATTTCCCGGCCTGTGGTGGGATCCACCCCGGCCGGTCGCAATTCCAGCACCCGATTGCTCAGCCCACGCAGGAAGGTCCGGTCGTGACTGACAAACAGCATGGTGCCCTCGAAATCGCGCAGGGCGGCCACCAGCATTTCCTTGGTTTCCAGGTCGAGGTGGTTGGTGGGTTCGTCCAGAACCAGGAAGTTGGGAGGATCAAAGAGCATCAGGGCCAGCACCAGACGTGATTTCTCGCCACCGGACAGGATGCGCACGGGCTTGTCCACGTCATCGCCGCTGAACTGGAAAGCGCCCAGGAGTGTGCGCAACACCCCCTGGCCCACCACGGGGAATTCCTTCTGCGCCGCCTCGAACACCGTGAGATCAGGGTCGAGCTGTTCCAGCGACTGCTGGGCAAAGTACCCGATCTTGAGGTTGGCCCCCTGCTTCACCGTGCCCGCGTCGGGATCGAGGGTGCCGGCCACCAGCTTCAGCAGGGTGGTCTTGCCGGCTCCGTTGCGCCCCAGAACACACCAGCGTTCGGTGCGCCTGATCTTCAGGTTGAAATCATCATACACCACGTGGTCGCCATAGGCCTTGGAGAGCCCCTGCAACTCGACCACGTCCTGTCCGGAACGAGGAGGAGGACTGAACTCGAACTCCACCACCTTGCGGCGCCGCGGCGGTTCCATCAGCTCCAGCTTCTCCAGCTTCTTGACCCGGCTTTGCACCTGGGCAGCCTTGGCCACGTGTGAGGCAAAACGCTCCACGAAGCGGCGCTCCTTGGCCAGCATGGCCTGCTGGCGCGCGAAGGCGGCCTCGCGGTTGGCCTCGGCCACGGCGCGCTGCTGGACGAAAAAGTCGTAGTTGCCGCTGTAGGAGACGAACTCGCCCCCATCGATATCGATGATGCGCCCCACCACCCGGTTCATGAAGTCCTTGTCATGGCAGGTCAGCAGCACGGCGCCGGAATAATCCTTGAGGAACCGTTCCAGCCACAGGATCGATTCGATGTCCAGGTGGTTGGTGGGCTCGTCCATGAGCAGCACGTCGGGTTTCGACAGCAGCACCTGGGCCATGCCCACCCGCATCTTCCACCCACCCGAGAGCTCGCCCACGTCGCCCTG
>JAZBOO010000075.1:0-7973 GCA_036351155.1 Candidatus Krumholzibacteriia bacterium | reverse complement strand
CTCCGGGTTCGACTATCTGGAGGTGACTGATTGTAGTTTTACCGACAGCAGCTTGGCAAATAACTGGACTGTTGGCATCAAAAGTTGGAATTCCAGTGGAAGCTTGATCCGAAACTGCAATTTTAAAGACTTGCCCGAATACTGCATTAGAACCAGTGGACCGACTTCAGGAATGGTGATAGAAGACTGCCAGTTTGAAAACAGCCAATATGGCATGGGGTTTTGGGGTTCGGACACTTCCGGCATCGTGATCCGCAACTGTCATCTCTCTGCCCCGCCGACGTATCAGGGCGGCTCAGGCTTCTACGTGTCATCAGGCGCGTCCATTGAAGTGGACAATTGTCATGTCGAGTATTTTAATGATGCCATCACGGTGAGTGATTCGCATGTGGTGGTTCATGACAGCGTGCTGCGGTTCTCCGATTCCGACGAAATCTATCTGATCTACGATTACAATCTTGTCGCCTACAACAACACTTTCGAGCCAGTGAGAAGTTGTGTCTTTGTGGGAGGACCCGGGGTGGGACAATCCTCCTTCAACAACAACCATTTCATTCGGAATGGAGAAGCTCTGTACGTACGGAGTGTCCTGGATTATTGGCCTTGGGGGGAAGAACAAGTATTTCTGGACATGACCAACAACTACTGGGGCACCCAGGACGTGGATGAAATCTCAGAGTTCATCCTCGATGGAAACGATCCTCCCTACATCGTCAACTTCTTCGTGAACTTCCTGCCCCTGGCCGACGGCCCGGTGGCCACCGAGGCCATCACCCTTGATGGGGTGAAGGCGCTTTATCGTTGACCCAGGTTATCATGAGACAGCAAAACGGCGGCTCTCAGGAGCCGCCGTTTCTGTTGATGAAATATGGGCGAGTTTATTTCACCAATTATTTTACCAGTGTCAGAATCCGCGCCTGAGGCGCATCTCCACCGACGGTCAGCTGGCTGATGTAACTGCCGCTGGGCAGCTTGCGTCCGGCGTTGCTGGTGCCGTCCCAGGTCACCTCGTGACGCTGGCCCGTCGCCTGCCGGGTGTTCACCAGGGTCTTGACCACGCGTCCGCGCAGGTCCAGGATCTCCAGCTTCACCGGCACATCCCCGCCCTGGCTTTCGGCCAGTTCGTAGGGAATGCGGGTCATGGGGTTGAAGGGGTTGGGATATCCGGCCAGGAGCTGGTGCCGGGCGCGGGGGGCCTCGGGCGACGCACTGGTGCTGATGGCGGCCAGGGCATTGTCCACCGCGTTGGCCATGTTGGTGTGGTTGGGGGTCTGGGGGCTGCCCCGCCAGCTGATGATGCCCTCGTGGTCGACCACGATGAAGTAGTCATAGCCGGTGTCGTAGTCGGCCAGGAAGCCCGCTTGCAGGCCGCCCAGCAACAAGGGCAAGCCCCAGCCGGAGCTGTTGATGAAGATCTGGCCCTGGGATTCATTTCCACCCCAGGCGTCGATGGCGAGCATGGTCAGGGGTTGATCGGCTCGAGCAGTCGCGATGGCCTCCGCACCGGGGGCCGCAGCAATACAGGAACCTCAACCATAGCCCACGATGAACAGCACGACCACCTGGCCGGAGTAGTCACTCAGGCTGACCGTGCCTCCACCAAGAGCGGTGAGCGAGAACGGGGCCGCAGGCGTACCCACGTCTCCGGGGTCGGCCTGGGCCAGGCCGGTGACCATCATCAGCATGACGATGGAAAGGGCGAAAAAGCGCACAAGAGGTTTTCTCATGACCATGTCCTTTATTTTGGGCGAAGGGAAACAAGACGCATTTAGTCCTATAAGAATGGTAGGAAATAAATGGGAGTCCGCAATAGGGGGAGACGCAACGCGGGAAAAAGGGTTATCATGAACGCTTCCTTACCATACGTAGAGAGGATCCATCGATGATCAACGACCACAGCCAGGGCGAAACGCGCTTTTTCCAGATTCATCTGGGGGGCGATCGCAATTTCTGCTACCTGCTGGGCGATTTGCATTCCGGCGAAGCGGCGGCCGTTGACCCGGGCTTCGCCCCGGAAAAGCTGGCCGAGATTGCCATGGATCAGGGGATGGACATCAAGCACATCCTGATCACCCATGGGCACAGCGACCACATCGGGGGTGTCGAGTCCTTGCAAAAGCTGACCGGCGCCCAGCTCTGGGCCGGCGCCGAAGACCAGGTGCCCGGAGCCCAGGCGGTCCAGGATGGGCAGGAAATCCTTCTGGGCCGTACTCCCGTCAAGGCCCTGGCCACACCCGGCCACTCGCCGGGCCATTTCTGCTATCTTTTTGATGGCCGGCTGGTCACCGGCGATCTGCTGTTCTGTGGGAAGGTGGGAGGCACCGGGAGCTATTTCGCCGGCTCCTCGGCGGAGCAGGAGCACGCTTCGCTACAGAAAATTCTGCAACTTCCCGATGCCACCGGCGTCTTTCCCGGTCACGACTACTACGGCGGCGAGGGCGCCATGCCCAGCAGCACCATCGGGCACGAGCGGCGACACAATCCCTTCCTGATTGCCCCGGATTTTGCCGCCTTCTGCCACCTCAAGGACAACTGGGCCGTCTACAAGAAGGAGCACGGAATCCGTTGAAAAATGCCCCCGCCCCCCTGGCACGCCGCCTGTGGCGTTGTGTGATTCTCAACGCGCTGTTCATCCTGGTGGCCGCCCTGGTCACCTTCCTGCATCTGGATCGGCAGCTGCTGACCCCGGCCTTCACCCAGGTCACCGTTTCGGTTCTGCTGGGCCTGAGCTGGCTGGCCGCTCTGCGCTTCCTGCTCAGCGACACCTGGGGCCGCTGGCTGTGGCTGGTGGTCCTGGCGGGCACCTTCCTCCTGGTGGTCACCCAGGGCTCGGTGGGGATGGGGTTCGGCATCGCCCTGTCCCATATTTTTCTGACCATGCGCCAGTACCAGTCTTGGCGGCACATCTCGGACCGCCGGCGCGCGGTGGGCTTTGGCCTGGGCCTGCTGGCACTGGTGCTGGTGGTCTTCTGCCATCGTTTCTGGGCCCTGGAAGCCCCTGAGTCGGGCTTCCTGGCGGTATTGCGTCACGTGGGGGGATGGTCGCTCTGGTCGCTGGTCGGGTTCTGGTTCTGGTCGCTGTTCCACCTGGCCATTCACATGCGGCTGCATTTCCTGCGGCTGAGGCCCAAGCTGGCGGTCAGCGCCATCTTGATCGGTTTCGTGCCGCTGGTCCTGGTGCTGGTCATGGGCGTGATGATTTTCTACACCGGTCTGGGAGGCGCGCGCGCCCAGCGCGCCAGCAACATCCTCGAAGGATGGCGCCAGGAGGCCCATCGCGGAGCCGATCTGAGCGGCGCGCCCTTCGACACCACCTTCGTCTGGTCGGCGGGGGTCATTCCCCTGGACCGGAATCCCATTTCCCCCCTGAGCACCACCCTGGAGGCGCCCTGGTGGGCCGGACAGCTGGACAAGGCTCTGTCGTCGGAGATCCGGGTCAATCGACAGGATACGCTCCGGGAAAGTCCCATCGACACCACGGGGTGGTTTCTGGTGGACCAGGAAATCTGGCTGATGCAGTGGCAAGATGCGGGCACCGACCGTGCGCGCACGCGGGGCTGGCTGCTTGGGCAGGCCCCGCTGGAGCAGCTGTCCGAGGTGCTGACGGCGGGACTGGACATCACCTCGTTTGGCGGGAGTGGTGAGGACCCGACCTCCGATTCAAGGGGGGAGTCCGAAACCCTGCGCCGCGGCTATCCCGGCCGGAAGATCAGCTACCGTGACGTCAGTGACGATCCGGCCTTCTGGGGCAAGTTCCGCTTCTTCGGGAGCAGCATGTTCGAGGTCATCAACTTGCGTGGCGACCGGGTCTCGGAAACCACCGTGTTCATCAACCTGCGGGTGCGGTGGCAGGATCTGCGCAAGGAGTTCTTGGAGGGCGAAAACAACATCAACGTGGCGGTGGTGGTCAGTCTGGGTGTGGTGGCCACTCTGTTCCTGATCCTGGAAATCTTCGCCTTCATGTTCGGGCTCCGCATCACCGAGGGGTTTGTGACCGCCGTCCACAAGCTGGACCGGGGCACCAAGGCCCTGACCGCAGGTGATCTGGACACGGTCATCGATATTCCCAACGATGATGAGCTGGGCGACCTGGCCCATAGCTTCAACGAGATGACCAAATCCATCCGCCAGGGACGCGAGGATGCTCTGGCCAACGAGCGCCTGACCCGTGAGCTGGAAACGGCCAGGGGAATTCAGGAGCGCTTACTGCCTGCCGGAGAACCCGAACTGGCCGGTTTCGAGGTCACCGGGGCCAGCATTCCCAGCCGGGAAATCGGCGGCGACTACTTCGACTTCCTGATGCAGGACGATCGCCACCTCGGCGTGGCCATCGGCGATGTGTCGGGCAAGGGTATGCCGGCGGCTCTGTTGATGAGCAACCTGCAGGCCAGCCTGCAGGGCCAGGTCATTCACCCCAGCAGCGTGGCGGAGATCGTCACCCGCGTGAACAACCTGATCGTGGGCAGCACCGATCCCCACATGTTCGCCACCTTCTTCTACGGCCTGCTGGACCTGACCAGCGGCACCTTCACCAGCACCAACGCGGGGCACAATCCGCCCCTGGTTCTGCGCAACGATGGCAGCATCGAACTGCTCAAAACCGGCGGTCTCTTGCTGGGAATGGTCAGCGGAGTGGTTTACAAGCAGGAGACCATCACCCTGGAGCCGGGCGAGATCATCGTCATGTACACCGACGGCATCACCGAGGCGGTGGGCCCCTCGGCCGAGGAAGACGATCCCGAGGCCATGTTCGGTGAGGAACCGCTGATCGAGGTGGTGCGCCGCAGCAGCCACCTGCCCGCCGTGGGCATCAAGGAGGCCATCCTGGACGCGGTGAGCCAGCATACCCAGGGCGTGGCCCAGAGCGATGATATCACCCTGGTGGTGGTGCGCCGGCAGGGTTAAGGCCAGGTAAATAAAACTAATGCGGCTGGAAACAGGTCCCGTCAGGGCGTATGTTTCCCAGTCCGGATCCGTCACAGCTGAACCGACCTGCGTGGTCGCTATTGGGAGAGTGCTCATGCCTCTTTGGCTCAAGGAATTCTGGCCCCTGATTTTTTTACTGCTCGTGGTCGCGCTGGTCTTCTATCGGTTGCCTTCGGTGGACGTGGGGCACAGCAAGGCTTACCTGCGACGCCGCGTCATGAACTGGCTGCCTCTGGGCCTCACCTACGCCTTCCTGTACATGGGCCGCTACAACCTCAAGGTCAGCCAGTACGCTTTCGAGGAGATGGCCGGTCCCGGTGGAGACCCGCTGATGGGCAACGCCGGCTTCAACACCATCTTCATGGTGGGGACGATCATCTACGGCATCTCTTTTCTGATCAATGGACCCCTGACTGACCGTATGGGGGGGCGCTTCTCCATGCTCACCGGCACCCTGGGGGCGCTGGTGATGAATGTTCTGATGGGACTGTCCAGCCTTTCCCTGCTCCACCATGGTCCGTTTTCCGAGTTTCTGGCGGCTCACTTCATTGCCGTTTTTTCGGTGCTCTACGCGGCCAACATGTACTTTCAGAGCTTCGGGGCCGTGGCCATCGTCAAAGTCAATGCGCCCTGGTTCCATGTGCGTGAGCGCGGGGTGTTCGGGGCCATTTTTGGTATCCTCATTTCCCTGGGGGTCTATTTCGCCTTCGATCTGGGCCACATGATTCTCGATGGCATGGGCCTGGTCTGGGTTTTCTTCATGCCCGCCTTGCTGCTGAGTATCTTCTGGTTGCTGGATTTCTTCATGGTGCGCAATCACCCATCCGAGGCCGGGCTCGAGGACTTCAACACGGGTGACGCCACCAGCGGCGATGAGGGCCCTCGCCTGGGCGCCGTGGTGGTTTTCAAGAAAATGCTCACCAACCCCATCATCCTGACCATCGCCGGCGTCGAGTTCTGCAGCGGGTTCCTGCGCCAGGCGATCATGCAGCAGTACACCTCGTTCGCCAAGCAGACCGACGCTATCCTGGGCCTCAAGTCGGCCTTCGTTTATGACAACTGGGGTCTTCTGCTGTGCATCGCCGGCATCACCGGTGGGGTGTTCGCCGGCACCATCAGCGACCACCTGTTCCAGTCCCGGCGCGGCCCGGTGGCCGGTTTCTTGTACGGTGTCATGCTGGTGGGCTCCATCGGACTGATTTTCCTGTACACGAGCCCCATCGTGGGCTGGCTGGTGGTCTTCATGTCCATGGCTGTCATCGGTGTGCACGGCATGCTCTCCGGCACGGCCAGCATGGACTTCGGCGGCAGCAAGAACGCAGGCATCGCGGTGGGTATCATCGATGGCTTTGTCTATCTTGGCACCGGGGTCATGGCGCTCACTTACCGCAACGTCCTGCCCAAGGTGCAGCTGGATGCCGCCGGCCACATCACCGGTCCGGCCACCGACCCGGCCAACTGGAAAGCCTGGCCTCTGGCGATGGTTCCGGTGGCGGCCATCGGGTTTGCCCTGGCCCTGCGTCTGTGGAACGCCAAGCCCAAGCCCAAAACCAAGACCGCGTAATTCGAGGCTGATTGATCGAGGATTCGCCCATGTGGAACAATAGAATAGCCCTGGTCGTGGCTTGCCTGGCCTTGTTGGGCGGAACCACCCCGGCCCAGGCCCAGGAGCCCCCGGCCACCGCCGATTTCGTGGTGGTCGAGGGGGATACCCTGTGGCTGGTGGAGATCGTGGAAATCGTGGGGACCCGGGTCACGGCGGCTTTGCCGGGAATCGTGCGCACGGTTGGAGTGGTGGACGAGGCCGACCTGGCCCGCCTGCCTGGCCGTTCGGCGGCCGAGGTGCTGCAGACGGTTCCCGGTGTGGTGGTGGGGCAGCGGCAGCAGTACGGTGTTCAGAGCGATGTGAGCATCCGCGGTTCCAGCTTCGAGCAGGTACAGGTTCTGCTCGATGGTTTTGACCTGGGCGATCCCCAGACGGGCCATCACCTCATGGATTTGCCCCTGGGCCGACAGGACATTCAGCGCCTGGAAGTTTTGCCGGGGCACGGATCGACCCTCTATGGCTCGGGGGCCTTCGGAGGCACCATCAACGTGGTCAGCCGCCGGCCGGCCTTGCCCGATACGGCGGGGCATCCGCTGGTGACCGGATCGGAAGTCGCGGCCTACGGCGGTGAGAATGGGACCTGGGGCACCTGGGGTAATGCGGGACTGGCGCTGGGGCAGCAAACCGGAGTGAGAATCTCGGGGGAGCGTTTTCGTACCGATGGTCATTCTGTTGAACAAGATAACCAGAGCGATGCCGACACCTACAGCACCACGGCCCGGTTGACCCACAGGTTCGACCGGGGCGAGGCCGATGTCTTCGCCGGCTATGCTGATCGCCAGTTCGGGGCCCAGGATTTCTACGCGCCCTTCGACAGCTTCGAGAAGACCCGGACCTTCTTTGCCGCGGCGCGCTACAATCGGACCATTTCCGATCGTCTGACCCTGGAGCCGCGGGTGTTTTTCCGGCGGCACCGGGACGAGTTTATCCTGTTCCGCGATAACCCTGAGTCCTACACCAACGACCACCAGTCCCAGAAGGCGGGCGCCGAACTGCGCGGTCTGGTCAGGCTCGGCTCGGGGTATGCTCTGTCGGTCAGTCTGGAAGGCGGCTACGAGGATATCGAAAGCCGTGGTCTGCGCGGCGGCGTCTGGGGCGAGGCCCTGGGTAACCATCTGCGTCGCCGGGCCTCGGTGGCGGCCGAGATTGACGGGCACCACGGCCGGGTGCGCTGGCAGCTGGGGAGCCGGGTGGACCGGAGGACAGGTTTTGCCTCCCGGGTGTCCGGGTCGGCCGCGGTTTCTGCCGAGGTGGCCAGGGGGCTTGTGCTGCGGACCAGCTCGGGCTCCGTGTACCGGCTGCCCACCTTCACGGAACTGTATTACGAAGATCCGGCCAACCAGGGCAACGCCCACCTGGACGCCGAGCGGGGCTGGACCTGGGATCTGGGGGCGGAGTACCTGACCGGTCCCTGGAACCTGCGGGTCACCGGCTTCACGCG
>JAZBOO010000074.1:0-6112 GCA_036351155.1 Candidatus Krumholzibacteriia bacterium | reverse complement strand
GATCTTTTCGCCCACCCGCACCTTGTTCAAGGGCACGACCTGGCTGACGTTCACCACCGACTTTTTGGGCAACCCGCTCTCTTTTTTGGGCAGGGTCACATTTCCCGGTGCCTGGGCCAGGGCCAGGTTCGAGGTCACTGCCACGGCCACCACCGTCTGGATAGCGCTGCGGTTGAAAGCGTCCGCAGAAATCACCAGCAGCGGACGCCTGAACCCTGGTTCCGAGCCTTCGGGCGCGGGCAAGCTGGCCCACCGGATTTCACCCCGCTTGATCACCACTCGTCATTCCCCAGGGTTTCGGTCTGGGCAAGTTCCCAGGCCGTTTCCAGCAAACCCGATTGGCCTTCATCGCGGTAAATGGCATTGAGCGCTACGGTTGTGCCTTCATCCCGGTATTCGGCAATGTATCGAGCCAGGGCCCTCTGATACAGCTCGCTGCGGGAAATGCCCAGCTGTTCAGCCAGCTGGTCGGCGGCCTGGTGCAAATGATTGGGAAGTGAGATGGCGGTTTTCATGTCGAGAGTATAACCAGAGTTATACTTTGCGTCAATCCCCTGCCTCACTGGCTCATTGCCCCCTCCAGTTCCAGCAACCGCTTCTTGACCTCCAGCCCGCCGGCAAACCCGGTCAGCTTGCCGTTGCTGCCAATGACCCGGTGACACGGCACGATGATGGGCAGTGGATTGCGCCCGTTGGCTGCACCCACGGCCCGGCAAGCTCTGGGGTTGCCCAGCTTCTTCGCCAGTTCTCCATAAGTGGCGGTCTGGCCATACGGAATCCGCAGAAGCTCCCGCCACACCTTCAGCTGAAAGGCTGTACCCAGCGGCTTCAGGGGCAGATCGAAAGTCTGCCGCTTTCCCGCGAAGAACTCGTCCAGCTGGCGGCAGGCCGGACCAAAAACGGGGTGATCTGCCGGCATCTCCTCCAGGACGGTCACCGGCTCCAGAGATCGGCTTTTCTCCCCAGGAAAGAGCACCGCAGTGAGGTGGGTGCCGTCGCTTTCCAGGGTCAATTCACCGATGGGGGAGGGAAAGGTCAGGGCTTCGGTCATGGTCGGCTCCTTCACTTCAGTAGGCTTTGCCACAGGTGCAAGGCGGCGTAGGATCGCCAGGGGCGCCACGCGGCGGCGCGCGCGGTCATGGCTCGAGGAGTGGAGGGCAAGTTCGGGTCCAGTTTTTCCCAGGCCTGTCTGAGGCCCAGGTCGGAGGCCGGGAAGGCATCCGGTTCCCCGAGGGCCCTCATGGCCACGTAATGAGCAGTCCAGGGTCCGATCCCGGGCAACAGGGCCAATCGGGCAGCGAAATCGTCCACTCCCTCGCTGGCCTGGAACACCAGATCTCCCGACAGGAGGGCCTGGGCGAGGTGCTGGATCGTGACCACCCGGGTCCCTGTCAGTCCAATTCCCTGCAGGTCCGCCGCGGCCAGCTTCCGGGGCTCGGGGAAAAGATGGGTCAACCCCGGTTGACACAATTCCCCCAGCGGGTCGCCGCACCTTGTCACCAGTCGGCCCGCCATGGTGGTGGCTCCCTTGACCGAAACCTGCTGGCCCAGAATGGCGCGGACGGTCATCTCGAAAGGATCCCAGGCACTGGGCAGGCGCAGCCCCGGTCGCCGGGCCACCAGAGGAGCCAGAACGGGATCGCGGCCCAGGTGGTTGGCCACGGCCAGGGGATCGGCTCCGCAATCGAACATGCGCCGGACCTTGCCCACCAGGTCGATCAACCCATCTGGCTCGGGCAGGTTGACCTGCAATTCCAGGGCATGACCCTGGGGCGCCTGCGTCACCCTCAGAATTCCGGGCTGCCCACGCCAGGTGATGGTCCGGCTGTATTCCAGACCTTCAACAACCTCGACTCCCGGAATGGCCCGCCCCTCGAGAAACCCGAGCAGCGCGGCCCAGTCATAGGGCGGGCGGTAAGGAATCCGGAACTTGAACACCCCCTGACGACTGGCTCCTTTCCTGACCCGCGCCCGCAGCTCGGTGGGCGAAGCCGAGAACACCGTCCGCATCACCGTGTTGAATCGTCGGACAGACCCGAATCCCGCCGCCAGGGCCACCTGGACCATGGGCAGAGCCGATTGCTCCAGCAGGTTGCGGGCAAAATGGGCCCGCCGGGTCTGGGCGATGGCCACCGGGGTGGCTCCCAGGTGTTCGCGGAACAACCTGGTGAGGTGGCGTGGCCCCAGGCCCAGGCGCTGAGCCAGATCGGTGACGGAGTTCTGGTCCAGATAGCCCTCGTTGATGAATCGCAGGGCCCGCGAAACGCTGACCGACGATCCCAGCCAGGCGGGGGTGCCGGGCCCCGTTTCTGGACGACAGCGCAGGCAGGGTCGAAAGCCGGCGGCCTCGGCCGCCGTGGCGCACGCAAAAAAGCGGACATTTTCCCGCCGGGGCGTGTTGGCAGGGCACACGGGCCGACAGTAAATTCCGGTGCTGGTCACCCCGGTGAAAAACACGCCGTCAAACCGGGCGTCGCGACTGGCCAGGGCGGCATAGCAGGTGTCGTGGTCGTGTGTCATGGTGGGAAACCTATCGTCAATCGCGTGCCTTGTCTCGCCGTTTTCGGACCTGAATATGACCGAAAATGGAAAGGGCATCGCCCAAAAATTGACTTATTCCAGTCCGGGTGCTACAACCAAACCCACTTCGCACCAACGGAAAGAGGATGCTCGATGGCAGCCAATCGTAAAGGGATCATTCTGGCCGGCGGCACAGGCACGCGCCTGCACCCCCTGACCCTGTCGGTCAGCAAGCAGTTGATGCCCATCTACGACAAGCCCATGATCTACTACCCGCTGACCACGCTCATGCTGGCCGGGATCCGGGATATCCTGATCATCACCACACCCCAGGACCAGGCCCAGTTCAAGGCCTTGCTGGGCGATGGCAGGGGATGGGGTCTCAATCTGGAATACGTGGTGCAGCCCAGTCCCGATGGTCTGGCCCAGGCCTTCATTCTGGGTGAGGATTTTCTGGACGGCAGCCCGGCTTGCCTCATTCTGGGCGACAACATCTTCTACGCCGCAGGCCTGCCCCAGAAGTTGACCAGCGTGTCCGAGCTGGAGACCGGCGCCACGGTGTTTGCCTACGCCGTGCAGGATCCTGAACGCTACGGGGTGGTGGAGTTCGACGCAGACCTGAAGGCCATCAGCGTCGAGGAAAAACCCGCCAAGCCCAGGTCCAACTTTGCGGTCACCGGCCTGTACTTCTTCGACAACGATGTGGTGGAGATCGCCAGGACCATCAGGCCCTCGGCACGGGGCGAGCTGGAAATCGCCTCGGTCATCAACGCGTATCTTGAACGAGGTGATCTCTCGGTGGAAATCCTGGGTCGCGGCTCGGCCTGGCTGGATACCGGCACGCACCAGTCGCTTCTCGATGCGGGCCAGTTCATACGCGTGATCGAGGAAAGGCAGAGCCTGAAGATCGCCTGCCCCGAGGAAATCGCCTGGCGCAAGGGCTTCATCGATGCGGCCCAGCTGAAATCCCTGGCCGAACCCCTGCGCAACAGCGGGTACGGTGACTACCTGTTGCGAATGCTCGAGGGAACGTCGTGAATCTCATTCCCACCGCCATCCCCGATGTCCTGGTGATCGAGCCCAAGGTGCTGGGCGACCGGCGCGGCTACTTCTTCGAGGCCTGGAAGGCCGACCTATTTACCCAGGCCGGCGTGAAGGAAACCTTCGTTCAGGACAACCAGAGCAGCAGCAGCCAGGGTGTTCTGCGGGGCCTGCACTACCAGATCCAGCAGCCTCAGGGCAAGCTGGTGCGTGTCATTTCCGGTGCCGTGTTCGACGTGGCGGTGGATATTCGCCAATCCTCGCCCACCTTCGGCCAGTGGGTGGGCCAGGAGCTTTCGGCCGAGAACCACAAGTCGCTGTGGGTGCCCCCCGGGTTTGCCCATGGTTTCTATGTGCTGAGCGAGCAGGCCGAGTTCATCTACAAGTGCACCGACTACTACGCGCCCCAGCACGAGCGGGTGATCCGGTTCGATGATTCCGATCTGGGCATCGACTGGCCGCTCATCCCGGGGACGCAGACGGTCATGTCGGACAAGGATTTGAACGGGACGGCCTTCCAGGACGCCGACTATTTCGCGTAAAGGACGCTCATCCATGAACAGGATCGGTCAGGGTTGGGATCGTCATCGGCTGGTTGCGGACCGCCCGTTCATTCTGGGTGGGGTGACCTTTCCCGAGGCCGAGCTGGGCCTGCTGGGACACTCGGATGCCGACGCCCTCTGTCACGCCATTACCGACGCCCTCCTGGGTGCGGCCGCCCTGGGCGATATTGGCCAGCACTTCCCCGACACCGATCCCCGGTTCGCCGGCGCCGACAGCATCGTTCTTCTGCAGAAAGCCTGGAATCTTGTGGCGGGGGCGGGGTTCCAGCTGGGGAACATCGATGCCACCGTGATCTGTGAACAACCGAAGATCGCGCCGCGCTCCCTGGAAATCCGCCAGAACCTGGCGCGCGCCCTGGACCTGCCTCTCGATTGCATTTCGCTCAAAGCCACCCGCGGCGAAGGCCTGGGGCCCGAAGGCCGCGGCGAATGTCTGACCGCCCAGGCCATTGTCCTGCTGGAGAAACCATGAAAATCGTTGTCCTGATGGGTGGCAATTCCTCGGAGCGTGAGGTCTCCCTGAACTCGGGCCGCGCGGTGGCCGAGGGACTGCGCGAGGCCGGACATGAGGTGGAGGCCCTCGACATTGCCAGCGTGGCCGAGGTGACCCGGCTGCCCCAGCTGGCCCAACTGAAAGATGCCGATGTGGTTTTTCCCGCCCTGCACGGCGGGCAAGGGGAGGACGGCCATCTGCAGGCGGTGCTGGAGGTCCTGGGTATTCCCTTCGCCCTGTCGGGTCACACGGCAAGTGCCCTGGCGATGGACAAGGGGGCGGCCAAGCGGATCATGCGGTCGGCGGGCATTCCCACTCCTGACTGGCTGCAGGTGACGGTGCCCTTGAACCGGCGTCTGAAGGTGGAGCACATCCAGGACCGCGCCGGCGATGAGCTGGGCTTTCCCGTGGTGATCAAGCTGAACGGATCGGGCAGTTCGGTGGGGGTGGAAATCGTCCATGATCCCACCGAGTTCGCCGAGGCCTTCACCCGGATTGCCGAGCTGGGAACGAAAGAAAAGCTCGACGTCCTGATCGAGAAGTTCATTCCCGGGCGCGAGCTGACGGCCACAATTTTTCTGGGCCGGCGGCTGCCTTTGCTGGAGATCAGGCCCAGGGCCGGATTCTACGACTTCGCCAACAAGTACACCGATGGCGCCAGTGAATATCTGGTGCCCGCGCCGGTGCATTCGCCGGTTTACGAGCAGATCTCGGCCGACGCCCTGCGCGTGTTCGAGCTGCTGGGCTGTCGGGGCGTGGCCCGGGCCGATTTCCGGCTCGATGGAGACCATTACTCCTGCCTGGAGATCAACACCATTCCGGGGATGACGCACAACAGCCTGGTGCCCAAGGCGGCCGCCGCGGTGGGGATCAGTTTCTCTGCTCTGGTGGACGATCTGTGCCGGTCGGCGGTGGAAAACTAGTCCGGGCTGCGCGGGTCTTTTTCACCGGGCCAGATGGCGCTGTCCGCATCGTCAAATTCCAGGAACTCCACCGGCGCTCCCTGATGCTCGATGAAGGCCACGGTGACCCCGGGCGAGGGACTGTTGGGTGGAATGATGACCTTCTCGCCCTCCAGAGCCGCCGCCAGGTTCTCGACCACGAAGGCCACGTGAGGCTCGGTCTTGACGAGTTCGGGCAGCGGACAGTCGTCGTCGAACCGAAGCCACTCCACACCGAATCGACTGTTCTCGAATCCCGCCGCGTACATCTTCAACTGTTCCAGATAACACTCGCCCGCAACCGGCTGATCGGTGGGAATCCCGATGTGGTGATAGCGATAGCCCTTCAACTTCATTTGAAGATCTCCGTGTTCTTCCACTTGCCGCTCTCGAACCGGCGCCACATGCCAAAGCCCATGATCAGGAAGCAGACGCTGGCTCCCATCCAGGCCGTGATGACGTCCCCGCCCCGCTGGACCACCAGGTACCAGGTCAGGGGTATGAAGCCGAACCACATGACCACCAGGGTCAGGACCATGGGGAAAACGGTGGCG
>JAZBOO010000073.1:0-6707 GCA_036351155.1 Candidatus Krumholzibacteriia bacterium | reverse complement strand
TGATGCAGGTGCCCTGGCTCACGGTGAACCCCATCCGGCTGATGAACGACAACAAGTCGGTGGCCGGGGTGAATCTGGGACGCATGTGGGATCAGGGTGAGCGCACCGCCCGTTGGATGATTGCCCTGCTGGACCTGCTGGACAAGGGAACGGTGGCTCCTCATCTCGATGTGATTCTGCCCTTTTCCCGGGCGGCCGAGGCCCATGCGCGGCTGGAGAACCGGGAGAATTTCGGCAAGGTGATTCTGGTCCCCGATGGGAGGATGCCGGCTTGAAGATCTCGGTGGCCATCATCACCCGCAATGCCGCCCGTGACCTGGACCGGTGCCTGGCCTCGGTGGCCTTTGCGGACGAGGTGGTGGTCCTGGACCAGGGCAGCGAGGATGACACCGCCCAGGTGTGCGCCCGGCACGGAGCGTCCCTGCACCAGACCGAATGGCTCGGCTTCGGCCCCACCAAGGACCGGGCTGTGGGGCTGTGCCGCAACCGGTGGGTGCTGTCGGTCGATTCGGACGAGGAAGTGACCCCTGAGCTACGCGCGGCGATCACGGCACTCCCGGAAAACCCGCCCGAGGCCGCGTTTGCGCTCAACCGGATGAGTCGTTTTCTGGGCCGATGGATCCGGCACTGCGGCTGGCATCCCGAGTACGTGGTCCGTCTGTTCGATCGCGAACAGGGGGCCTTCAACGACAAGCCCGTGCACGAATCGATCGAAACGACCGGGGCGGTGGGCCGGCTGCCGGGGATGCTGCACCACTACACCTACGAGACCATGGAACAGTACATCGACAAGCTCAACCGCTACACCACCCTGGCGGCTCAGGAAAAGCACGCCGCTGGGGTGCGCGTGGGCCTTCACCAGGCCATCCTGCGCAGCAACGCCGCCTTCTGGCGCATGTGGGTTTTGCAGGCGGGCATTCGCGATGGCTGGCCGGGCCTGGTACTGTGCCTGTCCAGCGGCTTCTACGTGCTGAGCAAGTACACCAAGCTGTGGTCGCTCGGACGCCGCACGGGGGACCCGCAGTGAAGCTGCTGGTGACAAGGACCGACCGGCTGGGCGACCTGGTGCTGAGCCTGCCGGTGATCCCGTTTCTGAAGGCGCAGCGCCCCGGTCTGGAGCTCCATATGCTGGTGGCCCCGGGAACGGTGCCCCTGGTGGAGTGCCACCCCGAGGTGGCCAAGGTTTGGACCTGGGTGCCCAACGATCCCTGCGTGCGGCGCGATCTGCTGCGGGCCTTCCGGAAAGAGGGGTTCGACGCCGTCCTGATGCTGCAGTATGACCATCAGCTGGCCACGCTGTTGCGCAAAGCGGGCATCCCCCTGCGCTATGGCCCGTATTCCCGTCTCAGCAGCTGGTTCCAGCTGAACCGGGGCATGCGTCAGAACCGATCGCGTTGCCGGCATCACGAAATGGATTACAATCTGCAACTGGCGGCGAAGGTGGTGGGGGGAGATCTTTCCGGTGACCACCCGGACCCGGTCTTGCACCTGGCCGAGGGGCAACGAGAAAAAGGGCGAGAATTTCGACAGGAGAGGGCTCCCGGGGCCCAGGTGGTGGCGTTTGTGCATCCCGGTTCGGGAGGGTCGGCGCTGGACTGGGATCCGGTCCGGTTCGTCGGCGTGGCCAACAGCCTGGCAGCCCTTGAAGGATTCGCGGTTTTCATCACCGGCGCCGGGGATGATGCTCGTTTTGTCAATCTCATGCGCCCGCTGTTGCAACCCGAAGTGGGCGTCTTGCTAGACCAGTTCCCGTTGAGGGATTTCCTGGGTGTGCTGGCGGCCGGGGATCTGATGATCGGGCCGTCCACCGGGCCCCTGCACCTGGCGGCAGCGCTGGGGCTGGCCACGGTGGGATTGTATCCTCCGGTAGCGACCATGTCCCCTGACCGCTGGGGTCCGCGCGGGCCCCTGGTGCGCACGCTGGAGCCCCCGGTGGCTTGCCCGGCGGACAGGTATTGCCACGGCGAAAAATGCGAATTTCACAACTGCTTGAAAATGATTTACGAAAGGGACGTCCTGGACCTGGCTTTGGCCCTGCTGAAGGAAAAAGAGGCCCGGTCCCATCCCCGCGAGGAGCTGTCATGATGTTATTGCGTTTCCTGTTCCCTGTTCTGCTCGTGGCCCTGCTAACGGGGGGTGCCTGGGGCCAGGACGACCCGGGGGCCGACCCTGAAGCTACCGTCAAAAGCCTGATCGACCAGGCCAAGAAGCTGGGAGCCAAGGGGCAGCTGCCGCTGGCCTGGTGGGATCTGGATGCCAAGTTCCGCACCTGCCGGGAGGACGGATGCACCGAAGGTCAGTGGCGCACCTTGCAACGCGAGGCCAATCTGCTGCTGAACAAGGCCGCCTTCGTCGAGGAAATGCGCCAGAAGAAAAGCGGTATCGAGGCCATGCTGGGCCGATTCGACCAGGCTCTGGCGGAGATCGCCGCGCTTTATGGGGTCGCCATGGATCCCGAGCTATCGGGCACTCCGGCGGCCGAGAATTTGCTGGAAGCGTTGAATCGCCAGAACCTGGAGCTCCAGGTGGAACGTGATTCGCTGACCGTGGCCAACCGCTATCTGGGAAAAACGGTGGGGCAGCGGGTGGTGGCCCAGGATTCGATCATCACCAAGCTGACCCTGGAGTTGAGTGCTCTGCGCCAGCGGCTCTGGGAAACCGAACTGCGCGCCGGTGTGGCCGAGGCGGACCGGTCGGCGGCCGAGACCATGCTGAGTCGCAAGCAGGCCAAGGAGGCGGCCATCGCCTCGATTCGCTCGTCCATCGGGCCGGGGGCCGGCGAGGTTCTGTTGACGCCGGAGGGGCACATTCTCATGCGCATCACGGGCATCGCTTTTGCGGTGGGGAGTGCCGAGCTGCGTGCAGGCCAGGAAGTGGTGGTGGAGCGCATTGCCTCGGCGGTGCAGCTGTTTCCCGGGAGCAGCGTGGAGGTGGCCGGTCACACCGATGACACGGGGAGCCGGAGTGCTAACCTGAGGCTTTCCCGTCGCCGGGCCGAAACGGTGGCCCGGCTCCTGGAAAAAGAGCTGAAGATGGACGAGGGCGGCATCATCACCGAGGGATTCGGTCCCGATCGCCCCGTGGCCCTCAATGACTCGGATGAGGGGCGGGCCAAGAACCGGCGCATCGATGTGGTGATCAAGCCGGTGGAGTAATGCTCCCTCTACGGACTCGATGGCTGGGGTTGTGCCACCTGGTACAGCCCCAGTTTTCTTTTCTTTCCCAGTGGCTCGGTCAGTTCTTTCACCAGGACGGGGGCTAGACCGGGGAATCGCGCGGCCAGGGCGGGGTCGGCCACCACCAGGGCCCCGGGATTATCAGCCACCACCTGGGGGAACTTTTCCCGCCTGGCGTACGCCCAGGGCACCTCGTGCAGGTAGAAGACCGAAAGGGTGAGATGGGTCTCCAGGAGGATCACCGGATGATCACCGATCAGGGGGCGGGCCTCGGTGAAAAACGGCTTGCCCGAATGGAAGGCGTTGGCCCGGGGCACGAACCAGCCGAAGTAGGTCAGGTGCAGAAAAGCTGCAGCTCCGATCACCCAGAAAAGCGCGGGTGTCCAGCGTGCGCGTCGGCTGAAAAATATGGCCACCCCGGCCGCCGCCGTGGTCAGCACACCGCCGATCATGAAGGGCGCCCTGGGCACGCTGGAGATGGTCAGAGGGAGTACGGCCATGGCCAAACCCAGGATCAGGACCGTGATCAAGCCCAGCAGGGGAACCCATCGGCTCGATCTGATCTGCCTGACCAGATCATCCCAGCGGGCGGCAATGAGCAGGGCAAAGGCCGGGTACAGGGGCAGCAGGTAGTAGCTGCGCTTGGTGGCCGAGGCCAGGCTGAAGAAGATCAACCCGCCGAGGCCCCACCAAAGCAACAGCCTGCGGCTCTCCTGGTGGCGGCTACGGAACGCGCCCACCACCGCCCAGATCAGCAGGGGCAGCCAGGGCATGGTGTTGGCCAGGTCCGGCAGATAGAACCAGATCGGTTTCTGGGTCCAGGCGTGAAATTGCTGGCCGTCACCGAAGCGGCCGAACAGTTCGCTGTGCCACACCTCGGCGGCCTCCGGGGCGGCCCTCAGGAGGACCAGAGGCCATGGCAGAGTGATCGCCACGATCAGGGCCAGGGCCGCCAGCACCTGGCCCAGGCGGGGTCGCAGACGGGGGTTGCTCTTCAGCATGGGCACCCAGATCAGCACGAAAACGGGCAGGATCACCGGACCCTTGGTCATGAAGGCCAGGGACAGTCCGAAGGCCGTCAGCAACCACCAGCGGGTGGAGTGTGGCGTGGCGGAATATCCCAGGTGAATCAGTGCCCCGAAGGCCAGGCCGAAGCCTCCCATCATGACGGTGTCCAGCAGCGCCTGGCGGCTCATGGCCAGGAACAGGTGCATGGTCACCAGCAGCAGGCCCGCCCACAGGCCGGCCCTGGTCCCCAGGAGGTTTCGTCCGGCCCAGAAGGTGGCCAGCACCAGCATGAACATTCCCGCCACCGAAGCCAGGTTGCCGGGCAGTTCATCGCTCCGGCCGGTGACCGTGCCAATGGCCGCAGCTGTCCAGTACATCAACGGCGGCTTGGTGTACAGGGGGCCCCAGACGTAGGTGGCCACCAGCCAGTCCCCGGAATCGACCATGTTGCGGGCAATCAAGGACCGATCGACATCGTCGTAGATGCCCCGGAAGGGAGTCCCATCCAGCTGGAAGGTCATCAGAACGGCTGTGACCAGGGCCAGGATCAACAAGGGTCTGACCCAGTCTCGATGATTTGCCGGAGAAGTGGTGGTGTGGGTGGACATGTCCCGTTCCGTGGGCTGGATGGTGGCTGGTTGACAGGGCGGGGCCAAGATACGCGGCAATCCGGTGGTCGGGCAAGTCCGGGTTCCCGCTTGGAAAAGCGTCCGTGCTGTGTTTTCTTTGGTCTTTCCGGGCCAGATTATTCCGATTCCCGTCGATTCACCCCTGTGGCGAGGTCAAGATGGTGTCCAATCCAGGACTGAGTGTTGTCGTGCCGGTTTACAACGAGCAGGAGTGCATCGGCCCCCTGCTCGATGAGATCCGGACGGTGATCCAGGCCTTTCCCGTGTGTGAAGTGCTGGTGGTGGACGATGGCAGTGCTGACGCCACCGCTCAGGTACTCGGGGAAAAGGCCAAGGATTGGCCGGCGCTCAGGGTGATCACCTTTCAGAAAAATGCGGGACAGTCTGCCGCCATGGCCTGCGGTTTTCGCCTGGCCCGTTTCGATCATGTGGTGGCCATGGACGGAGACAGTCAGTCCGACCCGGCGGATATTCCCCGGATCGCCGAGCTGCTGGCCGACTACCCCCTGGTGTGCGGCTACCGGGCCCAGCGCCGCGATTCCCGCTGGAAACGATGGGGTTCCCTGTGGGCGAACAACGTGCGGCGGCGGGTGACCGGGGACGAGGTCATCGACATCGGGTGCTCGCTCAAGGGCTTTCACCGTGCACCCCTGCAGCGGTTGTACTTCTTCGATGGCAGCCACCGCTTTTTGCCCGTGCTCATGACCATGGAAGGCTGCTCCATGACCCAGATTCCCGTCCACCACCGGGCGCGTGCCGGGGGCACCAGCAAGTACGGGAATCTGGATCGTCTGGCGCGCACCTGGCAAGATCTGCTGGGCATGCGCTGGATGCAGAGTCGCCGCATCGATTACCTGATCAAGGATCCGGAGTGAAATCCGGACCGGAGCTACCATGGAAAAATTGATCGCCTTCGACAGCCCCTGGATCCTGATCGGCCTGGTGGGGCAGTCTTTTTTCTTTTCGCGGTTTCTGGTGCAGTGGATCGCCTCGGAGCGCAAGGGGCGCAGCACCATCCCCAACACCTTCTGGTATCTCAGCATAGCGGGCAGTGCTTTGTTACTGGCCTATGCCATCTATCGCATGGATCCTGTTTTTATCCTGGGCCAGTCGGTGAACCAGTTCGTGTATGTGCGGAACCTGGTGCTGATCAAGAGGGAAGAAAGAGAAGTGGCCGGTTAATGACCATGGGGGGATTCTTCAATTACCCCTGTTGCAATTGACAATCAAGAACAGTTTTGTATCATTTCCACCGTCTTGAACAATCCCAATCACACCAGACAGTTGATCAATGAGGGAGAACTCCATGTCTCATTTCCTGGCACAGGCCAATGCGGCCACTGAAATTGCCAATCCCGACTTCTGGGCCGGCGCCCTGGAATTCCTGAAAACCAACGGTCCCAGCTATGGGCTCAAGGTGATCATGGCCATCGTTATTCTGTTGATCGGGCGCATGGTGGCCGGTTCGGTGCGCAGTGGCATGAAAAAAGTCATGACCGCCCGGGGCATGGACCCCAGCCTGACCGGTTTCATGGCCAGCCTGGTTTATTTCGCCATCATGGCCTTCACCGTGATTGCGGTGATCGGCCAGTTCGGCGTGCAGACCGCCAGCTTCGTGGCCATCCTGGGTGCCGCCGGTTTCGCCATCGGCATGGCCCTGCAAGGAACCCTGGCCAACTTTGCCAGCGGCGTGATGATCCTCCTGTTTCGGCCCTTCACCACAGGTGACTTTATCGAGGCCGCAGGTGTCACTGGGAGCGTGAAGGACATCCAGATATTCAGCACCACCATTTCGACGCCCGACAACAAGAAGATCATCGTGCCCAACGGGCAGCTTTACGGTGGGGTGATCACCAACTTCAACGGTTATGACACACGCCGTGTGGACATGACC
>JAZBOO010000072.1:0-7844 GCA_036351155.1 Candidatus Krumholzibacteriia bacterium | reverse complement strand
GGCGCCATTCAGCTGGCCGAGTTCCTGGACCTGTCCGGAAATCCGGGCGCCTTTCCTTACGCGGCCGCCACCTTGATGCCCAACCAGGAGTTCGACGCCAGGGTGATCAGCTTGCCCTATGATTTCAGCACCATTTACGATGCCCCGGGGGCGGACCAGAGCTATCCATTGCCTGCGCGGGTGGAACTCCTCGACAGCATCCTTGGGGCCTTTGGCTACATAAATTCCGGCTGGCACGCCCCGGTGCCTGCGGCCGAGAGTTTTGCCATGGACAGCTACCCCAATCCCTTCAACCCCTCGACCCGGATCGCCTACACCATGCCTCGGGCCGGCCACCTGAGCTTGAAGGTGTTCGACGTGAAGGGCCGCCTGGTGAAAACCCTGATCGATCAGCATCAGGAAACCAGCGGGCATGTGGTGTGGGATGGGGTGGACGACCGGGGCCACAAGGTGGGCTCGGGAGTTTACTTCGCCGAAGCCCGCACCGCGGGTCAGGTGCTGGTGCAGAAAATGTTGATGGTCAAGTAGAGCCTTTTCAGGTGGCCCCGGGGCGGTCTACGCGCCGGGGTCCACCACCCTCCCGGCAAAAATGATGGCGCCGGTCTTGGTGTCCCGGATCAGGAACAGGAAGGGGCGGTCCGCCCGGAACCTGGGCTTGGCCGACTTGCGCATGGTCACGGCCGTCACCGCCGCCGCCTCGGTGCCCTTTTCGTCCACCTCGATGCGGGCCTTGTGGATCACCTGGTCGATGAAGACCCGACTGTCTGTCATTCCGCTGAAATCCGCCTGCCCGGTGAACGCCATTTCCATCCCCAGGTCCTGGAGGGTTGCGCGCAGCTCGGTGCGGTAGGTCATGCCGAACCGGGGCACAATGACCATGAGGTCAGTCTGGCGCAGAGAGTCGCACCACTGTTCCAGCAACTCTGGGGAGAGCGTGGCTTCCACCTGGGCCAGATTCCGGTCCGCGTCAGGAAGGGCGATCAGCATGGCCAGCTCACCTTGCCGGTAGGGCAGTTCCAGGAGCTGCACGCCGTCGACCGAGGCATGAGGAAAGGGCCCCTCCTGGGTCATGAAATCGGCCTTCACCTGTTGATCATCCGAAATGTTGAACTGTCCGGGTCGCGTCCTGTCCGGGTCGAAGGCCCGCGCCCAGGAGCCCTTGAAGGTGATCGCATTGGTCAGAACCATCAGGGTGGCTCCGGTGATGTCGTTCTTCTCCAGCAGGTCCTTGATCAGGCCGTGCGTCTGCTCCTCGGCCCAGCCATTGATGGCCTGACGCGCAAGGTCAGGCTGGTGGGCGAAGTCCAGAGCTTCGGGTGCGGCGCCGTAGTTGCTGGCGCAAAGGTTCAGGAACGAGGGCTTCAGCTTCAAGCTCAGGTCAGGCCAGAGACGGTTGGCCACGGCCAGGAACTCGGTAGGGCTCTCCGACATTTCCAGTCCCAGGGAAAGCATCTGATTGCCCGCATGCAAGGCCTTGACCTCGTCGGGGAAGTGCAGGGCCTGGGCCATCTGGGCGGCGGTTTCACCCTGGGCGCCCCCGTAGGTCATGGCCAGGGCCAGGGAAACGCTGGCGGGGCTGAACACCAGATTGCCGGGTTCTTCGGCCAGACGCTGGTACAGGTCGCAGGTCAGCGCCGTCTGACCCTGGACCACCTTTTGAAGGTGGCCCGCATTGGCGGTGCCGGGCAGGATCAGGCCGATCAGGAGCATCGTCTTGAATAATTCTTTCATCGCAGTACCTCCGACACCAGAGACGTGCTGGCCCACCGGTTTGTTTACGCTGACCATCTTCTTTTGAACAGTTTGATGACACGCCGGTTCCCCCGCAACAAAAAGCCCCCGACCACCGGGGTGGTCAGGGGCCTTGGCTCACGTTCCTGAGACTATCCCTTGAAGGCCGCCTTGATGAACTCCGTCCGCATGCGGGCGATGTTCTCGATGGAGATCTCCTTGGGGCATACCGCCTCGCATTCGCCGTGGTTCGAGCAGTCGCCGAAACCCTCGGCGTCCATCTGCTCGACCATCATCAGAGCGCGCCGGGTGCGCTCGGGATCGCCCTGAGGCAGCCAGCTGAACTGGCTGATCTTGGCGCTGACGAACAGCGACGCCGACCCGTTGGGACAAGCCGCCACGCAGGCGCCGCATCCGATGCAGCTGGCCGCGTCCATGGCCTTGTCCGCATGCTCTTTGGGCACGGGCACCGCGTTGCCGTCGGGAGCCGACCCCACGTTCATGGACACGAATCCGCCCTTGCTCTGGATGCGGTCGAACGCGGCGCGGTCGACCACCAGATCCTTGATGATGGGAAACGAGCTGGCACGGAACGGCTCGACCGTGATGGTGTCGCCGTCGTTGTAGCTCCGCATGCGGATCTCGCAGGTGGTGCAGGCGGCATGAGTGCCGTGGGCCACTCCGCTGACCACCATCCCGCAGGTTCCGCAAATGCCTTCGCGGCAGTCGTTGTCGAACTCGACCGCCTCTTCGCCCTTCTTGACCAGCTGCTCGTTCAGGATGTCGAGCATCTCGAGGAAGGACATCTCCGGCTGCACGTCCTGGACGGTGTAGTCGACGAACGCGCCGTCCTTTGCACCGCGGGCTTGCCGCCAGATTTTCAGGTGAATGGTCATCCCTTTATTCGCCATGACTGACCTTCCTCTACTTGTAGCTGCGGGTCTTGACTTCGATGTTCTCGTACGACAGGCCTTCCTTGTGCATCGTCGGCTCCTGGTTCTCACCCTTGTATTCCCAGGCCGAGACGAACATGAACTTCTGATCGTCGCGCTTGGCTTCGCCCTCTTCGGTCATGTGTTCCTCGCGGAAGTGGCCGCCGCACGACTCCTCGCGCATCAGGGCGTCACGGGCCATCAACTCGCCCAGCTCCAGATAGTCTGCCAGACGGTTGGCTTGCTCGAGCTGCTTGTTCAGGTCCTTGTCCGTCCCGGTCAGGGCCAGGTTCTGCCAGAATTCCTCGCGCAGCTTGCCGATGCCCGCGATGGCTTCTTTCAAACCCTCACCGTTGCGGGCCATGCCCACCTTGTCCCACATGACGCGGCCCAGGTCCCAGTGGATGTCGCGCACGGTCCGGCTGCCCTTGATGTTCAAGAGACGCTGGAAGTGCTTGTTGACGTCATCCTCGGTGGCCTTGAAGGCGTCGTGGTCGGTGTTCACCGCGTCCAGCTTGGTGCCGGCCAGATAGCTGGCCACCACGCGAGGCACCACGAAGTACCCGTCGGCCAGACCCTGCATCAGGGCGCTGGCGCCCAGGCGGTTGGCGCCATGGTCGCTGAAGTTGGCTTCCCCGGCGACGAACAGCCCGGGGATCGTGCTCTCCAGGTTGTAGTCGACCCACAGCCCGCCCATGGTGTAGTGGGGGGCGGGGTAGATCATCATGGGCACCTCGTAGGGATTGTCCCCGATGATCTCCTTGTACATGTCGAACAGGTTCCCGTAGCGGTCGGCCACCACGTCCCGGCCCAGGCGGCCGATGGCCTCGCCGAAGTCCAGGTACACCGACTGGTCGCTGTAGTAGGCGCTCTTGCCGGCGTCACACTCGACCTTGGCGGCCCGGGCGGCGATGTCGCGCGGCACCAGGTTGCCGAAGGCGGGGTAGCGCCGCTCCAGGTAGTAGTCGCGCTCGTTCTCGGGAATTTCCGAGGGGTGGCGCTTGTCGCCCGACTTCTTGGGCACCCACACCCGGCCATCGTTGCGCAGCGATTCGCTCATCAGCGTGAGCTTGGACTGGTAGTCGCCCATCTGCGGCACGGCGGTGGGGTGGATCTGGGTGTAGCACGGGTTGCTGAAGTAGGCGCCGCGGCGGTGAGCCCGCCAGGCGGCCGTCGCGTTGCTGTTGACCGCGTTGGTCGACAGGTAGAACACCGGGCTGTAGCCGCCGGTGGCCAGCACCACGGCGTCGGCCTCGTAGCGCTTGATTTCCCCGGTGATGAGGTTGCGGGCAATGATCCCTCGGGCCTTGCCGTCGACCACCACCAGATCCAGCATCTCGTGGCGGGGGAACATCTTCACGGTGCCGGCATCGCCCTGCCGCGACAGGGCACTGTACACGCCCAGCAGCAGCTGCTGGCCGGTCTGGCCCCGCGCGTAGAAGGTGCGGCTGACCTGAACACCCCCGAAGGAGCGGTTGGACAGAGTGCCGCCGTACTCGCGGGCGAAGGGAACACCCATGGCCACCGACTGGTCGATGATGCCCATGGAGAGCTGGGCCAGGCGGTACACGTTGGCCTCGCGGGAACGGTAATCGCCGCCCTTGATGGTGTCGTAGAACAGACGGTACACGCTGTCGCCGTCGTTCTGGTAGTTCTTGGAGGCGTTGATGCCGCCCTGGGCCGCCACGCTGTGGGCCCGGCGGGGGCTGTCCTGGATGCAGAAGTTCATCACGTTGTAGCCCAGCTCGCCCAGAGTGGCGGCAGCACCGCCACCGGCCAGACCGGTGCCCACGACAATGATCTTGTGCTTGCGACGGTTCCCACCCGGGGCCACCAGGGGGTTGTCGATCATGTGTTGATCCCACTTGTCGGCCAGAGGACCGCCGGGAATCTTGGCGTCAAGATTGTGACTCATATCAGTGACCTCCCGGGCCGGCAACCGCATTGGGATCGCCTGAGAGGAAGAGAATGACGGGAATGACGATGAATCCGATGGCCAGCAGAATCGCGAACACCAGACCGATTTTCTCGAGCAGGGGCAGGTACTTGTCGTTGGCCCAGCCCAGGGACTGGAAGGCGCTCCAGAACCCGTGCCGCAGGTGCAGGCCCAGCAGGACCATCACCAGCACCGTGAAGCCGGTGAAAAGGGGCTCCTTGAATTCCGTGACCACCACCTTGTACAGGTTCTTCATGCCGTTGGCGTCCAGCTCGTGTGGATTGCCCCCGTTGAACTTGAACAGGAACACGTGCATGATCACGTAAATGATCAGCAGGATCCCCGTGTAAATCATGGAAATGGAGGAGACGGATTTTCGGCTCTTGCCGCCGGCGTTCTTGCCGTACTTGTAGCCGGTGTCGCGCGCTTTCCGCTTGTCCACCCAGGCCACGGTGACAGCCGAGATCATGTGGAAGAGGAAAACGGTGATGATGACGGCTTCGAAGGCGTAGATGAGCCAGCCGTGGACGGCGGTTTCCAGGAAATGGGCATAGCTGTTGAATGCCCCGGGGCCGATGAAGAGGGTGAAATTACCGAGCAGGTGAACGACGACGAACCCCATGAGCGCAAAGCCCGTCAACGCGGTAATCACCTTCTTCCCGACCGATGACCAGGCAATCGATCCGAAAGAATCCATGGAAAATCTCCTCAGGCGTGGAGTGTCGCTAAGGTTTGAAAATGCCAATGCGAATTAGAACATAATCTGCGCAGACTGGCATCACAAATAATTGCCTGATTGAAATTGAAACTCAGTTAAGCCCTTGTGACCTAGTGAATTCCCTGAGTCTAGGTAGGAGAAGATTTGGACGAGGCGTGGTGCAGGTCCAGAAGGCCCCGGAACATGGCCACGCCGATGGGGATCAGGTCCTCGTTGAAATCGAAATCAGCGGCGTGCAGGGGGGCGTGATGGGAGCCTGACCCCAGGCCGAACATGGCGCCATCGCCCAGGCTCAGCAGGTTGCCAAAGTCTTCGGACCAGCGGAAGGGGCTTTCGTCGGGGGCCTCGCAGTCCAGATCCAGACTCCGGGCCACCGCACTGATTTCCGCCACGGCAAAAGTGTTGTTGAAGGTGACGGGAAACTCCTCGGACCAGGTGCAACGCTCTTGCAAATCGTGTTCGGCGGCCACTTTCCTGGCCAGTTGCTCGGCCGATGTTTTGAGCTCCAGGAGCACCTGGTCATCATCGGCACGCAGGGTGGCCATGACCACGGCCTGGCCGGGGGTGATGCCGAAAGCGGGTTCACCCAGACGAGCATGGCCCACCGTGACCTGGGCCAGCTGACCTTTCTGCTCGAGGGGGATGGGGAGGGTGACCAGACCGGTGACCAGGGCGGCCAGGGCCTGATCGGGAGAACGGCCTTGCTCGGGATAGGCGGCGTGCGAGGTGGCTCCCTTCAGGTTGATGGTCAGCCCCGCACTGCCGGCACAGAAGGCGCCGTCCCGGACCAGGATCTGGCCCACGGGATACCCGGGCAGGTTGTGCAGGGCAAAAACACGATCGGGTTGCAGGTTGGCGAGCCGGGAGTCCTGAATCGCCGCGGCGGCCCCTTGACCGGTTTCCTCGGCGGGCTGGAAAAACAGAATCACCTGTCCGCGCACCGGGGGAATGGCCGCCAGGGATTGAGCCACGCCAGCCAGGATGGCCAGGTGCCCATCGTGCCCGCAGGTGTGGGAAATTCCAGGTCGTCGGGAGCGCCAGGGAGCCGTCGATTCCTCGGCTACCGGGATGGCATCCAGCTCGGCGCGCAGCAAGGTGGTGGGACCGGGCTGGGCTCCCTCGTAGACCAGGGCCAGCCCATGTCCGCCAATGTCTCTCCAGATAGGTCCTGGGCCGGTGGACGCCAGGAAACCGGCAACTTGATCGGCCGTGTGGCCTTCCTGACCGGACAGCTCGGGGGCGGCATGGATCTGCCGTCTGAAGGCGACCAGTGCCGCCAGGTCCACGCCGGTCGGCAGGCTGGTCACTTCTCTTGCCGGTAGTCGACGTAGGATTTTTCTTCGACCAGGCCGCTGCCCAGCATGGTGTTGATTTCCTTCTTCACCGCGGCCCGGATATCGTTCTGGTGGTACACCGAGCGGGCCAGCTGGATGAACTCGTCATCGAAAGCCTGATCCGCTTCCTTGCGCCGGATGTTGTCCTCGATGTCCCAGAGGGCCTCGTTGACCACCTTGAGCTGGGCGATCTGGTCCTCGACATCCTGCGCGCTCAGCGGCGATTCCTGCCAGGTGCGGCGGAGGGTATCGAGTTCCTTGTTCACGTTCACCAGCTTGCCGGCATCCTTGATGCGCTCGGATTTGATTTCCAGGATGGTGATCTTGTCCAGTAACTCACCCACGGAAACTTCAACTTTCAGTGCCATGATTCTCCTGCAATGATTAGATTGGAGCCAATTGAATAATTTACCGTGTGCCCAATATACAACAGGGTGCCGGGCACGAAAGGAATTCCGTGGGCCTGAAGACTTCACAGAACCCAGAAAAAATCTTGCTGGTCCGGGCCGGTCGCGGGGGCGACCTGATCATGATCACCCCGGCGGTCAATGCGTTGCTGGAGGCCTATCCCTGGGCCGAGTTCCACCTGCTGACCACCGGAGATGGGCGCCGTATCCTGGGCGACTTCGACCCGCGCATCACGCGGACCTTTCTCTATTCGCGGCGATTTCCCCGGACGCTGGTTTTGCAGCGCCGATTGACCGGACAATTTCGGGCCGAAGGCTACAGCCGCATCTTCATCTTCGAGACCAAGCCCCATTACCGCCGGTGGCTGGGCGGCCTGGCCCCCGAGGTGCATGTGCTGACCGGCACGGCGGACAACGGCCACTACTGTGCTCGGTGCCTGGATCTGGTGGCCCGAGCCGTCAATGGTGAGGTGCCTCGGGGCTGGGCCTCCCTGTCCTGCACGCCCGCCGGAGTGGACCAGGCGCGCCAGTTGCTGGCCGATCACGGTGTGGATCCTGAGGCCCGGCTGGTGGGCTTGCATCCCACCTTCAGTGGGACGGGGCTGCCCCTGTTCCGGGACCGCCAGGGGTTGCGGCACCGGATGTGGCCTGGCGAAAGCTTTGCGCGCCTGGCTCGCGTGCTGGTCGACCGGGCCCAGGCCCGCGGAGAAAAACTGGCCGTGGTGATCGATGCCCTGCCTGAGGAAGTGAAGTACGTCCGGCCCATCGTGGAACAGAGCGGGGGGG
>JAZBOO010000071.1:0-2920 GCA_036351155.1 Candidatus Krumholzibacteriia bacterium | reverse complement strand
GGGGAGGCGGGTTCCCTGGCCCTATCCCTGAACTCCTCTGCCGAAGATCCTCCCCTGACCCTGGCCTAGGTGATCAGGAAAACCGACGGAACCGGGGTGGTGGAGACGGTGTCTGCTGCGGACTATGCGCCAGGGCCCTACCTCGTGTCGGTTTCCTTGGAGGAAATCGCCGCCGCCGGCGTGGTGGTGGGGAATCCTGCCACCGAGGGTGAGGCAAAGCCATTCTCGCTGACAGTGAACACCGTGGTGGATGTTCCCCGGCCCCAGCTGGCCCTGCCCGTACCAGCTGTGGCTCTGGAACTGCACGCCGGCCAGGAGGTGTCTGCTTCCGTGCCCCTGGAAAACCAGGGAGATGAAGGTTCTGTTCTTCACTTCCTGGGGTCGGTGTGGTCGGAAGATCCCACGGACCTGTTTCCCCGGATATCAGCCGGCGAGAAAAGCATCGCCGGGTCCACATTGCAGGGAAGCCCGACCACCTACGCCCCGGGGGCCAATCTGGCCCTGGAATTGATGGTTTACAACGGTGGCCAGGACGAGGAGTGGCTCACCCGGCTGACCTTGACCTTTCCCGCCGGAGTATCTCTCGTTCATGCCTCGCCTTTCGTGGGCGGGTCACTGGGCGATCTGGTCTGGTCCGGCACCGCCGGCGATGGCGTCACCACCAACTGGGAAGGGACCTATGGGCCCCAGGACTACGGGGTGATTCAGGAGGGTGAATCGGCCACAGCCACCCTGGATCTTGCCGTTGCGGCCAGCTTTTCTGGGCCGCTGGTCCTGAGCGGCACCCTGACGGGCGACCAGTTCGGCGCTGCCCCTCACAGCCTGCCGGTGTCCATTACTCTCGAGGCGCAGGAATCGCCTCTTCACCTGCTGGAACCCAGTGGCCGTTTCGCGGTGGCGATGGGCTCGGCACTCCAGGTGGTCTGGGAACACCAGGACGACCTGGGGACGGTGGAGATCATGTGCTCTCGTGACGGCGGCTCAAGCTGGGAGTCGCTGGGCCAGATGCCGGCCCAGGATGGGGCTTTCTCCTGGGCCGTGGACGGTCCCCCCTCCTTCGATTGCCTGTTGCGGCTGGACGCGCCCCCGGGGGTGCCCGGCCCCACCACCGAGGCGGGGTTCACCATCTATCCGCCCAGTTCCTGGCTGGCCTGTGCTTCGGCAGGTGGACTTCTGGCTCAGGGGCAAGGCGGAGTTCTGAATCTGGTGGGGCAAGGGCCGCCGCTGGAGCCCGGGACAATGCAGGCCTGGCTGGTGGTGGAACACGACGGCGACGGCTATCCGGGCCTGGTTACGGTCACCGCCGAGGTCACCGAGGATGTGTCGCCGGTCCCCGGGCACCTCGGCCCCACCGCCTTGACCGGCGTGGTTCCCAATCCCTTCAATCCCGCCACGGCCATCGCCTTTCGACTGGCCGGGCCGGGGCTGGTGCGGCTGGACATCCTGGATGTGCGCGGCCGGCTGGTGCGCAGCCTGATCCAGGATCGATATGCGGCCGGATCCCACGAGGTGCGCTGGGATGGCCGCGATGATCGAGGCCAGGCGGTGGCGGCGGGGGTTTACCTGACCCGGATGCAGGCCCCGGGGTACACGGCCACCCGGAAAATGGTGCTGGCCAAGTAATCGCATATGGGGGGCTCCGACCTTTCCACCATGACATTTTCATGGGAATTCGTTAGCTTGGATAGCCGAATACCAACCTGTGAGGTCTGGCCGTGGACGATGTGCGCACATACACCGCCACCTTGATTGCCGATCTGGTGCTGTCCTCGGCACACAACCTCAAGGAAAAGCGAGGGCCCCTGCGCGCGCTCAAGCAGCGTTTGCGGAACCAGGACTTTTCCGTGGCCCAGGTGGGACCGGCTGATCTGGTCCAGAGAGCCTTTCTGGCCGTGGCCGTGGTCTCCGGTTCGGCCGGAGGCGCCGACGAGTTGCTGGACAAGGCCGAGCGGATCATCTTCGCCTCGGAGTTCGAGGTGGCCGACCTGCGGCGCCAGTCCTTCACCGACACATTCCCTTCCGGCCAGTAGTGGCCGGCCCTGAGTCTAGAGGTTTCGACCCATGCCCTGGATCGACTTGAGCCACACCATCGTGCCCGACATGCCTCAGTGGAGAGGTGATGACCAGCCTCTGGCCATCCACCGTCAAAGTGAGCACGGGAAGGACAGTCACATGTCCAGTGCTCTGCAGTTCGGCTGCCATATCGGCACTCACATTGACGGTCCTCTGCATTTCCTGGCTGGCCAGCCGGGGGTAGATGCCATGCCTCTGGATCGTTTTGCCGGCAAGGCGCTGGTGATCGATGTGCGTCAGGCCAATGGTGAGGCTGCCGAACCCGTGGCCATGGGCCCCGAGGTGTTGCCGGCTGACCTGACGGGGGTGGACTTCGTCCTCTTCCTGACAGGCTGGGATGGACACTGGGGACAGGAAACCTACTATCAGGAATGGCCCTACCTGTCCGAGGAACTGGCAGTACGGCTGGCCCAGGCGCACCTGAAAGGTGTGGGGCTGGACACGCCCAGCCTGGATGCCTACGGCGGCTCCATCGCCCACGATGTCTGTGCGGCCGCCGGCATGATCAACATCGAGAACTTGACCGGGCTGGCCCAGCTGCCTCGTGAGGGCGCCCTGTTCCAGGCTCTGCCTCTGAAATTGCAGGCCACCGAAGCTTCACCGGTGCGTGCCGCCGCCTGGGTGGACGCATGAACGAGATGATCCAGTTCCTCCTGTTCCCTGCAGGGGTGGGGATGCTGGTATTGGGGGCCTACCTGCTGGTGGAGGGCGGCTCCAAGGTGGCCACAGTGCTGGGAGTGCCGCCGGTGGTGGTCGGCTTGACCGTGGTGGCATTCGGCACTTCGGCGCCCGAGTTTTTCGTGTCGGCCATCGGGGCCCTCAAGGGCACCACCGAGCTGGTGCTGGG
>JAZBOO010000070.1:0-22964 GCA_036351155.1 Candidatus Krumholzibacteriia bacterium | reverse complement strand
GACAAGGTGGTGGCGGCGCCCATCGTGCTGCGCATCGGCGAGGTGCCCATTTTCGCCCTGCCCTTCTACTTCAAGAGCTTGAAGGAAGGCCGGCAGTCGGGCATCCTGTTTCCTTCGTTCGACTTTGGCTGGTCCAGTCGCGAGGGTCGCTACATCCGTGATTTCGGCTACTACTGGGCGACCAACGAGTACATGGATTTCGTGTTCGAGGGCGACTACAACGAACGCCGGGATCTGGGATACCGTCTGTCGAACCGCTACGTGAAGCGTTACACCATGAACGGCGGCGTGGATTATTCGCGCAAGGTCAGCCTGAAGGGGGACGAACGGCGGGAATGGCAGCTGCGCTGGAATCACAACCAGCCCACCCTGTTCGATGACTACAAGTTCCGCTCGGATGTGAAGCTGGCCAGCACCACTCTGAGCAGCAACGACCTGACGGGCAGCACCGGACGTGATGTGGTCAGCGGGCAGCTCAAGTCGAATGTCTATCTGAGCCGCAGCTTCTCGTTCGTCAACGCCAACCTGAACGCGAACCGGGACGATAGGGTGAATGCCGAGGACGATGATCCGAGCAGCGACAACCTGATCTACAGCATGACCCTGCCTTCCTTGAGCCTGAACTTCAAGCAGTTTGCCCTGGCCTCACCTCTGCGTGGGGGGCAGCGAGGCAGCTTCCTGGGCAACCTGGCCCGCAGCACCTATTTCCAGCAGGGTTACAGCTTCAAATCGGACAGCAAGGGTTACGAGCTGCGCGATGTGAAAAACTACAACGCCGCGGGCAACTGGTCCCTCAGCGTGCGCCCGCCCCGGGTGGGGATCTTCAACCTCAGCCTGGGCAGCAGCGCCAGCCAGAGCTGGTCGCGCCAGACCGAAGAAGGCCGGATGTACGTGGAGGACTCCGACACCACCTACACCTATGAGCCGTTCCGGGAGGTCACCGAGGAAACCAGCACCCGGATGTCCTTCAACACCGGCCTGGGGACCACTCTGTACGGGATTTTCCCTGCGCGCGTCGGCAAGTTGCGCGCCATCAGGCACACGTTGCGGCTCAATTCCGGCTGGAGCTTGAGTCCGGGGCTCAAGTCCGGCCAGGTGCACAGCACCAGCGTCAGTCTCTCCATGAACAACCGTCTGGATGCCAAGTACGTGGGGGCCGAGAACGATTCCACCCAGGCCGAGAAGAAGCTGGACGGGCTGGTCGACTGGTCCCTGAGCACCAGCTACAGTCCCAAGCGCGAGCCCGGCGATCGCTGGGGAACGATCAGCAGCGGGTTGACCATCAAGCCGGGGCAAAGCCAGGCCCTGCGCCTGAAGGTGAGCAATTCCATCGACCCCAAGAACCTGGCCCTGATGTCCACCCGTTTCACCTACGGCCTGAATTTCACCGGCAAGGTGGACCTGGGGGATGTGCCGGTTCAGCAGGAAGAGATGCGCAACACGGCCATCGATCGGCTGGGAGTGGATCTCGTCGACACCGCGCAGGATTCCCTGAGGCAGGTTGATGAATTTGGCAACGAGATCTACGATGAACAGGACGACGAGTTTTTCGACGGCGAAGAGAGCAGCTTCGACGATTTTTACGACCGGGACGGCCGCAACTCCAGCGGCGCCGGCGGCGCCAATGACCCCACCGAGGGCGGGCGGTTCATTCCCTTCCAGATCAACGCCTCGCTGTCCTACAACTATACCAACACCAGTCAGGACAAGCGGGCCAGCGGCAACTTCTCGGTGAGCACGGATCTGACCCGGGGGTGGAAGTTTCGCTACCAGGGCAGTTTCGACCTGGTGACGGCCACCCCGGTGCGTCAGCAGTTCAGTCTCAAGCGGGACCTGCACTGCTGGGCCCTTGAGTTCAACCGCACCGTGAGCACGGTCGATTCCCAGTTCGGTTTCCGCATCTACCTCAAATCCATACCCGCCCTCAAATTCACCCGCGGGGTGGAGAACGGGATGGGCAACCTGGGCAGTGGAGTTTTCTAGCCCCCTTCCCGAAAACCCGCGTCAGCCATGGATAAACGTCATATTTGTATTGACAGGTTCGGGCCGGTCGGGAGTTAATGGACGAAAGGAAAGGGGGTGAGACAATGAACAAGACAGAACTCACCGAACAACTGGCCAAGAAAACCGGATTGAGCAAGGCCGCTGCCAAGCGCGCCGTCGACGCGATTTTCTCCACCGCACCGCGGGAGGGGATCATTGCCAACGCCGTCTCCAAGGGCGATCGCGTGCAGATCACCGGA
The DNA here is from genome assembly GCA_036351155.1 of Candidatus Krumholzibacteriia bacterium. Classification (GTDB taxonomy): domain Bacteria; phylum Krumholzibacteriota; class Krumholzibacteriia; order LZORAL124-64-63; family LZORAL124-64-63; genus LZORAL124-64-63. The sequence continues at coordinate 20,721 of JAZBOO010000070.1, read as the reverse complement.
TTCGGCACCTTCGAGCGCCGCAAGAGGAGCAAGCGCGCGGGCCGTAACCCCCAGACCGGCGAATCCATCACCATCGCCGCGGCCAAGTACCCGGCCTTCGTGGCCGGCAAAAGCCTCAAGGAACGCGTCCAGAAGTAGTTTTGGCGCCATTTTGGCGTGCTCTGAAGAATGGGGGCGGTTTGACCGCCCCCATGTTTATTCCCCGCGTGGCGAGCCCGTGATGAGCCCGGTTGCCAGCACCCCCTGCCGCCTGTTATAATTGCCGGGAACAAATCTGGCCCCCGAAGGTTCAGATGAGTTCAGGCTGTTTCAGTGCTGAGCAGATGGATCCTTGCTTCCCGGGGTTGTTGCTCCTTGGCCCACCCTGGGGGCATCTAGAAATATCCGAGGGGATTATCCGGAAAGGTAGAAGATGAATACTTCGAAGAACCCGCTGGGGTTGTTCGCCTTGGTGTTGCTTGCCATCGCCTTTCAACTGGTGCTTCCAGCAGCGGCTTCGGCCCAGGAAGAGCCCAAGGGCGGTGACTGGAAGAACGTCACCTTGATTTACCAAACGGACATCAAGGGCAAGATCGAACCCTGTGGCTGAAAATCCAAACGCCGCGGCGGGTTGGCCCGGAGGGTCACCTATCTGGATTCGGTTTTTGAAGAGAACGTTCCCGTATTGCACCTCGACGGCGGCGACCTCATGGGACGCCGGAACAAGAACGAACAGCACCAGACCAGCTTCCTGCTGGAAATGACAGGCGGCCTGGGTCTGGACGCCATCGGTCTGGGTGAACTGGACCTTAATTATGGTCTGGCCTATCTGCACAAGGCCATGGCCGATTTCGATCTGCCCTACACCAACGCCAACGTGCGTGAGGTGGCAACGGGTGAGTTGATCGTGCCCGAGTATCTGGTCATCGAGCGCAACGGCATCAAGTTTGGTGTGGTGAGCGTGCTGGATCCGGGGCAGAAGATCATCACCATGACCAGCAACGACCCTGGCCTGGAAATCCTGGAGCCGATCCCTGTTTTGCGGGAACTGATCCCGCGGATCCGCAAGGAAGCCGACACCATCATCTTGCTGGGGCACCTCGGTGACCGCAACACCGAGTTGCTTGTCCGCGAGGTCAAGGGTATCGACATCTGCGTGATGGGTCACACGTTCAAGAATCTCAAGGCGGAGCGGATCCTGGAGGACACCATCATCCTTTCCTCTGCCTATGAGGGTCGCTACGTGGGGCGGGCCAACATTTTCGTCGAGAAGTCCAACGGAATGGTGATGGCCGTGGAGGTCGAAGTGACCAGCCTGGACGACGCCATTGCCGATGATCCGGACATGCTCACCCGCGTGAACGAGTACAACGTTTCCCTGGAGGAATTCAAGCTGGCCAAGCGGGCCGCTTTTCCCCGGGACCATGGATCGGACAAGGAAACCTTCCTGGGTGAGAGGGCCTGCAAGTCCTGTCATGAGAATGCGTGGGATGTTTACGCCGAGAGCGGTCACCGGGGGGCCTTGAATACCCTGCGTGCCAAGGGCCAGAACTTCGAACCCGAGTGTGTGGTCTGTCACACCACGGGCTATCAGTTCAAGAACGGGTACGATGAAAATCCTCCCTTCAACAAGCTGGCCAACGTGCAGTGCGAAGCCTGTCATGGGTATGGCACCGAGCACGCCCGGGACGGCAAGTGGAGTGCCCAGGCCAAGGATTCCTGCGTGATCTGCCACGACAAGGAGAACAGTCCTGATTTCGATTACACAACCTACTGGGAAAAGATCAAGCACTAGAGCCAAGATGGAAGGCCGGATCCTGCGGGGTCCGGCTTTCTGTGTACTGGCCTGGATGCTTCTGGCGGGCGCAACCCCGGCCCTGGCGCTGGATGTGTTCACGCTGTGGCGGCAGCCCATGATCCCCATCGAGATGCATGAGGGGGCCTGGGCCGATTACCGGACCCAGGTGATGGCCGGGGGCCGCCGTGACCATGGGCTGACCAGGATCGTTTGCCTGGACCGCCAGGCCGGGACCGATGACCACTCCTGGCTGGTGGAAATCCTCCCTTTGACCGAGGACCAGGATGGGCTGCGCACGCCGTTGCCCGGCGAAGGGGTCCGTATGCGGGTGTCCCGCGCCCTGCTCAAGCGAGAGGGGCGGTTGCTCGACGCGGTCAGCGAGATCGTCCAGTGGAAAGATGGAGTGGCCACCAGCACCACCGTGGAACAGCTGCGGGATGACCCCCTGGTGGCTGCTGCCTTGCAGGACGAGTTCATCGCGGCGGAGATCGAGGTGGGGAAGGCCACGCACCGGGTCATCCAGGAGCGCCAGTACCTGTGTGACCAGTTTGTCTTCACGGCCGCCGACACCCAGGCGGCCGACCTTCCGGCAGGGCGCATGATCCAGGAAACCACGCGAGAAATTTCCGCCGCGGTCAACAGCGAAATTCCCTTCCTGGGGTTGGCCTACGCCACCGAGCGGATTCGCTCCACATCCCGGCTGGATCCCCCCAGTCGCCGGTTTTCTCCCCCTCCGCCCACGGTGCGGGTGGAGATCATGGAACTGGTGGGGTTCGGGGGCGGCGCTCAGCCTGTGCTGGGGGGCACTCATTGACCACCAGCGGAAACCTGTGGTATACTTAGTTCATGCTTTCCAGTGATCTTAAACAATTCCGGACCGATGCACATCAGTTCCTGCTCGGTCAACAGAAGCCCTTGGCCACGCCGGTGATCGCGCGGCATCTTTTTGGTGCCCGGCGCCATGAGATGCCCGAGACCCAGGTTGTGGTGCGCGCTCTGCTGTCCGCCGATCCTCGCTTTGTCGAAACCCACGACCATTGCTGGACCGTGACCGGTTCCCCCTGTCTGAATCAGGAACTGGACCAGGCCACCTTCGCCGTGGTGGATCTGGAAACCACCGGCAGCGTGATCGGCGTCGATGAGATCATCGAGATCGGACTGGTCATCTACAGCGGCGGTGAAATCCAGGACCGGTTCGAAACGCTGGTCTGGAGCGACCGTGAGATTCCGCCCTGGGTGGCGCGGCTCACCGGGATCGACAACAGGGACCTGGAAGGTGCTCCGACCTTTTCCGATGTGGCCGAGACCGTGGCCAGCCTGCTGGACGGAAATGTGTTCGTGGCCCACGATATCAGATTCGACCTGCCTTTCCTGCGCTGGGAGTTCGCACGCCGCGGTGTGGTGCGGCCGGCGGTGACGGGTCTGTGTACACTGCAGCTGTCGCGCCAGATCTGGCCCCAGCTGGCCAGCCGCAGTCTGCCCGATCTTTCTCGTCACTTCGGCATCACGCATGATAACCCCCACCGGGCCTCGGCCGATGCCAGCGCCACCGCCGGGATTTTGCACCAGGCCCTGACCGATGCCCGGCGCCTCGGACTGACCAGTCTGGGCGATCTGTTCCGCATCGAAAAAATCGCGGGGCACCTGCTCCCGCTGGTTGATGATGCCGATGATGAATTGCCGGTGCAAGCTGCCGAATCCTGATCTGTTTCCGGCGTCTTTTTCCCCGAAAAATTCAGGTTCAATTTTCGCGGACAAAAAAGGCCCGGCTTATTGACTCGACTGCCCGGATGTCATACTATGCGGGCCATGGATAAAACACCTCTGCATGCCTAAGGAGAAAGCATCGAGGACTGGAAAGCAGAGGTTCGACGCGGACCAGGAGCCAAGGAGGACCCGATGATCAGCGTCAAAGACGATGACATTCTTGTGCGTGATGAAAGTTTCGTGAAGTACCAGCGGCTACTCGTCAAGGCGGAGAACGAAGGACGCATTGACGGGCCCAACAAATGCCTGGTTTGCGGAATGCGTTACATGAGCAAGGACGAGGCCGAGAACTGCTGCAAGATTGCCCCCTGATCCTGCTTCGTTGCACGTGATGACACACCAACGCAGATGCCTGGAGTTACGGTGAACGCCAACGTTAAGTCCAGACAGTTTTGTTCTGTCTGCAAGGAATGGCTGGATATGGTCGTGGTGCCCACAGGTGACGGGGACGACGACGATGGCGTGATCTGGTTCCGGTGCCCTCAGTGCCAGGGCTTCCTGCCCAAGCTGAGCGGGGGTGATCCGAAGGACGAACCGGAGGAACAGGCCGAAACGAAATCGCCCGAGATCTCCAGGTCCTCTGCGGACCAGGACACCGCACCGGGTCCTGCCTCCGACCAGGAGGACATGCGCTGGGACAGCCCTGCCGACATGATGGCCGAAATGGCCAAGAAGAAAGACCCCTCCACTTCCGGACAATCCCTGGTCACGGACCTTCCGCCGGAGGTGGCCGATCTGGGCCTCGAGGATCTTCCTGTGGACCTGGGCGTGGCCGATGACGCCGATGAGGTGGAGGATGCCGAGGATTCGACTCCCGAGGAAGAAGGGGCGCCCCCCAGTGCCGATCCCATCCACGAATACGCCGCCCTGCTGGCCGAGATAGATCCTGCCGGCGCATCTCCCTACCGCCCCTGGGGAACCTATGAGGTCGGCCAGTGTATTGTCCACCTGGCCTGGGACGACTGTGGTGTTGTCGTGGCCAAGGAGAATCTGCCCGGCGGGCGCCGGGCGGTGAAGGTTTACTTCGAGGAGGCCGGTGTGGTGCGTCTGATCGAACAGGCTCCCCGTTGAGTTCTTTGAGTCGAGTCTTGCTTCTGACGACCCTGGGGTTCAGCCTCGGGGTGACCACGGCCTGCGCTCAGATCACTCTCCTCGACGACATCCCCTGGTTCGCCGCCGCCGATTCCACCTCCCGGCTGGCCATGGTGGCGGAAGTTGACCGCTTCATCGACCCCGATCAAGACTGGACCGTCAATCGCCTTCATGTGTGCGCCATTCTTCCCGGCGGAGAGCGTTCGGTCTTTTTCCTGCGCATGTCCCACCTCTCGTTCGACACCGGAGGCCGAGGAGCGGTGGCTCGCTGGCCGGAAATCCGTGGGGAGGAGGAGGATTTCGTCTGGAGTACCGAAACCACCATCACCAGTTTTGGTCAGCCCGAGATCGGAGCCACCGGGCCGCTGGCCATCGGGGGGATTTCCCACTGGCACTATGGCGTGGCCCTGGGGCTGCCGGTGGGGACGGATCGACTGTATCCTTTCGCCTCGGTCAGCTTGCCTTTTCGGCTGGCCGCCCGACGATGGGTGGACCTCGGCCCGCGCACCCAGCTGGGATTGACGGGGACCTATCTGATGAACATGGATTCGGGCAAGGATCTCTTGAACTCCACGGCGTTTCCCGACGGCTGGCAGCTGGGCGCGGTGTTCAACTGGTACCGCGGCCGTGGTGCCCGGGCCAGTCTGACCTACGACCTCAAGAACCTGGACAGTCGCAAGTCGGAAGTGGTGGGGCTGCAAACCTGGTTTCCCTGGACGGATGACGGCTCGGTCGGCGTCAAGGTGGCGCGGGATCTGAGCGGCAGTGAACATCGCCCCGCTCTCTGGTATTTTTCCCTGTCCTGGCGATTCGACAGTGAGGGCCGACGCCCGGCCTCTGAAGCCGAAGAAGCCGAAGAAGCGGCCGGCCCCTGACGTTCGGTGGGTGAAATGCGGCAACCTTTGCCGCGGACCTTGCAATTTGCCAGGACTCCCCCGGCGGGGCGAAGATTTCCTCCGGATGACCGCACGCACCTCAAGCTTCCCCATGATTCCTCTCCCTTTCTTACCCGACCCGGTGGTGACTTTCCGGATATGCGGGAAACCCGCATAAATTGCTGTTAAACAACGAATTGGTGATGGCATACCCTTTGCGATTCCCGAGGTGGAACAGGCCGAACACGGCATTCAGCCAGAAGGAGGACAGGGTGTCCCACGTGATTCTAGGTGGAGATTTGCGCGCGGAAGCATCGTTGACCCAGCTGCTCAGGCAGTGGGGCCATACGTATGCCGAGCGCGTTTTCTCGGCCCGGGAGGCGTGGCCCACTCTCGAGGAATGCGATGCCGTGATTCTGGGACCGCCGCTCTCCGCCGATAGCCATGGCTGGCCTGATCCGGCCGGCCAGGAAAAGGCGGCACCTCTGGTTCTGCTGGGCGATCACCCCGGGTCAATCCTCCTTACCCGGGGCGCCTGGCGGACGGTCAACAGCGCCGGCCCCGACGGCGTCGACTTGAAGTTTGCCCTGGCGGCCAGCCTGGACGAAGCGGCCCGGCGCAGAGGATGCGCCCCGGAGCAGAACGCTCCGGACGGGTTCCTGGATTTCCTGGGGCATGAGCTTCGCAGCCCGCTGACGGCAGTCAAGACCGCTCTCGAAGTCCTGCAAGGTGAACTCGGAGGCCTGGGCGAGGAACCGGACGCTCCCCTGGCCGGTGCGCCGGGCTCCTCGGGTTGCGGACGCGATATGCTGGACATCGCCCTGCGCAACATCAAGCGGCTGCACCAGACCGTGGACTGGAGCCAGGACCTCATGAGTCTCGAGGCGGGCCTGATGTCGCGTGGCTGGGAAACGGTCCCGGTGGATTTCCTGGTGGAAGCTCTGGCCGACCGCCACCTGGTTTCACTGGACCCTGCCGCGGCCGAAAAGACGCTGGAAACGGATCCTGCTCTCCCGAAGGTCTTGCTGGGACAGCTGGTCCGGGTCCTGGAGTACACAGCGCCCCAGGGGCAGCTGAAGGTCCGGATTCAGCCAGACCCTCAGCAGCCGCGGGAGCTGGTGGTGGCGCTGACGGCCGTCCAGGAGCGGGGCGTACCTGACCCGGCCCAGGTCAATCGCACCGGCCTGACCCGTGCGGACGGCCAGGGGACCGCCGCCGAGATCAACCTGCTTCTGGAATACGTGGTTTCCCGGAAGGTGCTGGAACAACTGCAGGGGCGCGTGGCCGTGGTCACCGGCCCGGGACGAAGCCCTTCCTTGCACCTGACCCTGGTGGGCCGCCCCGAAGAAAATTCAGCTGACGACCGATTGCTTCCGCTTGCTTCCTTGCGTGCGCCCGCCTGAGATGTAATTATCTCCCCTGTCGTGATCGCCGTTGCGCTGCGGGGCATACGTGTGCCTGGCGAGGTGCGCGTGCGGTCGGGGGATGTTCAGGCCGCCAACCCATGGGTGAACCTTGACCAGATCCGGAAATCCCAGGTCGACCGGAAAAGTGGTGCATGACATCAAGCAAATGCTGATGGTCATCACCGGAAGGGCCGGCTTGCTCCTGGAGCGGGGTGATGACCACCGGTGGCGTCCCCATCTGCAGGCCATCGAGCTGGCGGCCACCGATGCGGCGGCCATGCTGGCCCGTCTGGCCCAGGACGAAAGGGTGGGGCAAGCGCCCGTGCCGGCGAGCAACCTGCGCTTTCTGGTGGAGCAGTCGACCAATCTCATCCTGCCGCCGGGTCGGCTTTCCTGGGCCGGGGCTGACGATGACGATGGCGCCCAGGTCTGGAAGCTGGTGGTGGAGGTGGGGCCGGAAGTCCAGGTCTCGGTGCGGGGACAGGTGGTCCGGGAAGTTCTGAACAATCTTCTGGTCAATGCCCTGGCGGTGATGCCCGCAGGGGGCACGGTTTTCTTGAAGGCCTCCACCGCCGGGCCCCGTGTGGTGCTGGATTGCGCCGACACCGGTCCGGGAGTTCCCCAGGACCAGCAGGCCCGTATTTTCGAGTGGGGCGTGACCGGCAGCGGTGAGGAAGGCCGGGGCCTGGGCCTGGCCACCAGCCGGGAACTCCTGGAACAGGCCGGGGGCCAGCTGACCCTGGCCGAAGCTCAGGGAGGGCCCGGAGGCGGTGCTGTGTTCCGGCTGGAAATGCCTCGGGCCCAGGATGTCGAACCATCGGTGCGAGCCACCCCTCCGGTGCCGGCACATACCAAGGTGCCCCGGGATATCCTGGTGGTCGATGATGACCCCGCGGTCACCGATATGCTGGGCGAAGTGCTGGAGGAGATCGGCTGGCGTCCTCAGGTTCTGGCCGGGGGAGACCAGGCCATCGAGGAGTTCGTGGCGGGCAAGTACACCGTGGCCTTCCTGGATCAGAATCTGCCGGGAATGTCGGGCCTGGAAATTGCGAGGCATCTTCGGGATGAGGATCCGGACATCGTCCTGATCCTGGTAACCGGTTGGGACAGCGAGGATATCACCGCCAGGGCTCTGGACCATGGCTGTGATTTTGCGGAAGAAAAACCCCTCACGGTGGGGAAAATCCGCCAGATATTGAACCGGGCCGAGGTGCTGGGTGCCGCGCGCCAGGGACAGGAGAACGAGGATTGATGAACAAAGGTATCGGAAAACAGCGCCCTGAATCGAGTCCCCTGCGCACCCTGACGGTGGTCTGGCTGGCCGTCTTGCTCCTGGTTCTGATTCTGACGGGCAGCACCTCTCGCGCCTGGGGTCAGAGGAACGCCCAGGAACTGGAACTGTCCTTTGCCGTGGTCGATACGCTGGATCTTGGCGTCCAGGGGAACGTCACCGGCATGGCCTGGATGGGCCCTGATACCCTGGCCGTCCTGAGCGACATTCCCGACACCCTTTCCGAATCCGGTGACCGGGAAGTGGTCCTGGTTTTGCGGGACCGGGCCGGAGAGGTTCTGCGCCGGGAGGATTTCACAGGAGTTCTGGACCGCACCCTGGCCTGGGACGGTGAGTTCCTGTGGTCCTGCGGCGACGCTCGTGACGGCACCTCCATCCTGTATCAGATCGAACCGGACACCTTGCGGGTAGAGGAAGCCTTCGACGCCCCCGGGCACCGGCCGGTGGGCATGTGCTGGGATGGACGTTTTCTGTGGCTGACCGATCGGGACAGCGGTCGGGTGGATCGCTTCGATCCCGAGGTCAAGGAGATCACCAGGTCCGTGGTGACGCCGGGGTATTCGCCCTTCGGGTTGACCTGGGATGGACTGTACATGTGGGTGACCGATAGTGGAACAGGCCGGCTGTACCGTCTGGCGGGCTCGCGACGCAACTGGAATGCCACCATTGACACGGGTTCTTTCCTGTTCCGGGGGCAGGATGTGCACCTTCTGCACGACGGGCAAGCCTTCTGGTACCTGCCCGCGGGTTCCACCCGGGCCCTGGAAATCCGTTTCGATTAATTCGTCCGCCCGGTTGAATATCGGTGGTCTGAACCTTGACAGGTCACCACATCCCGATTATCTATTTGAATCACGAAAACAGTTTTCAATATCGAATTGCCCGGCCGGGTCTCCCGCGCCACAACCTGCCCGAGAGGTATAAAAATGGCTGCTTCCGAAAACAACCTCAAAGTTGACGAGAAGATGGTGCAAGAGAAAGAGGCGGCCTTTGCCCGCTTCATTCAGGAACAGGGCCTGAAGACGACCCGGCAGCGCAACACCATTGTTTCTGTCTTCTTCCGGTTGCGCGGGCACATTTCCGTGGAAGAACTGCTGATCGAGGTCAAGAAGGTCAATCCGAGAATCGGTTATGCGACCGTTTACCGGACCCTCCACCTCCTGGTGGAGAGCAGTCTGGTGGAGGAGCGTCGCTTCGGTGATGGTCTGGCCCGTTACGAGGGGCACTCCGATGTCGAACACCACGACCACATGATCTGCCTGGAGTGTGGCCAGATCATGGAGTTCTTCAACCCTCGTCTCGAGGCGTTGCAGGAGCAGCTGGCGGAGGAGAACAACTTCGAGATCTACCGCCACCGCCTGGAACTCTATGGCGCCTGCAAGGACAAGGATGCCTGTGCCGTGCGCGCCAAGAAAAAGGGAGCCCAGGCCTAGGATGAAATCCCCGGATGGGTCGGCCCCCTTGGGCCTGGACCAGGACCGCCCCTGGCTGTCCATCGAGGTCGACACGGCTCTTCTGGCCGAGAACATCGCCGTTTTTCGACGGCTGGTGAACCCGGCAACACAGCTACTGGCCGTGGTCAAGGCGAACGCCTATGGCCACGGCCTTTTACTTGCCGCCCGGGCTTTCCTCCAGGGTGGTGCGGACATCCTGGGCGTTCATTCCCTGAGCGAGGCCCGACGATTGCGTGACGGCGGCATCGAGGCACGTATCATCGTGCTGGGGCCCGTCACCGGTCCCGAGGCCGTGGTGGCCTCCCTTTTGGGTGTCGAGGTGACCCTGGGATCTGCAGCGGCCGTGCAAGCGGTGAGCGCGCTGGAAGCCCAGATGAGCAGGACCCTCAAGGTCCACCTGAAGGTGGAGACCGGGGTCAACCGTCAGGGCTTGCTGGAAAAGGAACTGGGCGAGGCTCTGGAAATCCTTTCTTCCCTGTCCCGTGTCCAGCCTGTGGGCATGTCCAGCCATTTCGCCGACATCGAGGACACCACCGACCACGGCTTTGCCCGCCGGCAGATGGAACGTTTTTCCGCCTTCGAGCGTATCTGGAAAGATGGGGGTTTTTCTTCCCCCGAATTGCACATGAGCTGCAGTGCGGCGGTCCTGCTTTTCGACAGCACCCACGGCGGCATTGCCCGGGTGGGTGTGAGTGCCTACGGGATCTGGCCCAGTCGGGAAACCCGGGTCTCGGCCCGGCAGCTCAACCGGCCGGAGATCGTGCTGAAGCCTGCGGTGACCTGGAAGGTGAGGGTGGCTCAGGTGAGGTCGGTGCCCGCCGGGGAAACAGTGGGCTACGGACGCAGCTGGAAAGCCATGGCGGACACCAGGGTGGCCGTGTTGCCGGTCGGCTATTCCGACGGCGTGCCGCGCGCCCTTTCGGGGCGTGGTCACGTCCTGCTGGGGGGCAAGAGAGCCCCGCTGGTCGGTCGGATCTGCATGAACCTGTGCATGGTGGACATCACCCATATTCCCGGGGTGGTGGCCGGAGATGAAGCCGTCTTGCTGGGCCGACAAGGCGAAGAAGAGATTACCGCCGAGATGCTGGCGGATCACCTGGGAACCATTGCCTACGAGGTGTTGACCCTGCCCGGTGAATCCTGGACACGTATTCCTATCTGACCCAATCCTTCCGGAGTGAACATGTTCGACGCCATCAGCAAATTCTTCGAAGCCAAGATCGGAACCCAGGCCGAGGGTTTGGACGAGGAGCGTCAGCTGCAGGTGGCCACCTGTGTCCTGCTGCTCGAGGTGGCCCATGCCGATGAGGATTTCACCACCGAGGAACGAGACACCATCGACACCGTGGTGGGCCGGCGCTTCGGACTCGACCGGGAACAGACCCGGGAACTGCTGGACCTGGCGGACAGTCAGCGGCGTCAGGAAGAGGATCTTTACGGGTTCTCCCGCCTGCTCAACGAGACCTATTCGCGTCCCCGCAAGCTGGCCATCCTGGATCTGCTGTGGGAGGTGGTCTTCAGCGATGGGGTCCTGGAATCGCACGAGGATGCCCTGATGCACAAGATGGGGACACTGCTGGGGGTGCGGCATCAGGAACTGATGGCCGTCAAGGTCCAGGTCAAGAAGCGCCTCGCCGGGTCCTGACCGGGCTGTACCCGAACCCCCGCCCGGTGTCCCTCCAGGTACACTTCGGGTCCTCTTTCGCTCCTTTCGATATCTTCTGGATCTGTCTAAGTATATGATCTGCAATGATGTAGACATATGTATGCCGGTTGGCATTCTCCCTGCAGAGGTGACCTGTTGACCAGACCAGGGCACCACCTCACCTCGACGGGAGAGATCCATGAATCGACATACCATCACCCCCTTGCCCACTTTGATGCGAGCAGGCCTGCTGGTGCTGGCCCTGTTCCTGACCGGGTGCAGTGAAGACACCACCAGTCCCCTGGACAATGCTGCGGTGGGGCGCGACAGCTATACCACGCTGGACTTCAGCCAGGAGTTTGGCGGACTGACCTTCAGCGACGAGCCCGAGGCCTTCGCTGATGAGGCCCTGAAACAGATGCTGGCGGAAGAGGACGGCGAACTGGTCGCCGATCCCCTGGCCGAGGATGCGGAGGTCCTGGCCCTGGAGAGCATGGGCGACGACCCGGCCGATCCTGCCGATCCCACCCGCCCCCGATTCACCTTCTTGCGGCTGCGCTGGGGCATGGTTCACGGTCCGGACGACAGTTTGACCCGGGGCGGCGACTGCGGATCTTTGGACTGGACCGGCGAGATTCACACCGACCGGGGAATCGTGCTGGTGCGCCGGGTGCTGGCTTTTGAGCGACCTGCCGATCGGGTGATCTTTCCTCGTCTGAATCGCCAGACCGTGGCCTTTGTCAGCCACACCGGGTGCCATCACGATGGCCTGCTGCTGCAGGTGATCGAGCGGCCCCAGGACTACAGTGAGGACAACCCTGAACCCAACCGCCTCCACATCAACACCGGTCCTTTCGCGGGCAGCTACGAGGTGTCAGAACTGGCGGAACTGGATGAGATGGTCGACGTGGATACCCTGGGCAACCGGATCCAGCTGACGGGTTTTACCCTGAGCGACATCAATTATTGTCCCAAGGGGTTCCTGTCGGGGCGCTTCCGGGTGTTGCCGAATGATGGCGAAGAGGAAACCCTGGGTGAAGACGATCCCGCCCAGGGCGAACAGCTGGGAACCTACGCGGGCTTGTGGGTCGATCTGACCGGGCGCATCCATGGCTTTCTGCGCGGCGGATACGGATTGAGCGCCGAGGGACAGCGGGTGTTCGTGGGCAAGTACATCGACCGGCAAGGACGGATTCGCGGGATGCTGCGCGGCACCTGGGAGCCTGCGGAAGATGAGGTACGGATGGCTGCTTTTCAGGGCGAGTGGGTCAGCTCATCGGGTCAGATCGAGGGCCTGCTGGGCGGGCGCGCCCACGGTGTGCCGGACTACCCTGGGGGCTTCTTCGAGGGGCGGTGGACGGCCGTCTGCGACGATGAAGCTGAGGGCATGATTCTCTAATCACGGAAAAAATAACAATTTCGTGAGCTTTGTCGGAAGGCGTCTCCCAGAAGGAGGCGCCTTTTTTTTTAACATATAGAAGATAGTCGGCCCTGGAGCGCTGCGGGTTGACGGTTGTATAAACTGTTTATTTAATGTCCCTTAGATGACTGGGGGTGAGCGGGGCTCTGAAAACAGGTTCTCTGCGGGGGGCACGGATACCCCATATGTTTTGTCCGATTTGATTGCGGCCAATCCCAGATGGTAGGATTAACGTCCGCATTGGGTTCACTCTTTCATTTCCTCCGGAGGGTCTGATGTTCAACAGGATAGTGACAGTTCTGGTGCTCACCTTTGTCATGGTGTTCGGCACGGTCGCCCATGCCGAGTGGGTCAGTCTTGATGGCAAGGCTGCCGCGCAGCCCCAGGTTGACGTGATGCAGGCCGACCCCGGTCGGACCATCTTGAACATCGACCTGCCGGGATTCGATTCCGAAACCGTGGACGTGGATGGTCAGCCCTTCGCCCGGCTGCGCCTGCCCGGCCACTGGTTCATGCTGAAGGAAGGCCAGCCCGAGCTTCCCTTCCTCACCAGCAGTCTCATCATTCCGGATGAGGGCACGCCTGCGGTGCGCATCCTGGACAGCACCTGGCGTGAAGTGGAATCCCACCCGGTTCTGCCCTCCAAGGGCAACCTGCTGCGGACCGAGGATCCCACCCAGATCCCCTACACCTTCGGCCCGGCCTATCTGGGTGGAGTGTATCCCGCTCAGGAAATCGAACTGGGTGAACCCTACATCATGCGCGACTATCGCGGCGTGAACCTCCGGCTGAACCCGCTGCGCTGGGATGCCGACCGTCAGGTGCTGATGGCTCTCGAGTCCATTCGCCTGGAAGTGGTCACCGAGGGCACCGGTGGCGTGAACGTGAAGCAGGCCCGGATCCAGTCCACCGTGGACAGCCAGTTCCAGGCCATGTACAGCCAGCGCTTCGACAACTTCGATGCCGCGGCCAAGTACACCATGGTTCCCGAGGAAGGCAATTTGCTGATCGTCAGCCACGATTCTTTCATGGGCATCATCGGCGATTTCGTCGACTGGAAGCGGCAGCGGGGCATGAACGTCGAGGTGATCTCGACCGGGAGTGTCGGGGGCAGCACCACCGGCATCAAGAACGCCATCCAGACCCGCTACGACTCTCCTGAAGGCCTGACTTACGTGATCCTGGTGGGTGACCAGGCTCAGGTGCCCACCTTCAGCGGCACCTACGAAAGCGCCGATGACGACACCCGCTACGCCAACTGCGAGGGCAGCGATCTTTATCCGGATCTGTTCGTGTCGCGCATCTCGGCCCAGACCCCCGATGATGTGTTGATCCAGACCCAGAAATTCGTCACCTATGAGCGTGACCCCATGGCCGGTGGCACCTGGTATGCCCAGGCTTCCGCGCTGGCCTCGAGCGAAGGTTCTCCGGCCGATCACGAGCGTGCCAACTGGCTGCGCGACGATCTGCTGGAATACGGCTTCACCAATGTGGATCAGATTTTCCAGCTCTATGGAGATGGTGCCTCCGACATCGCGGCCGCTGTCAACGAAGGTCGCAGCCTGGTTTACTACATCGGCCATGGCTCCGGCTCCAGCTGGTCCAACCCCTATTTCACCACCGCCGACGCCAACAACCTGAGCAACGGCTACAAGATGCCCTGGGTCATCGACGTGAGCTGCTCCAACGGCGATTTCAGCCAGACCGAGTGCTTCGCTGAAGGTTGGTTGCGTTCCGGCACCACGGCCCAGCCCAACGGCGCGGTGGCCATGTACAGCGCTTCAACCAGCACGCCCTGGGTGCCTCCCTGCGTGATGCAGGCCGAGGCCGTGAACCTGCTGGTGACCGAGCAGACCCATGTGATCGGCTCGCTGTACTACCACGGCATGATGCAGACCCTGGACGAGTACCCCGGCAGCACGGGGACCCAGCTGGTCGAACAGTACAATATTTTCGGGGACTGCACCCTGCAGGTGCGGACCAAGGAACCCATCCAGCCCGTGGTTGCTCATGGCGGCGTGGTGGTCATCGGGTCCACCGTGTTCCCCATCGACACCGGTGTGGCCGGTGCGCAGGTGAGCCTTTACAGCAATGGTGTTCTGCACGGCACCGGCGTGACCGACGAGAGCGGACACTGCGATGTGGCCCTGAGCAATCCCGTGGTCCAGGGTGGCGAAGTGACCCTGACGATCACCGGCTACAACCTGCTGACCCACGTCGAGGAACTCAATGCCATCGTGCCGGTGGTGGTCGACATCCAGCCGGCTTCTATCCCCGTGGGCGTGACCACCGAGGTGACCGTGACCCTCACCGATCCTCCGGCCAAGGGCACCACCAACGTGGACGTGTTCATTGAAGGTTACGGTGTGGAAGGCCTCGAAGGCGTCACCGACCAGTACGGTGTTGTGACTTTCATGGTCAATCCTCAGTTCGGTGAGACCCTGAACGTGCGCGGTCGGGAAGCGGGCGCGAGTTATGACATGTTCAACGTGGAACTGCCCGTGACCGGGGCAGCTGAACTGACCAACCCCTCCCTCAGCGCGGGCGTGCCGGGCATTGGCCTGGTCGGTAGCCTGACTCCGTTCCTGGAAGGCGAGCTGGCGGGTTCGGCGTATGAATCCGACCTGATGCTGTCCTTCATCGGTGGCGGTGTCAGCGTCAGCATGAGTGATGCCGGCAACAGTCTGACTCTGCCGGTCACCCCGACCATGACCGGTGTGGGCGAAGCGGCTCTGATGAAGACCGGTTACAACGTTTTCGCCATGCCCATCGATATCGTGACCGCCTACGGCACCGTGGCCGGCCATGTGAACGATGCCGACAACGGGGGAGCCAATGTGGCGAACGCCATGGTGGCCTGCTACGTGGCGCCCTACACTCCGGGCGATGCGGCGGTTTTCGAGTACAGCACGGCCTTCGATGGCAGCTGGTCGCACGACGAAGAACTGGCGGTGGGTGACTACGTGCTCATGGTCAGCAAGTTCGGCTATCTGCAGAGCACCGAATCATTTTTCCTCATGTACGGAACCAACGATCTGGAAACGGGTCTCGGCCTGGCCCCCTTCGGTGACCTGAGCGGAACGCTGACCAGCAGCGACGACGGATCACCCATCTTCGGCCAGGTCCGGGTCAAGCGCTCGGACAGCGGCGAACAGGTGGCCCAGATCTATTCCGACGAAACGACGGGCGCTTACACCATCACCGGCCTGACCTACTTCGACTACGAAGTGCTGGTGACGGCGAACCAGTTTGTGCCCCAGACCGTCCCGGTGACCATCGATGCCGTGTCCGTGGTGAAGGATTTCATCCTGGAGCCCACGGTGGGCAATATCCTGGTTCTGGACGACAACTCGGGTCGCGACGAGATGGTGAGCCACGAGGTGAAGCTGGACAAGATCGGTCAGCCTCTGGCCGCGCCTTACCAGGCTCCGGCGGCCCGTTCGGCCACCGACATCACGGCAGCCTTGACCACCATGGGTTACAGCGTCACCTACCTGCCGGCGGACAGCTACGATTTCTCCGACTGGCAAAACTACAACCTGGTGGTCATGTCCAGTGGGGACAACACCGGCACCTTGAACTCGACCCTGAAGCAGCACCTGCGCGACCTGGTGAATGCCGGTGGGCACCTGTTGCTCGAGGGTGGCGAGGTGGCCTATAACCACCGCGCCGATGTCGATTTCGCCGCCGAGGTCATGCACATCACCGGCTGGGGTTCGGACAACGTGGGTGACCTCACCGTGGCCGACCCCGGACACAACGTGATGAGCGTGCCCCACTCGGTGGACGGCCCGGTGACCCTGACTTACAGCGGGTACGGCGATTCCGATTCCGTGACCCCGGCCAGCGATGCCCAGGATCCTGGTGCCTGGTCCAGTGGCAGTGGTGCCAGCGTGGTCTGCTACGACCCCAACCCGGCGCCCCAGGGCGGCCAGATCGTCTTCTTCACGTTCAACTATTCGGCCCTGGCGGCCGGTGAACGGGAAGCTCTCCTGAACAACGCCGTGCATTACCTGATCACCGAGGAAATGGGCAACTCGTCCGTCGCCGGTGCGGTCCATGTGGCCGGTGCCCCGGACGACTCGGGCGTGACCTTGTCCCTCAACCCCGGAGAACACACCCTGGTGACCGGTGCCGACGGCAACTTCGTCTTCGACGGACTTTTCGCCGGCAACTACAGCCTGATGGTGACCAAGGACGGCTGGTCTTCCGCCGCCCAGAACATCGTGCTGGGTGACAACGAGCAGATGGTCGGTCTGGACTTCCAGCTCAATGCCATCATGACCACCGAGTTCTGTGACAACCCGGCGATGGCCATTCCCGACAACGACCCCACGGGGGGGGCCTACTGTTCGGTGAACCTGCCCATGCACGGTCCCGTGTCGGCGGTCGAGGTGTTCGTGGACATCACGCATACCTACCAGTCGGATCTCGTGCTGGAATTGATCAGTCCCCTCGGCACTGTGGTGCGGTTGCACAACAACTCGGGTGGTTCCACCGACGATATCTACACCTGGTACCCTGCCGAGACCACTCCTTTCGAGAGTCTCACCGCCTTCATCGGGGAAGAGATGTTCGGGGAATGGACCCTGCGGGTGATGGACTTTGGTCCCCAGGATTACGGTACGGTCAACAACTGGTGCCTGCGGCTGACCTACGAAGCGGTGGCCACGGCTGCCGGCGATGAGGACCTGCCTCGCACGCTGGTGGCCGAGGGCAACCATCCCAACCCGTTCAACCCCATGACCACGATCAAATTTGCCGTGCCGCGCGATGGCAAGGTGGATGTGAGCGTGTACGATGTGGCCGGCCGTCGGGTGGCCCAGGTTCTGAGCGAGGTCATGACCGCGGGCCGTCAGTCGGTGACCTGGACCGGTCGTGATGACCAGGGTCAGGCCGTGGCCAGCGGGACGTATTTCTACCGGGTCAACGCCGGTGGAGAAACAGTGGTCGGTAAGATGCTTCTCATGAAGTAGCTCGGCCCAGATAGACGGAGATCGACAGAAAAGAGCCCGGATGTCCTCGCCATGATCTTACGATCAAGGCTGCGGATTTCCGGGCTCTTTTCTGTCGACCTCCGTCTATCTGGGACAAACTTGGTATAGCTGGTCGCACCTCTACGATTATCCTGGGCCGAGTCGCCGTGATCGCAGGGTCAACGCGAGGATATCGGGACCCTTTCCCGGGCTCACTGTTTTTGATATACTCATGATGAAAGGGGGATGTCATGAAGCTTTTTACCCTGTTCGCTCTGTGTGCCCTTCTGTGGGCTTTTCCTGCCCACGCCATCCTGGACCCCACGCCTGACCTTTTCGGTTTCTACTTCGACGAGCTGGCCGATCTGAACTGCCAGGATGGAGTGGTCCCCTTCACCCAGGTGACCATGTACGCCATTTATACCAACCCGACCGTTCCGGAAATCGTGGGATTTGAATTCGGGATGGATGTCTCGGGATCGGCTCTGATCTTGCAAACGAACATTCCCGGGTATCCATTCTGGGACCCCATCGAGAATGTGCCCTACGTGGTCCTCCTGGGCCAACCGAGGCCCCTCCAGCCCGTCAATAGCCTGGTTGTGTTCACCATGCTGTATATCGATGTGGGCGTCGGGCCGGTGCATTTCATGATGCGCCAGGCAGACGCTCCGTCGGGACCCTGGGATGTTCCTGGGGTGATCCTGCCGGGAGGCGAGTTCTTTCCGGTCAATGTTCTCAATGGCCAGGGCAATATCACCGCGGCCATCAACGAAGATTGTATCGTGCCGGTCCAGGAGACCACCTGGTCTGCCGTCAAGGCCATCTATCGTTGAAGTGAACCTTGAACTGACCTGGCACCAGCGTCCCACAGAAAAAAAGCCCGGAAATCCGCAGCCATGATCGAAAGGTCATGGCGAGGACATCCGGGCTTTTTTTCTGTGGGACGCTGGTGCTAGGCCAGCTTCAGTCTCACTTCATCGCCCTTGATCAAGGGATAGTTCGCCAGCTCACGCTTGAAGGCGATGACCAGATCCACCCGGCCGGTGACCGTTCCCTTCCCCTTGGCCTCGTAATGGTGACTGGGGGAGTAGGCCTCGACCCCCTTGGCTTCGGGGTGAAGCTCGACATCGTGCTCGAAGCCTTCCAGCTTCAGGCCCTTGGGCAGACTCTTGAGGAAAGTCACGATCTCATCGTTGTACCGCCGGGCAAAAGCCTCGAAGGAAAGCTCGATGCTGGCTGAACGGATGCTACGGTGCGAGGTGATCTCGAGCCCCGTTTCGGTGGCGATGCTCTTTTGCATCTTCTTCACCAGGGCACTGGTTTCCCTGTCCATGATCACGTGGCAATCGATGGCTCGGAAATGGGTCAGTTCCTTGAACTTCTCGGCCTTGCCTTCGTGGAAAACACCTTCGGAATAGCTGTAGTAGATGTCGCCCTCAGCTCCGGATCCCATCACCAGGCCGGACAGGAAGGCGCGCACCACCTTGGGCTTGCCCTTGAAGACGACCTCGAAATAGCTGGGCTTGGCGCTACTCTTTTTCTGGGCCATTTGTCGCACTCCTCTACAGGAAGAAAACCAGGGTCACGATGACGAATATAGGCATCAGGACAGGAATCGACCATTTCAGCATGTACCCGAAGAAGCTGGGCATGGGAATACCGGCTTCCTCGGCAATGGCCTTGACCATGAAGTTCGGGGCGTTGCCAATGTAGGTGACCGCTCCCATGAACACGGCGCCGGCGCTGATGGCCGTCAGATCCCCGATGAACTCGGGGTTCTTGGTGGCCAGGTCGCTGGCGTAACCCAGCATCCCCTTGACCATCGGTTCGGTGGCACCCAGGTCGCCCAGGGCGGCGTTGAAGAACGTCAGGTAAGTGGGGGCGTTGTCCAGGAACGAGGACAAAATTCCGGTGGCCCAGAAAAACCGGACCGGGCCGTGCACGGCATTGGTCAGGTCGGCCAGGGCGCCGGCGGAACCCGCCTTGAGAATGGCGAGCGCCGGAATGATGGTCATGAAAATGCCGGCGAACAGATAAGCCACTTCCTGAATGGGGAACCAGCTGAATCCGTTCTTCTCGCGCAGAACCTTGGAGGTGGTCTTCAGAGAGAGCACGCCCATCAGGATGATGATGACATCCTTGACCCAGTTCTGCAGGGGCACCGTCACCGGGTGGAACGCGGCCTTGTACAGGGTCACGCCGGGCATTTGCACCGAACCGGACATGACCACCGCGCCCATGATTCCCAGCAGGAAAAGGAGGTTGTGCAGACCTTCGATCTTGATCCCGCCCTCGTTGGGCTGGGCCACCGGAATATTGGCCGGGTCTTCCTTCTTGTAGAAAACCGTGTCGACCACGAAAAACACAGCCAGCACCATCGCCGAGGTCAGCAACATGTGGGGCAGGATGCCGGTGGTCACCCAGAAGAAGGGAACCCCGTGCAGGAAGCCCAGGAACAGGGGCGGGTCGCCCAGGGGCGTCAAGCTTCCGCCGATGTTGGCCACCAGGAAGATGAAGAAGATGATCAGGTGCACCTTGTTGCGGCGCCAGTCGTTCGCCCGCAGCAGAGGCCGGATCAAGACCATGGCGGCACCGGTGGTCCCGATCAGTGAGGCCAGGAAGGTGCCGATCAGCAGCAGGACGAAGTTGACCCGCGGGTTGCCGCGCAGAGCGCCTCCCACGTAGATCCCGCCCGAAACGGTGAACAGTCCCCACAGCAGTATGATGAAGGGAAAATAGTCCAGGAAGTAAATGTGCAGGATCTCCCCGAAGGCCTCGCTGGGGTTCCAGATCAGGAACGGCACGGCAAAAAGCAGGGCCCACATGGCGGAAATCTTGGGGAAATGATGGTGCCAGAAGTGCGGCGCAACCAGGGGGCCGAGGGCGATGGACAGCAGGATGCCTGCAAAAGGAATGGCCGACCACAGGGGAAGCAGGCCTGTGGGGCTGGGGCCGTGGTGGCCGCCGGCGTGTTCTTCACCGTGGGTGTCCCCGTGGGCCTCGCCATGATCCTCCGCG
>JAZBOO010000069.1:0-2937 GCA_036351155.1 Candidatus Krumholzibacteriia bacterium | reverse complement strand
TTATTTTGGCGCGAGGTGTTTTTGGATCACGTCACGGGCAGTGCGGCGAGGCGTTTCCCCACGTCCAGGAAGGATCGGTCCTGGGCCTGGATCTTCTCGAAGCACTCGCGGGCCGCTTCGGGCCGTTCCGCCTGTTCATGAGCCTTGCCGATGTGGTAGAGCAGACCCAGATACTGCTGGGAGCCTTCCTCGGCCCGGGCCAGCCCGGCCGTCAAGGTGGTCACGGCGTCATCAGGACGGTTTGCCCGGCACAGAGCCACGCCCCACATTTCATGGGCCCGAAGCCCGTATTCCACGTCGGCCGCGGCGATTTCCAGAGAGCTACAGGCCTGCTCGAACAGCCCCATCTCCAGATACACCAGACCCATTTCATACTGGCGACCCGCATCGGCTTCGCCCTCGTCGCCGCCCACCTGGGCGCCGATTTCCTGGGTGATGGTGCTGAGCTGGTCCGCATCGGTCACGCCGGGTACGGGACCATCTTCCGCCAGGATCTCCGCCAGCAGGTCCACTTCACCGGTCTGGGAATGGTCCGCACCGCCGAGAAGATCATCCATCCCCTGACCCGAAGCGGCAGGAGCCGGAGTCGCGGGTTCCTTGGCGGTCTCGTCGGTGGCCTGGGCAATCAGGTCCTCGAAGCTGGTTTCCTCGGAAGTGTCCAGGGTGAAGCAGCCCTCGTCGTCGACCTCCTGAGCGATTTCAGGTGCCGCCGGGATCTCCACCACGGGGGTGTCGGCCGCGGAATTGATCTGATCCACCTCGATCTTCAGATCACCGAAGCTCGTCTCATCGGCCACCGGGACCGGCTCCGAGGGTTCAGGCTGAGTGGGTTCAGGCGTTCCAAGCTCGGAAAAATCAAGGAAGGAGGAATCCTTGCCGGGAGTTTCCTCGGCGGCAGGTTCGGGGTCCGCATCGCCCAGGTTGACCTCGCCAAATCCGCTGAACGTTCCCGCACTCTCGGTGATGGGATTGATGCGATTGTTCCACTTGGTGTACTCGGGATAGTTGACCACCTCGGGCGTCCGTGTGGTCACCTCCTCCATGCCGACCCTGGCTTGTTCCTCTTCGCCGGCATCGTACTGGATGCAGGCCAGCAGGCAAAGACAGCGTGCCGCCTCCAGGGACATGTCCCAGGTGCGGAAAACTTTCAGCAGGTGTTCCTGGATACTGTGGCTGGCCGGGAAGAGCTCGAAAAGCTCCCGGCAGCGGCCCAGGAAAATTTCCTTCAGCTCACCGGTGACTTCTTCGCTGTTGGTCAAGAAACGCAGGCCGTGCAGTTCACCCTCGTGGACCAGACCCTGGCTGGCGCGGGTTTCGGCCAGGTACCAGTGGGCGTTGAGATTCTCGGGATCGTGGCGCAGGATCTTCTTGTAGATGGCCACCGCGTTGTTCAGCAAACCGGTCTTGCGATACTTGGCCGCCGCCTTCAGAAAATGGCTGATGGCTCGCGCAGATTCCCCGGCCTTGAGGCAGAGGTCTCCCATTTCGTTGATCACGGTCGGGTTGTTTTTTTCCAGGTCCAGGATCTTCTCGTAGATAGAGACGGCCTGGTCCCAGTCCTTTTTCTTCCCGGCCTGATAGGCATTCTGCTTTAGTATGCTGAGCTTCGACAAGAGGCAGACCCCCGCAAACACCGGTCGCGCAAAGAATGTGACGGGATTCGGGCAACTCATTTCACCCGGCACCCAGGCATTTCATCGCCCGGAAAAGGGGGAAGTTAAGGATTATTATTCAAAAAGCACGGCACCTTCCCGGGTCACCGAAGCCACGGGGTTGTGTCCGGCACGATAGGGAATCAGGCGGTGGTCCGGACCATCGAGAACGACCAGGTCGGCACGCATGCCCGGCGCCAGGGAACCCACCTCGTCCTGAAGCCCGAGCGCCCAGGCACTGTTCAGCGTGGACGCGACCAGAGCTTCGGCGGGAGTCAGGCGCATCTGCGTGCAGGCGATGGCCATGATCAGGGGCATGCTGAGGATGGGGCAGCTCCCGGGATTGAAGTCCGAGGCCAGAGCCACCGCACAGCCCTGGTCCACCATGCCCCGGGCCGGGGCGTAGGATTTCAGGCCCAGGGTGAAGACCGTGCCCGGCAGGAAGGTGGCCACGGTGTCGCTTCCGGCCAGTGCCTCGCGTCCCGCCGCGTCGATCATGATCAGGTGATCGGCACTGTCGGCCCCCATGCGGGCGGCCACCACCGCGCCGCCGAAGGCTTCCAGTTCATCGGCATGCACGGTCAGCCGCAGCCCCAGATCCCTGGCCCTGCTGAGGATGATGACAGTTTCCTCGAGATTGAAAACCGTGGGTTCACAGAACACATCGCACCGCTGCGCCAGACCATCGCGCGCCACCTGCGGCAGGATGTCCTCACACACCAGCCGCACGTAGGCTTCACGGTTCTCCCTGAATTCCCTGGGCACCTCGTGGGCGGCCAGGCAGGTCCGGACCGATCCGATGCCAGCGATCTCGGCGGCCCTCCGGGCCGCGTTCAACATCTTGACTTCATCACTCAGCGACAGACCGTAGCCGCTCTTGATTTCCACGGTGGTCGTGCCATGAGCGAGCATCTCCCGCAGGCGCACCACCGCCAGTTCCACCAGTTCCTCTTCGCTGCGCTCCCGCAGGTCCGCCACCGAGGAGTGGATGCCGCCCCCGGCCGCCGCAATTTCCAGATAGGTCTCACCCTTGATGCGGCGCTCGTATTCATCTTGCCTGGTCTTGCCGAACACCGTGTGCGTGTGCGGGTCAACAAAACCGGGAATGACGGCACGGCCCTCGGCGTCCAGAACCCGGGCAGCCTCGGTCAGGCCGCGGCGGGTGAACAGTTCTTCCTTCAGTTCATCGGCAGGACCCACCGCCAGGATGCGCCCTCCGGAAATGGCCACCGCGCCCTGATCAATGATGCCCAGGTCGGACATACCGGCCCGGCGGCGCGGCCCG
>JAZBOO010000068.1:0-4352 GCA_036351155.1 Candidatus Krumholzibacteriia bacterium | reverse complement strand
TTTACCTGAATCCCCATCCCAAGGAACTGATGCTGCGCAACCACGTGTAGGGGAGGGGGAATTCATGAACGCGTCTTCGGTGATGGTCTGGTTTCGTCAGGACCTGCGGCTGGCCGACAACCCGGCCTTGTCCGCGGCAGCCGCCACCGGGCGACCACTGGTGCCGGTTTTCATCATGGAAGACGAACAGGAAAACCCCTGGGGAGGGGCCAGTCGCTGGTGGTTGCATCATAGCCTGGCCGCACTCGGGGATGACCTTGCCCGCCGGGGCGTCCGCCTGGTTCTGCGGCGGGGAAACCCGCGCCAGGTTTTGCCTGCCCTGGCGCGTGAATGCGGCGCGGGCGCGGTGTTCTGGAACCAGCGGCACGATCCCTCTTTGGCGGCCATGGACCAGGATGTCAAAGCGGCCCTGAAAACGGAGGGAGGGACCGTCCACGAATTCCTGGCCGGCTTGCTGGCCCATCCCGAAGCGCTGGCCACCGGGCAGGGCAAGCCCTACCAGGTGTTCACTCCTTACTCCAAGAAGTTCCTCCAGACCCAGATCATTGACCCACCATTGCCGGCGCCGGATCATCTGGTGGAGGCCGAGCCCAGGCCCTCAGGCCTTGACCTTGAGGCTCTGGAACTTCTGCCTCAGGTGTCCTGGGATGGAGGCTTGCGGGAGACCTGGGAGCCTGGAGAGTCCGGCGCGCGCGGGCAGTGTGCCCTGTTCGGAGCCAGGGAAATGGGGCGGTATCAGGAACACCGGGACCTACCCGCTTGCCGCGGCACCTCCCGGTTGTCGCCTCATCTGCACTGGGGGGAAATCAGCCCGCGCCAGGTCTGGCACCAGGCCCGAGGTGTGCCTGGTTCGGAAGCTTTCCTGCGTCAACTGGTGTGGCGCGAGTTTGCTCACCATCTGCTCCACCACTTTCCCCACACTCCTGCCGAACCGCTGCGCCCGCAGTTTGCCCATTTCCCCTGGGATGGAGATCTTGACCTGCTGGAGGCCTGGCAAAAGGGCCAAACCGGTTATCCCCTGGTGGATGCCGGGATGCGCGAGCTGTGGCATACCGGCTGGATGCACAACCGGGTCCGCATGGTGACGGCGTCGTTCCTGGTCAAGCACCTGCTGTTGCCGTGGCAGCTAGGGGCCGAGTGGTTCTGGGACACCCTGGTCGATGCCAGCCTGGCCAACAACACCTTCGGCTGGCAATGGACCGCGGGCTGCGGGGCCGATGCGGCGCCCTATTTTCGGATTTTCAATCCCATGACCCAGGGCAAGAAGTTCGATCCTCGGGGGGACTATATCCGGCGCTGGGTGCCGGAGCTGGCAGGATTGCCCGACAAGCTGGTGCATGAACCATGGCTGGGTTCACGCGCGGTGCTGGAGCATCTGGGAGTCCAGCTGGGCACCACCTATCCCCACCCGATCGTGGACCACGCCTGGGCACGCCAGCGTGCGCTGGATTCCTACCGCCGTATGCAGGCGGGCTAGATTCTGGTGATGCGGGGGGCCTGGGTGCCGGCTTCCACCCGGCCGAACATCTCATCGATCACCCGGTGTCGGTGCCGGAAAATTCCCTGCAACTGTCCCTTGATGGCCAGGGCATGCGCCAGATCGCCCAGTACTCCCAGGGGCGGCAGGTAGCGGACCTCGTCGGTCAACAGCGTGCCTTCCG
Source organism: Candidatus Krumholzibacteriia bacterium (assembly GCA_036351155.1). Taxonomy (GTDB): domain Bacteria; phylum Krumholzibacteriota; class Krumholzibacteriia; order LZORAL124-64-63; family LZORAL124-64-63; genus LZORAL124-64-63. The sequence goes on along the minus strand of JAZBOO010000068.1, from coordinate 2,691 downwards.
CAGTGGTTGCGAACCGGTGGGTGTGGTGCCAGAAGCTGTAGGGGCCGTTCAGTTGCTCATCCACGAACATTTCTCCCGGTTTGAAGTCGGTGATCAGTGTTCGCCACCGGGTGGGAATGGGCCCCAGCTTGATCTGGTAGTCGATCAAGGCTCCGGTGCGCATGGTCAGAGGGGGAGGTGTCAGAATCTCGAAACCAAGCCAGGGAGGGGTGATCCTGGCGAGATTTTCCGGTTGGGCAAAAAAATTGAAAACGGTTTCAAGGTCGCTGGAAACGGTTTGTGTGGTGTGTAACATGTACATTGGATAGATTTCCTCGCGGTAGACAAAAGGCTGTCTTGATTTTTTTCGTGACAATGCTGTACAGAAACTATACAATATATTGATAATGAGCAACAAATAACGAACCTGGTGACTTTCTTTTTTCAAGAACTGGTCAAAGTAGCACTCAACATTGGAGCCCGATGTGAATACTGAACGAAATACAGCTCCGGAACTCATGCCACGTCACAGCATCGCGGTGGTTTCCCGGCGTACGGGGATCACCCAGCTTGTCCTTCGTGCCTGGGAACGCCGCTATGCGGCGGTGACTCCTTCACGTACCCCGACGGGTCGCCGGAAATATAACGATTACGATGTGCAGAAGCTGACCATGCTGAAGTATCTGACCGATGCCGGCCATCGCATCGGAGATGTGGCCCACCTGGGTCTATCTGAGCTCGAGGGCCTGTACAAGGATATACAGCCCACCGCGGGATCTCCCATGGTTTCGGCGGAAGATTCGGGCCAGCCGGCCGCGCCGAGTGAGCTTCTCCAGGAAGCCCTGGTGGCCGTGGAGAACCTGGATGCCAGGGATCTCGAAGCGGTGCTGAACAAGGCCCTGGTGGACCTGAGCAAGCCCGAACTGCGCAGGCTTTTGCTGGTTCCATTGATGCAAGAAATCGGCAACCGCTGGCAGGACGGCCATCTGCGGACGACGCACGAACACATGGCCACCAGCATCGTGGTGGCTTTTCTGAGTTCGATCAATTCCCGCTACCGCGTGGCTCCCGGGGCACCGGTTCTGGCCGTGGCCACACCTGCGGGCCAGCAGCATGAACTGGGCGCTCTTCTGGCCGCCTCGGTGGGATATGAAGCGGGCTGGGACGTTCTGTACCTGGGAGCCGATCTTCCGGCCGAGGACATCGCCGCCGCCGTCAAGTCTCGTGGCGCCCGTGCCTTGCTGCTCAGCCTGGTGTTTCCCCAGGGTGACAGCGGGACCATGGCCGAGCTGAGAGAGCTGCGTACGCTTCTGGGGCCCCAGATGCCGATTTTCGCCGGTGGACAGGGCGTGCCCTCGTACACCGTTGTTCTGGCCGAGATGGGAGCCACCGCCTTTGCCAGCGTGGACAAGCTGGACGAGGCACTGCGCCATATTTGAGACACACTCTGGTGCGGGTGTTTTTTTGTCGAGAAAATTTTGTATAGAAAAAATATAAAAAACTATTGACAAAAAATGTACCGAAGTTAATGTGTGGACAACGGCGGGATTCCCGACCGAGAACATAGATGGGCCCTCGGGGTCTGATGAATACACAAACAGTTGACCACTGTGGAAGGAATAGATCATGAAAACCAGAACCCAGACCGCAATCACGATGATGGCCGTGACCATCATGTTCAGCACCGCCGTCCCGGCCGTGGCCGGTTCGTGCGGCTCCGGAGACAAGCACGCCCATGCCGAGCATGCGCATGCCACCGAGACCATGGGGTCTTCCATCTTCACGGTGGCCGAAGATGCCGGGTTCAACACCCTGGTCGCCGCCATCAAGGCGGCGGGTCTGGAGGACGTGCTGACCAACGATGGTCCCTTCACGGTCTTCGCCCCGACCGATGAGGCCTTTGCCAAGCTGCCCAAGGGTACGGTGGAGGGTCTTCTGGCCAATCCCGAACAGCTGAAGAAGATCCTGCTTTACCACGTGGTCAGCGGCAACGTCATGGCCAGCGATGTGGTCAAGCTCGATTCGGCCAAGACCCTGAACGGCGCCCAGGTGGCCATCAATGTCAAGGACGGGGTCATGCTCAATGATTCCAACGTGATCAAGACGGACATCGAAGCAAGTAACGGGACCGTGCACGTCATCGACACCGTGCTCATCCCTGCAACAATGTAACAAGCAAACATCAAGCTGTATCAACCGGCCGATGGCCGTGGATCATAAAAAATGGAGAGAACAATGTTGAATCAGACCAACAATAAATTGCTGACGCTGCTGGCCATGGTGGCCATGCTCTTCAGCTTCGCCGCCTGCAGCGACGATGATGATCCGGTGAATCCGGGCAACAACGAGGGACTGGGTACGGGAGTCATGCTCCGTGTGGTGCACGCCTCGCCTGATGCCCCTGCCGTTGACGTGTACGCCAAGGGTGTTTCGACACCCCTGGTGTCCAGCCTGAGCTACACCGAAACCAGTGCCTATCTGGAAGTCGGCCCTGGTGACTACACCATCGAACTGCGCGCGCATGGCGCTGACCCCATGTCCACTCCCGCCTACGAGACGGGCGTCCTGACCCTGCCCGACGGCGCGGTGATCACCGCCGTGGCTGCCGGACTTCTGGGAAGTATGGATAGCGAGGACATGTTCCGGGTGATTCCTCTGGTCGAAGACTTCGCAGACGCCGGTAGTGGCAACGCCGCGGTGCGCATCGTGCAC
>JAZBOO010000067.1:0-10391 GCA_036351155.1 Candidatus Krumholzibacteriia bacterium | reverse complement strand
GCGGTGCGGTTGCTGCCCCCCAGCAATTAACCCAGGACAGCCTCGTACTGGTCGGGATTGAACCCCACCAGAACCGTTTTGCCCCGGACGATGGTGGGCGAGCGCAGATTGCCCGTCGCTCCCAGCATGTGCTTCAGCAGTTCTTCCTCGGCCGGCTTGTCCTTCTTCAGGTCGAAGACGGTCACCTTCTTGCCTCTCATCACGATGATCTTGCTGGCGGCTGCGGCCAGCTCCCGGGCCTGATCGGCGCCCAGCTTGCGGCTGGCGGGAATCTGTTCTTTGACCGCGATGTCATGATCCGCAAGGAACCCCTGCGAGCGCGTGCAGGTCATTCAGCCGTTGCGGTGATAGTACCAGTCGACCTTCTTGGCCATGTCGTGGACCTCCGTGGGTGGGTGAAATGGTTGAAGCGCTCATTGTAGCGTGGGTTTCTCAAGAAGCAAGGCCGGCCTGCGGGAGCAGACCGGCCTTCTGTCAAACGGAGTACTGACCGCCGTCGATCAGCCGTTCTTGCGCGCGAACTCACCCATGAAGTCGGCCAGGGTCTTGGCGCCTTCGATGGGCATGGCGTTGTACACCGAAGCCCGGCAACCACCCACGCTGCGGTGACCCTTCAAGCCGCTCATGCCGGCCTCGAGGGCCTCGGCCACGAACTGCTTTTCCAGGTCCTCGCTGGGCAGACGGAACACGATGTTCATGTTCGACCGGCAACCGGCGTCCACCGGGCAGTTGTAGAAACCGCTGTCGGCTTCCATGGCCCCGTAGATCAGCTTGGCACGCTGGTTGGCCATCTCGGTGGCCGCATCCAGTCCACCCAGCTTTTCCAGCCAGCTCAAGGTCTTCATCAGCATGTAGATGGGGAACACGGGAGGCGTGTTGTACATGCTGTCCTTGGGCGCGTGGGTGGCGTAGCTGAGGTAGGCCGGCAGATCGTCGCTGCTGCGTTCCAGCAGGTCTTCACGAATGATGACGATGCTGGTCCCGGCCGGTCCGGCATTCTTCTGGGCGCCGGCATAGATCAGACCGAACTTCTCCACGGGCACCTTGCGGCTGACGAAGTCGCTGCTCATGTCGCAGACCAGGGGCACATCGCCGGTGTCGGGGAAGTCGGGCCACTGCACGCCGCCGATGGTCTCGTTGCTGGTCACGTGCACGTAGGCGGCATCCGGGTTGAATTTCAGGCTGGACACAGCAGGCAGGGACATGAAGTTATTGTCGCTGCCGTCGTAGATCACGTTCACGCCGCCAATTTTCTTGGCATCGGCCATGGCCTTCTTGGCCCAGGCACCGGTCAAGGTCAGGTCGCAGCTCTGGTCCTTGGTCATCAGGTTCATGGGCACCATGGCGAACTGCAGGGTGGCGCCGCCGCCCAGGAACAGCACCTTGTAGTTGTCCGGCAGGCCGTACAGGCGCTTCACCAGGGCCATGGCTTCCATCTGCACCGCATCGTATTCCTTGCTGCGGTGACTCATCTCGATGATGGACATGCCCTTGCCCTGATAGTCCAGGAACTCGGCGTGGGCTTCCTCGAGGGCCGGCACGGGCAGGGTGCAGGGGCCGGCCGAAAAGTTGAAGATGCGGTTCATTTCTTACCTCCGATGAAGTCGCGGATCCGGTCGCAGATCTCGTCACCGATGCGCAGCAGGTTCTCGTTGCTGCTGGCGCCCAGGTGCGGGCTCATGAACACGTTGGGGGCCTTGAGCAGGGGGTAGTCGGCCGGCGGCGGATCCTTGGGCCACACGTCGGTGGCATAGGCCGCGATCTTGCCGCTGTTCAGCGCCTCGATGACGTCTTCCGAGTTGATGGTCCGGCCGCGGCCGGTGTTGATGATGATCACGCCGTCCTTCATCTTGGCGATGAGGTCCTTGTTGATCATGTGCATGGTCTCATCGGTCAGGGGCACGTGCAGGCTGATGTAATCCGCCTCGGCCACCATTTCCTCGAGACTGTTCTTCATGACGGCCAGACGGGAGCTGTCCACGTACTTGTCGTAGGCGATGACGTGCATGCCGAAGGCCTTGGCGCGCTCGGCCACGGCCTGGGCGATGTGGCCGATGCCCACCAGGCCCAGGGTCTTGCCGTGCAGTTCGGTGCGCTTCAGTTCCTTCTTCAACCACTGGCCCATGCGCATGCTCTCGTTGGCCTTGACGATGTGGTTGGGAATGGCCAGCATCATGGCGAAGGCCAGCTCGGCCACGGCAATGCTGGGGGCGTTGGGGGTGTTGTGCACCACGATGCCCTTCTCGGCACAGCAGACCTTGTCGATGTTGTCGGTCCCGACGCCGCCCCGCAGGATCAGCTTCAGGTTGGGGGCGTTCTCGATGTATTCCTTGTCGCAGGTGGTCTTGCTCCGGATCAGGACCACGTCAGCTTCGTGCTGACGGCTCTTGTCGGTGGTCACTTCTCCGAACTCGGCCAGCTTGCCCTCCAGCGAGGGGTCAAAGGCGTCGGAAATCAGGATGAGCATATCGTGCCTCCTCGGTTCATGGTCGTTTTTCAGTCGCGTTTCAGTAGTCTATCAATCAGTCAGGCTGCGGACCAGAAGGCCGCTGCGCAGTTTCGGCTCAAACCAGGTGGACTTGGGGGGCATGACGGCATCGGCGTCAGCCACGGACATGATCTGTCCCACACTGGCCGGAGCAAAGGCAAAGGCCACGGTCATGTCGGTCTGGCAACGGCGCTCCAGTTCCTTGGCGCCTCGGCTGCCGCCCACGAAATCGATGCGGGGATCCTTGCGCGGATCGCCAATGCCCAGCACCGGGTCCAGCAACAGTTCCTGCAGAATGGCGGCGTCCAGGCCCTTGACCGGATCATCGGCGGGGAAGGTGCCGGGTCGGGCGCAGATGCGGTACCACTTGCCAGCCAGATACATGCCCCATTCCCGGTGATTTTCCGGTTCCGGCTTGTTGGTCTCGCTCACCTCGAAGATGTCCTGGACCTTGGCCAGGAAGTCCTCGGCACTCAGACCGTTCAGATCGGCCACGACGCGGTGGTAGCCCATCAGCTTCAGCTCGTCCTCGGGGAACATGACGGCCAGGAAGTGGTTGTAGGCTTCATCGCCGGTGTGCTGGGGGTTCCGGTCGCGGAAGATGTCGCGCACCCGATGGGCGCTGGCCGACCTGTGATGACCATCGGCCACGTACAGGGCGTCGATCTTCGCGAAGGCATCCTGCAGTGCCTCGATGTCGGCGGAGTTGTTGACCACCCAGATGGTGTGGCCAATGCCGTCGTCGGAGGTGAAGTCGACGTCGGGAGTCCCGGCGGACAAACGGGCGATGATGCCCTTGACCGTGGGGTCGGTGCGGTAGGTGAACAGCACGGGGCCGGCGTTGACGCCCAGCACTTCCATGTGCCGCGCCCGATCGTCTTCCTTGTCGCGGCGGGTGAACTCGTGCTTCTTGATGCGGCCGTCGACGTACTCGTCCACGCTGCAACCGGCGGCCAGACCGAACTGCTGGTGACCGTTCATGGTCAGGCGGTAGATGTACAGGGCAGGGGCGCTGTCCTGGATCACGACGCCGTCGTTCACCATGGCCTGCCAGTTGGCGGCACTGCGGGCGTAGACTTTCTCGTTGTCCTTGGCATCGGCAGGATCCAGATCGATTTCGGCCTTGGTGACGTGAAGGAAGCTGTAAGGATTGTCCTGAGCCATGGTCTTGGCCTCTTCGGAATTCAGGACATCATAAGGCGGGCTGGCCACCAGCTGTGAACGGTCGCGTGCCGGCCGGAAAGCGCGGAAGGGACGAATGTCGGCCATGGTCAGGTTCCTCCAGTTCAGGGTACGTGGTGTTGTTCTCCCCAAAAAAAACACGCGGAGGGCCCGAACCCAAGAAAATGTTAATCATTTGGTAGGGATTGTGTTTGTGGTGGCTAACATTTTGTCAACAAATACCTTATATTATTGTCGTGCGATGTGGCATTCGGGTCAGGAATCGTCCGGCTTCGTGGCCAAGGACAGGGTGTCCAGCCGGTGGCCAACCCCAGGAGTTAAACGATGAGATTGTGCGTTCTGATGATGGTGTGGACCATACTTTTCCTGGCCACGGGCAGCCTGGCCGAAACGGGATTTTTCGTGGGCGGTGGTGGCCTGATCCAGATGGTTCCGGGCAACGGAAGCTGGGATGGCGTCTCCTTCAAGGTCCGGGAACCGCTGTCCACAGGGGAAGATGGCGCCGTGGGCTTCTTCTGGAACGACAACTTCCTGCTGGGGGTGAGGCCCCTGGTCGGCTACCGCCTCAGCGATAACCTGGCCCTTCAAGCCACCTACAGTCTGGGCATTCCCAAGACGTCCATTCAAAGCTATTCGGAGAGCAACAACACAACCTACTATTCGCAGAGCCTGACAATGGACTGGAGCCAGGGCACCACCGAATTGCTGGCCGTCTATGCCCCGGATGCGGACCTGAAGTACTTCGTTTTCGGGGGGCTGGATCTGACGCGGGTCAAGGTGGATGTGACCTTGACGGAAAGTGTCGGTTCGGGGGACCAGTTCGGCAATGAATTTTTCAACGGCGATTTCCAGGTCATCTCCGACGACATCGATGCGATGGGACTGGTGGTGGGAGCGGGCATCCTGGTGCCGTCTTTCGGGCGGCACACCGAGGGGTTCGTTTCCCTGCAGTATTCGACGGCCAAGACCGGGGACACCCTCTTCGGCACCGAGGATTTCAAGGTCACGGTGGGCGGCATTGCCCTGCAGGCCGGGGTGCGGTGGTTCCCGTTCGCCTCGGATGAATAGTTCGGGATGAATGTGGTCCGGATAGAATCACTTTCCCTGCAACAAGCCCGGAAACTGGTGCTGCTTGCCCAGCGGGTGCCGCCGGTCAGACAAGCGGGCACGGCCACGGCCGCCACTCTCGCGGCGATTGAACACCTGGGCTATATCCAGATCGACACCATCTCCGTGGTGCAGCGTGCCCACCATCACACTCTCTGGAATCGCAACCCCCGTTACAAGGCGGCACAGCTGGATGCATTGCTGGCCGACAAGCAGGTTTTTGAATACTGGTCGCATGCAGCAGCCTATCTCCCTTTTCGAGACTTCCGATACAGCTTGCCTCGCAAATACGCACTCGCACGTGGTGATCTGAGGCACTGGTATGCGCGCGATGAACGCATGATGGACCTGGTGCTCAAGCGCATTGCCGCCGAGGGACCCTTGATGGCCAGGGATTTTGCGCATACCGGGAAAAAGACGGGGGAATGGCAAGCCAAGCCCGCCAAGCGGGCGCTGGAATATCTGTTCATGCAGGGCGAGCTCATGGTGCCGGGCCGTGTCAATTTTCAGAAGGTCTACGATCTCACCGAGCGGGTTCTGCCAGAGGGGACCGACGTGACCTTGCCTGATCCAGAGGAACACGCGCGGTTTCTGATCACCCGATATTTGCGCGCGAACGGTCTGGGACAGCCGGGTGAAATCGCCTACTTGTTGAAAGACACCAAATCGCTGGTTTCGGCGACCATGAAGGACATGGTTTCTTCCGGAGATCTGAGCCAGGTTCGGGTCGACAAGCAGTTCTACCATGCCCTGCCGAATTCACTGGAGCTGCTCCAGCAGCCCCTGGCCCGCAACAAGCTGAAAATACTATCCCCATTCGACAATCTGGTCATACAGCGCAAACGCATGCAGGCGCTGTTTGGCTTTGACTATCTGATCGAGTGCTATGTTCCGGAACCCCGGCGCCGATACGGCTACTTTTCCCTGCCCATACTGTGGGATGGAAAACTGGTGGCCCGCATGGACTGCCGAGCCGAGAGAAATGGATCACTGCTCCATGTACTGCATCTCGCCCTGGAGCCCAGTGCCCTGAAAACCGATGCATTTTTGCGGGCTCTGCGCAAGGAACTGCCGGCCTTCCTGAAGTTCAACCACTGCCACCAGCTCCGGTTGCACCGGACCACGCCGGCCAGGATCAAGCCCGAGTTGCAGGCTTTGATCAACGACCTGTAACCACCGACTCGCTCACGCGTCTTTTCCCATGGGCAATTGACTACCCAATGGAAGGGATGCGCGATGCAAAGCACGATTCTGGTCTTGATCCTTCTTCTGGCTTCCCTTGTTCTTCCCGGCCCGGTTCAGGCCGATGACCCGATGCACCAGGAACTGACGCGCATTGTGGCCCGGTTCCAGGAGGGGGAGCAAGACCTGGCCCTGGCGGCGATCGATTCCCTGGCCCACGCCTGTCCCGAGGACTACCGCACCCACAGTGTGCGCGGCCAGCTGAATGTGCTGGCCGGTCACCGCACAGTGGCTGAAGCGGCCTTCGCCCGCACCCTGGAACTGGACCCTGACAACCCCGACGCCATCATCCACCTGAAGCGCTTGCGGTTCGTGCCTGCGGATTTCCAGCCGCCCACTCTTCTGATCACGGACAACTTCGTGCTGCGTCCCATCGCCGCGGCCGATGCCGAGCTGGACCACGCCGCCTTGATGGGCAGCGTGGAGCATCTCCAGGGGACTTTCGGAGCGGGGGACGCCTGGCCACAGGGAGTGACGCTGGAGGAAAACCGCCAAGTTCTGGCCTGGCACGAGCAGGAATTCAGAGACCGTAGTGGTTTTGTCTACACGGTGCGCTCACGATTCGGAGATCGGTGCGTGGGGTGTGTCTATATCTACCCGTCCCGCCGGACCGATGCCCAGGCCGATGTCCTGTACTGGGTGACCGCCGAAGAGGCGGCGAGGGGGCGGGACCAGGTCCTGGGCAGGGACGTCCGCTACTGGATGGAGAACCAGTGGCCGCTGGGCAAGATCCTGTACCCTGGGCGGGAGATGTCCTGGGAAAAGTACCTGGAATCCTGAGGGTCTTCGATGGGGGCCAGCGTAAGAGGGGCACCCGCCCCATCGGGCACCCAGATCGCCACGCAGGTGTTCATGGCGACAAAATGCAATTCGTTGTTCATTGTCAAAATGATAAAGCATTATTATTTTGTTGAAATGAAACACCTGGTTCTTTGGTATGCGAATCTCGTTTGCTTCTAAGGTGATGGAATTGTTGATCGATAAAGGGGGAAGTCATGAAAAAGGTATCACGGATGCTCATCTCGTGGGCAATGGTGGCGGTGGTATGGCTGGCGCTCGGTACAGCGGCATCGGCCCAGACCAATCAGTACATCTTTTTGATCAGCAACGACCTGGGCATGCACTGCATGAACCGGGACCACGCCATTCTCTCGGTTCTTCCCCCCTACAACACTTTTCAAGCCCAGGTGATCCGCGTGGGGGATGCCGACAATCTACCGTTGGTCACCACCGAGGGATTGCAATTGGAGTATCGCTTCCCGGGAAACACCTACTCGGTGGGAAAGACGGATTTCTGGACCCATGCTGAGGCTCTGTTTGGCGTGGCGCTGGAAGACAATGTCGGTCTGACGGGAAAAACTCTGGATGATGTTTTTGATGTGCATGGAGATCTTTTCGTGGCGGAGGGGATCCCCTTGACCCCGTTCAACGATGATGCTCCGACCGTCGAGGTTCCCTACCAGGTGGCCGAGGTCATCCTTCGCGACAGCGAAGGCCTGGAGCTGGCGCGTGCCTACCCGGTGGCTCCTGTCAGTGTGGAGATGAGTTGCGTTTCCACAGGCTGCCACAGCAGCGAGACTTCCATTCTCAACGCGCATGAGGATGAAGATGGATTCGATCCCACGGCCACACCGATTCTGTGTGCCCAGTGTCACGGCTCCACGCCCCTGACCGGGCCCAGTCCCGGGAGCGCGGGTTGGTTCTCCCGCCGTATTCATGACAAACATGACTTCATGGACGAGACCATTGGCGGCCTGGCAGCCTGTCAGAAGTGTCACCCCGGGCCCAATACCCGTTGCCTGCGTGGAACCATGGGCAACGATTTCGGGATGATCTGCCAGGATTGCCACGGCGACATGGGACAGGTTGCCTCCAGCATTGAGAATGGGCGTATCCCCTGGGTGGATGAGCCCGCTTGCGGTACCTGTCATACCAGCACCTACGGCGAACCCGCGGGGGTTCTCTATCGCAACGCCCGGGGTCATGGCGGGGTACTTTGCTCCGCCTGTCACAACAGCCCGCACGCTATTTTCCCCAGCCGCGAAGCCGTGGACAACCAGGTCATGATGGATCTGCAGGGCCATGCGGGCACCCTGAGCGATTGTCGGGTTTGCCATGGGGTGAACCCGAGCGGACCTGGGCCCCATGGAGTCATGGCGGTCAGTGCGGTGGAGGAGGAAATCGTGGGTAACTATCCCGGATTGAAGGTTTTTCCCTCGCCGGCCACCGCCGGAAGCGGCTGCACCATCATGGCCGGTCCTTCACGCCAGAGCGATGGACGGTTGATGGTCTTCAACGTCAAGGGGCAGACGGTCAGAATGATGCGGACCGACCGGGCGGACCAGGATGTCAGTCTGCGCTGGGATGGGCGAGATGCCAAGGGCCGGCCGGTCAGCTCCGGGGTGTATTTCCTGCGCTACCAGAGTGGAGACGTGCAGGCGACCGCCAAGGTGGTCATGGTCGACTGACCTTCTGGCCCGCAGTGATCAGGGCCGGCCGAAATCGGCCGGCCTATTCTTCCCAGGGCACCGCGAGGTTCAACTGCCGCAGCTTCTCCTCGAACTCCATGCGCTCGCGGCTGCGGATCAACCCGCCCTTCTTGCTGGGCCGCAACCAGCCGGCTTCCTCTGCCTGTGCCTTGGCCTGGGCCAGGTCGCCCTGGCCAATGGCCGCCATGATCTCCGTTTCTATCCGCGAAAACACCATGCCCTGGAACCGGAAATCCTGGAAAGCCTCCCAGGTCAGAGGCACCCAGCGGGCCACGATCTGCTCGCCGATGATGGTGGCGTAATCGCGGATCTCCTTCTGGGCGTGGCTGTCCATGCGCAGGGCCAGGAAGTGCAGCAGGTTGTGCAGGTCGATCTTCCAGTAGGCCTCGGTGTAGGTGCACAGGGGCAGATCCTTGCGGGCCTGTTCCCGGGCCACTCCGGTGTCGATCCGGGTCTGGTAAACATGGCGGGCCAGGGTGTGGAGTTCCTGCTCGGACGCGGTCAGGTGGGCTCCTACGCTGGGGTCCAGGGCCTCGCCGCTGCCCTGCTTGTTGTCCACCGCCTGGGTGCGCCACTCGTCAGGGGCTGTTTTCTGGCTGGCGTTGATGGCCACCGAATAGCGTGTGCTATATTCATTTGTAGAGGCCATTCTGTGACGTATCCACTGCCGCCAGGCGTCCATGGGCACACGCACGTGCAGCTTCAGGGAACACATCTCGAAGGGGGTGGTGTGGCGGTGTTGCAGCAGATAGCGGATCAGGCCGCGGTCGTCGCTCACCTTCTTGGTCCCGGCACCGTAGCTGACGCGGGCGGCCTGGACCACGGCGTTGTCGTTGCCCATGTAGTCGACCACACGAATCAGGCCGTCGTCGAGGACCTTGAAGGGATGTCCAAGGATTTCATCAAGGGGGCCGCTACCGGGCCGCGACAGCTTCTCAGCTTTATCCACAACGAGACCTGCTCTGCTTGGGGAGAGTATTTGACGTTCTTTGAATACCGTAGGTTTAACATTGTCTTTTTTCAAGTCGAATAAGGTACTCAGTATAGCTGGAGATATCAATACGCAGAAAAAGGCCCACCCTGGTCAGCCAGAGTGGGCCTTTTGGTCAAGCCGGAACTGAACTAGCGCACCAAGGTGACCCGCTTGGTCTGGGTTTCTCCAGCGGCCTCCAGACGCACCCAGTAGACGCCTGAAGCGACCGTGCTGCCTTGGTCGTCGCGTCCGTTCCAGTTTCGTTCGTGACGTCCTGCGCCCAGCGTCTCGTGGATCAGAGTCCTGACCCGCTGCCCACGCACGTTGTGAATGGTCATCCTCACCGGGCCCTCGCTCGGCAGCGAGAACTGCATGGTGGTGTTGTTTTGGGATGGATTGGGATACCCGCCGCGGAAGTAGAATACCGAGGCGGCTTCGGCCTCCACCGGCGAAACCGATCCTTCACCCCACGACATCTGATACTGCAGCGAGGTCCCCAGATTGTCGCCATCGGTGCGATAAACCACGATCGGGAACCACGCACTGGCCGTGGCCGTGAACTCGATGACCTGCACGGTGGCGTCCGGATTTTCCGAATACACCAGACCGCCTGTTCGGCCGTGGACTCCGACGGCGGGAAACAGCGCCATCTGCAGATCGTCGTTGCCTGAGAGCTTGGCCAGCCGGAAGTGGTAGGTGACCCCCGATTCAAGCAGAGCCTGATAGATGTCCACGATTTGGTTGGCCGCGAGAGTTTCCGTGAAATCACCGGTGCCATAGTCCCGATGACCGCCCGTATCACTCTGGTCCAGGACATAGCCGCCTTCTTGCGGCGCCGACCAGAGGGTGACTCCAGTGTACAGATTGTCGCTGTCGTCGGACAGGTGGCCCACCACGAACTCGGTGTTTC
>JAZBOO010000066.1:0-32915 GCA_036351155.1 Candidatus Krumholzibacteriia bacterium | reverse complement strand
TTTGCAGGTGGTGGTCGTCCAGGGTGACCTGCACGCGGTCGCCACCCCGCTTGAGGGCCTGCTTTTCACGCGCGATGTCGATCAGGATATTGCGCATCACCCGGGCGTAGACGGCCAGAAAATGCCCGCGATCTTCCCAGTCCAGACGAGTCTGGTCGGCCAGGCGCAGGAACGCCTCGTGCACCAGACCGGCGGTGTGAAGGGTGAGCTGGCCGCCACGCATGCGCAGGTGACGGCGGGCCAGGCGCCGCAGGTCGTCATACATCAAGGTGACCAGGGTTTCGAAGGCGGTCTTGTCGCCTGAACCCAGATCCAGCAGAAGCCCGGTCACATCGGGAGCTTTGGACACGTCGAGAACCTTTGGGGTTTCGCATACTGATGAAGTGATATCAGACAAGAAACACCCGCGAGTATGGGCCCGCCACCAGGGTCAGGGCATCTGAATCCCCCCGCTCACCGGAATGTAGGCTCCACTGACGAAAGAACACCCATCGCCGGCCAGGGCCGCCACCAGACCGGCCACGTCCTCGGCCTCGCCCACGCGTTGCAGCGGGGTCATGCCGGCGATGGCCTGGACCTGGTCGTCAGGCATGTGCGCCGTGGCATCGGTGCGGGTCAGGCCCGGCGCCACCGTGTTGACGCGGATGCCGTGGGGGCCCAGCTCGAAGGCCAGCGATTTCATCAGGCCGTCCACGGCCGACTTGCTTGTGGTGTGGGCGGTGAACCCGAACGAGGGGTAGCGCGAAAGACCGCTGCTGATCCCGATGATGCACCCCTTCTTGCGGGCGATCATGCCCGGCATGACGGCCTTGGCCGGCAGGAAGAAGCTGCGCATCTCGTCCAGGACCTTGGACTCGAACGCTTCCTGGTCCAGGTCGGTGACGCTCATCCAGGGCACGGCAGGTCCGGCGTTGAGGACCAGGATGTCCACCGGGCCCAGAGCTTCCTCAGCGCTTTTCAGCAGGCTGTCCACCTGGGCGGCGTCACGCACGTCGGCCTGCAGGGCCACCGCCTTGCCACCCTTTGCGATGATGCCGGCAGCCAGCTTCTCGGCGGCTTCCTTGCTGTTCACGTAGTTGATGGCCACGGCCGCGCCCTGGGCGGCCATGAGACGGGCACAGGCGGCGCCGATGCCGCGGCTGGCTCCGGTGATCAGGGCGGTTTTTCCGTTCAGATGCATGACAAACTCCTTACGAATCTCAGGCTTGATGAACCTGCTTGATGGCCGCCACCACGCGGTCCTGGTCCTCGTCGGTGAGGGCCGGGAACAGGGGCAGGCTCAACGTTTCCTGGTAATATTTCTCGGTGTGGGGAAAGTCGCCCGGCTTGAAGCCGAACGTCCGGCGGTAATAGGGCTGCAGGTGCACCGGGATGTAATGCACCTGCACCAGGATGTCCTGGCTGTGGAGGTGATCGTACAGAGCGCGGCGCCGATCACTGCGGATCAACATCAGGTGGTAGCAGTTGCGATCGCCGGGCCAGGTGCGGGTCACGACCTGCAGGCCCGGGATATCGGCCAGCAGTTCGCCGTAGCGTTGCACCAGTTCCAGCCGCCGTGTTTTCCAGGCGGGCAACTGCTTCAGCTGGTGCATGCCCAGGGCCGCCTGCAGATCGGTCAGGCGCGCGTTGATGCCCAGCTCCTGCATCTCGTAGTACCAGCCGCCGTCGTTCTTTTCCAGGCGGGCCGGATCGCGGGTGATCCCGTGGCTGCGCAGCAGACGCAGGCGTTCGGCCAGCGCATCGTCGTTGGTGGTGATGGCTCCGCCCTCGCCGGTGGTCATGCTCTTGACCGGATGGAAGCTGAAAATTCCCATGGCCGTGCGGTGACAGGATCCCGCACCGTGCCAGTCTCCTCCAGCATCCTGCCAGTGGCCGCCGATGGCGTGAGCCGCATCTTCGATGATGGCCACCCCGTGGCGGTCGGCCAGGTCGATCAATGGCTCCAGTTCGCACATCAGTCCGGCAAAGTGCACCGGGAGCATCACCTTGATGTCGGGGTGCCTGGCCAGGGCGGCGGCCACCTGGTCGGGGTCGATGTTGACCGTCAGGGGGTCGATGTCGGCAAACACCGGCTCAGCCCCGCACATCAGGCCGGTGTTGGCCGTGGCGGCGAAGGTCATGGGCGTGGTCAGGAACTTGTCTCCGGGTCCCAGGTTGGCGGCTCGGCAGGCCAGATACAGCGCCATGGTCCCGTTGGCCACGGCCACGGCATATCTGGCGCCACACAGCTCGGCCAGGGCCTCCTCGAACTGCGCCAGCAGCGGTCCCTGGGTGAGCCAGTTGCTGTCCAGGACTTGCTGGACGATGTCGTGTTCATCCTGGCCGATGGACTGTCGGCCGTAGGGGATTTTTTCGTTCATGCGGAAACCTTCGGGGTTGGAGGTGGCAACACCAGACAAGGTACGACAGAACGCGGCCCACCTCATCCCAATTTACACGGCCGGCTGAACCGGACCGGGAATCCATCAGGGGCCTGGAAAAAACCCGATCTTTGAATTAGGGTGGCGATCTGATCCCATAGCCGGGCCCATGTCCGGACTGGCCATTGCCCTGAAGGAGCCCCACGTGTCACGCCGTCCCGGACAAACATCCAGCCTGGCCAGCCAGCTGAGGGAACTGCGATTGAAGGGTCAGCTGGGGCCGGCTTTGCAACTGGCCAGCCAGGCGGTGACCCAGCATGCGGACGATGGCGAGGCCATGGTCGAGGCCGTTTGTGTCCTTGTTTGCCTGGGCGAGGGGCAACCCGCCGCCCAGCTTTACCAGGCCATGACCGCCGACCAGGTCCAGGAAAACAGCCTGGCTCCGGAGGTCCTGGTGCGGCTGGCCCTACTGCTGGGACGCAGGGATTTGCTGGAGGAGATGAAGCCGCCGGCCCAGCCCCCCTGGCTGGTTGAGGTGCTGACCTCGGGGACCGATCCCACGGCCATCCTGACGGTCACGGAGGTTCATATCAGGGGAGATAACGGACATTCCGTGTTCACCATGACCGGAGCTTGCCCGCATTGCGGGCAGACCTTGGCCAGAGATTTTCGCACTTCGCTGCTTGTGCATGTCGAGTGGATCTGCCCGGCCTGTTTTGGCCTGGTGGGTCTGGATGCCATGGCCACGCGCGCTGCCCTGAACAAGCTGTGGAAGGGGGACGATCAGGCGGGGCTCAGACGGTGGGATCGGGATCTCATCGACCATTTGCGGCCTGTTCTGACCGGCGCGGAACCCCGGCCATTCATGGTCCAGGCACTGGCTCAGGAGTATCACTTTCTGCTGAACGAGCTGATCCTGAAATTTGTGGCCGGTCGGCCGGATCCGGAGTCCTCCCCATGAAAACGGTGTTCGTCAACGGAGTGATGCTGGATCGATGCGGGGTATTCCTTCAGCTTCTGGCTCAGAAGTTCCAGGTGGCGGGGCCATTTCTGGGGAATCCGCCCGGTCGGCCCGACTTGCATTTTCTCAATTCGCGGGAAGCGCTGGGACCGGCCAGTGAAGAACAGAGGGTGGCCTGGGATGCTCAGGTCACCCGGGAAGTCTCCACCCTGGTGGAGCAGGTGCAGCGGGATCTGGCCATTGCTCTGCCCGGTGAAGATTTCGAGGATCCTGGACATATGGTCGAGATCCGTCAGCAGGTGTTGCCTCGTGTGGAACGAGTGCTGGATCTGGACCACCATTTTCGCCGGTTTCAGGCCTCATGTCCTGTGAGCATGGTGGTCAGCGGATCGGATTATGGCAGCCATTCTCGAGCAGTTGTCCTGGCCGCCAAGGAACTGGGAATCCCCACGCTGAACATCGAGCACGGTTTTTTCTTCACGCGATTTGACTGGAACTTGATCGACGGGCCCGGAGTGCTGCCCACCCTTTTTGCCTCGGATTTTGCCAACCTGGACAACGATCTGGAGGTGGAGGTTTTCTCCCGGGAAGCGGCCCATTTCCCCCAGGTGAAAACCCAGTTTCTCGGACTGGGCACCCCGCTCGGGGACACCTCGGCCCGGGACCTGGATTCCCGGACATCCGCTGCGGCCCTGGGCTTGGCCGAGGACAAGAAGCACGTTCTGATCCTGGGCACCTGGATCGAAGCCCGGGCCATGAACAGCGTGGTCCAGGGCCAGATCGATCTGATCGATACTTATGAGGACCTGTTCCGGTCGCTTGCCCCATCGGATGTTCGGCAAAACATCGACCTGGTGATCAAGGTCCATCCCGCTGACGGGCACCCCGAGGTTTTCCAGGGGGTCAAAGCCGGGCTGGAGAAGATGGCCCTCAGCTTCGGGCTGCCGATGCCCTTGATTCTGTCCGACAGGCTCCCGGAAGCCCTGAGCGCCTGCGACGTGGCCATCACCCTGGGGTTCTCCAGTGTTCTGTATGATATTTTCCAGCTGGGGAAACCCGCGGTGGTCATGATCCCGGACTTTCTGGTGCCCAGCCGGCGGGAAAACTGGCAAACCGAACTGTGTGTTCCCTTGCGGGCAAAGGTCATGACCGTGGTGGAAAGCGGGGCCGACGCCTGGGTTCAGGTGGGGGCCGCTTTCCGGCCTGAAAACCAGCAGACGTTCCATCGGGCGGCCCAGGAGCTGAAACAGAAATACCATCTGGAATATCGTTCCGTGGTGCAGAAGAGCGCGTCCATCATCACGTGGATGGAGGAGTTCCTGTCCCGTTCTGAGTGAGTTCAGGAGATTCCTGGGCCAGGAAATCACGCGCCAGGGGAGCGTACAGATCCTCCAGCTCCCGGACACCGTCCATGACCATCCGCGAAATCTTTCGACTTTTTTCGACCGAGGAAATGGTGAGGCTCACCTGATCCTGGCCATCCGCAGGCTGCCGGGACAGAGCCATGGCGCGGAAGCCAATCAGGCTGTTGAGCAATCGGGTTTGGCGGGTGAAGCCCTGCAGCTTCTTTTCTTCCCGTCCCAGCTTGTCGAGCACGGGGTCCAGTGATGTCAACTGCCTGTTGCGCAGCAGGCGGAGTGCCTTGCCGGCCAGCTTATCCGCTTTCCTTGCTGCCTGGGCGGCCTCCTGGGCCTGGTCCAGTTCAGACCGGATGGCCTGGCCCAGGGGCCTGGGATTCAATTGCTGCCCGGAGGCAATGGCCTCCTGGATCCATCGGGAGGCCGGCACTTCCAGCCGGGCAAACTCGTCCAGGGCAGCGATCAAGGTCATTTCACGGAAGCCCTGGAATCGCGCGCCACCCTCGGTGGCGTTGATCAGGGTGTGGTCACAAGCCCAGGTCTGGCTGGCGGCTTCAAACCAGTGACGGAAAGAGCTGTAGACCGGTCGGGTCAAGACGTTATCCCTGCCGCCCCAGGCCTCGACCAGCTGGGCATTCCAGTATCCATCCTCTTGCCGTCCATCCAGAAAGGAATAGGCAATCTTGTTGGTCCTGGAGTCCAGGGCAACCCGACAGCAGCCGGCCTGGGCGTCCTCGGCATGGGTGCGTCCCCTGGTGAAGGCCGCATCCATCCCCACCAGGATGATCGGATCACAGCCCAGCTCGTGCAGAAGCGAGAAGGCCGCGCAGGCCACGCTGCCTCCGGATTCCAGAGGGTTGATCCCGTAGGCCTGGGCAAACCAATCGGCGGTGGGATTTCCCTGGGTGGTGATGGTCAAGAGGTCCCGGAAGCCCAGCTGGAGATGTCTGGGGTGGGTCTGGGCATCGGGGGCCAGGTAGATCTGGTCCAGGTCGGGAATCCCCTCGAAAAACGATTCCAGCTGGTGACTCTCGAGGATGACCACGATGTCCGGCTTGATCCCGTGGCGAGCCAGGGGTAACGCGGCCGAGTGCACGGCACAGATCAGGGCCTTTCCCTGGGCCTGCTTCAGGGTCTCGATATTGTCGTCCAGTGAAGGACCCGCACCCACGAGAATGCCAGGCTTGCCGGAGAATATCTCTCCCAGGACTCCCAGGGGTTTGGATTTCACCAGGGTGGGCAAGTTCTCCCGGGGGTAGGTCGCCCAGTCCTGGCTGAACAGGCTCTTGGTGTTCTGATCGATTTCCACCTTGCGGAAAACCTGGGCCAGGGACGCGCGAAAGAGCTCGAATTCCTGGGCAAACAGCTGTCGGTAAGAAGGGATGGCCCCCACGGCGATGTTCAGGCGGGTGGGGGAAATGTGCTTTCCCGCTTCCTCGATCAGGTGTCCGGTGTTGGTGATCAGCTGAACGCCTTCCACTTCCAGGGGCACCGTGGGCAGCACCTTGGCCAGGATGTCCAGACCCGGTTCGAATACGAGGATGGGAACGGTGGTCAGCTCTCGAAGACGTCGCGCATGCCAGCCCAGGCCCAGTCCAAAAAAGACAATGAGATCGGGGGTCTTGTTCTCCAGGAATGTCTCCGCTTCCCGGGCGGATCGAGCCTCCGGTGTGCTGGGAAAATAGAGAGGTGTCCCGCGGACCAGAACCTGGGGGGAGCCGTCGGGCGCCAGGGCCAGCTCGACATCCTTCGCCTGATGGTCGGCCAGCTGTCGGCGCACCCCTCCGCCGGCCTGCAGTCCGGCGAGGTTGCGGGTCAAAACGCTCTCGGATGATCCGGTCATGAACGCCAGCCTTTGCGTGCGATCCAGGCGGCGGCCTGTTCCAGGTCGACAATGTTCTGGCCATCATGGAGGTCGGAGTAAAGGTCCCTCAGGTTTTCCAGATCCTGCGGCGTGTCGATGGAGAGCTTGGTCCCTTGCATCATGTCGGGCACGGGGTCCAGCCAGGTGGTCTTGATCTCCTCGGGGTACTGCGGGGCGTTCTTCATGGCCCAGGCGGTCACATGTTCGGTGGCCAGGGGGTCGCCTCCGGCGGATTCCCGGGAAAAGCGAAGCGATCGGGCCGAAACAACCTCCCCTCCCTGGAAAAGTGAAGGCTGGTCTCCCTTGAATTTCACCACATCAGCCTGCTCGCTCTCGGCCCGGGTCAGGCATCGGTTCAGGAAAGCCGGGTCGAACAGCGGGGAGTCGCCACATATCCGCACCACCCAGCGGGCGGGAAAAATCTGGAGCACCTGGAGAAAACGGCCCAGGACATCATCCTCGCTGCCTCGGACCACAGCGATCCCCAGATTCTCCGCTTCCTGCACCAGGACCAGGTCGCGGGGGTGCTCGGTGGTGGCCAGGACCACCGGCAGACCGGGGCGCACACAGCACGCACGCTGAAGGATATGCCAGATGAGGGGATGTCCCGCCAGGTTGGCCATCATCTTGCCGGGCAAGCGATGTGAACCCATGCGGGCTTGAACAATGATCACGGCCAAAGGGCTGGGGCCAGGCGTCTGGGTCAAGAGATCCGTCTTTCATGCGGGGGCTGCTCCTGGGTCAACCTAGCAAAGGGAATGCCAGGGTTCAATGCTCAGATCAGGCCAATGCCAGGGGTTTTGGCGCCATGCGGAAAGCCACTCTTGCGCCCCGGTGGGATTCCCGTCATCCTGTGGCCAATCTTCACGGCCGGAAAGGACGGGGCATGACCCGCTTCATTGCGGAAATTTCCAGCAATCACAACGGCGACAAGCGTCGTTGCCTCGAACTGATTTGCGCCGCCGCCGACTGTGGGTGCTGGGGGGTGAAGTTCCAGCTGTTCAGGATCGAACAACTGTTTGCCCCGGAGGTTCTTCAGGCCAGTGCTCGTCATCGCGATCGCCGCCGCTGGGAACTGCCTTTGCACTTTTTGCCTGACCTGGCTGATGCTGCGCGACGGCAAGGGTTGGCCTTTGGTTGCACCCCCTTCGATCTCGATGCCGTGGCCCGCCTGGAGCCGCATGTCGATTTTCTCAAGATTGCCTCGTACGAACTTCCCTGGCTGGACCTGGTGGCCCGCTGTGCCTCTACCGGCTTGCCCCTGATGATGTCCTCCGGAATGGCCGACGAAGCGGAAATCGTCCAGGCTCTGGAAACCGCGGTAACCTCGGGTTGCCGGGACCTGACGGTTTTCCACTGTGTCAGCAACTACCCCGTGGATCCGACCCATTGTCACCTGGCGGCCCTGGGCAGCCTGCGAAAACACCTGCCCGGAGATGGTGTCACCACCGCTCTGGGCTGGTCGGATCACTCGGTGAATCCGGGAGTGATCTCCCGGGCAATTCACCACTGGGGAGCCGAGGTGATCGAATTCCATTTCGATCTGGAAGGGCTGGGCGACGAATTTACCGGCGGCCATTGCTGGTTGCCGGAAGATGTCGCCCCCGTCATTCGGGGCGAGGTTTTTGCGGGGCCACCGGATTGTGATGGGTCATCCGAACTGGCGGCCACGGCATCGGAGCAAGAGGAACGTCTGTGGCGTGCCGACCCGATCGACGGTTTGCGGCCCATCCGGAGCATTCGCACGGCCTGGGCCCGGGAACGGGAACCGGAGAAACCAGCACCTCTGGTCCTGCTGGTCGCCGGTGGACCGGGTCTGGGGCATGTGGCGCGCTTGGTGGCCCTGGCCGAGGCCCTGAGGGATGGCCATGGTTTCCGGGCCGAGTTTGTTGTGCCAGACTCGGGTGACGCGAACAGGATGCTGGCCCGGCACGGCTTTGTGGGACACGGGGCCCCCCCTACCCTGGAACGCTTGCAGAACCTGAACCCTGCCCTCTGTGTCCTGGACCGCAAGGAGCCCTGTGGCGAACTGGTGGAGGGACTGAAGCGACATGGTGTCGCCACGGTGGTGATTGATCGGCCGGATTGCTCCGAGGCCCATCTGGGTATCATTCCCAGCTTCGGTTGGCACCCGGAGCGGGACTTGCCGCATTTCTTCGGGGGGCCTGATTACCTGCTGGTGCGCCGTGACATCACCCGGTTGCGGCCGGACAAGGCCCCGATACCCGGCAAGCGCCTGGTGATCAGCTTCGGAGGCGAGGATCCGTTTATGCTCACCGAAAAGACGGTCCGGGCCCTGGCTGCGCTTCCTGAAAACCTGGCGGAGACCCTGGAGGTGGAGGTGGTTGTCGGTCCGGGCTTTGCGCGCCATCGGAAAGTGTGGCCCAGCCCGGAACTGGCCCAGTCCCGCGTGCGGTTGCTGGACATGGGAGACCCCCTGGAAAGTATCTTGCCCGGGGTTGGGTTGCTGGTCACCGCCATGGGCGTGACCATTGCCGAGGCACAGGTTCTGGGCGTGCCTACGGCCGTTCTGGCCAACTATGCCGAGGATGCGGTGCAGGTGGCTCATCTGGTGGAAAGTGGCTCAGTGGCCAATTTGGGTTACCAGGCGGAAGTCGGGGATTCCACTCTGGCCCAGGCGCTTGCGGATCTCTGGGGCCGGCCCGATGCCAGGCAGTCACTGGCAGAAGCCGGTCGGCAACAGGTGGATGGCCAAGGTGCGGACCGTGCAGCCGAGCTGGTGGTCGGACTGTTGAATCAAAAGCACCTCCCGAAGGATGGCGCATGCTGAATCTGGCCAGCTTTTTTCACCTGAACCTCATGTACTCGTCCATCCCCGAGGAGGCCCGACCCGAGGTCATCCGGCGGTGCTATCATCCCTTGCTGGATCTGGCCAGCCCGACGTTTCCTGTTTCCCTGGAAGCAACGGCCCTGACCCTGGAAATGATTGACTGCCTGGACCCTGGCTGGACGGCGAAACTGAAGGCGCACCTCGCGCAGGGTGTGGTGGAATTTATCGGGAGCGGTTATAGCCAGATCATTGCCCCGCTGGTGCCCGGAACGGTCAATCAAGCCAACCTGACGCGAGGGATGGAGGTTTACGAGTCCCTTCTGGGTCACCGTCCGGAAATCTGGCTGGTGAACGAGATGGCATACAGTGGGGGGCTGCCCGAACTGTATGCCGCGGTGGGGGCCACAGCCCTGGTCATGGAGTGGAACAACACCTGGAAGGGGCATCCGGAATGGGAAACCGAACTGCGGTATCACCATCAAAAGGCCCTGGGTTGTGAGGGGACGGCCCTCCCTGTCGTGTGGGTGGACACCATCGATTTCCAGAAATTCCAGCGGCTGGCCCACGGTCAGCTGGAGCGAGAGGAATGGGTGGCTCACTGGGCAGCCCGAGCGCGGACATCCCTGGACACCACCCGTTACGCCACCCTTTACGGGAGCGATGCCGAGGTCTTTGATTTTCGGCCGGGACGTTATGCCCAGGAGGGTCGGCCGGCGCCGGAAGGAGAGTGGCAGGCCATCAGGGCCGGCCTGAAGTCCCTGGCAGAGCGTGACGACATTCAAATGACCACACTGGGGGCGGCGTTGACCGAGGAGCCTTCTCGGGTTTGCGGTTTGCCTCTGCGGCTGGAATGCGCGCGGCAACCGGTGGTGGTCAAGAAGCAGGAAAAATACAACCTGAACCGCTGGGCCGTCACCGGTCGGGGTGATCTGGAAATCAATACCGCCTGTTACCGACGGGCCCGACAGCTGACCAGGGCGGTCATCGATCCTGTCCCCCTGGCCGACTGGCGCGATCTGCTGTGGCACTGGTCTTCCGACTTTCGCACGCACATCACCGCGCCGAGGTGGGATTCCTTTCGCCAGTCCCTGTGGGCAGAATCTGAGCCGGAGGGGCGGGACACGGAGGGCCATCTCCAGGTCCTGGATTTCGATCCCGACCAGCGGCACCTGGTACTCGAAAACGCCGGGGTGGTGTTGACCCTGGATCTGGCCCGGGGGCTGGCCCTGAGGTCCGCTGTTTTTCCCGGGACCGAGGGCCAACCCCCGCTGGGTACCCTGCCCCACGGATACTTCGACGACATTGCTTTCGGTGCCGACTTTTTCACCGGTCATGTGGTCGTGCAGTACCCGGGTCAGCCGAAGTTGACGGACCTGCAATCCTGCGGTCAGACGACCACTCTTTTCCGGCGACCGGATGGGGCCTTGCTGGCGCGCGCCGAGATCCAGGACGGGGACCTGAAGGTGTCCAAGACGGTGGGGCTGGCCGCTCATCGGCCCGAGATCATCCTGGCCGGCCATCTCGAACTCCCCAGACGGCAGCCGGGGGAGATTCATCCTTTCCACCTGACGGTGATCCCCGGTTTGTTCCGTCCGGAAAGTCTCGAGTATCGCACGCACAACGGGGGCCTCAGCGAGGAGTCGTTCTCCCTGTCCGGGGCCACCGTCCACCATGGGGCGTCCTATTCGACACTGGTTTCGGCCAAGGGAGGGCTGGGGGCGACGGAGGGTGTGGTCACGATCGGAGATGGAAAGTATGATCTGGTGATCAGACATGACCCCGCAGTTTCGGCACTGATTCCCACCCTCCGGTTCGAAAGGGTGCGGGGTGGAAGTTATTTTCTTCGTTTGCGTTACAGCGCCCAGGAAATTGATGAAACCTTCGTGGGCCGGGATGAACCCTGGTGTCTGGACTGGCACATCGGAATGGAACTCGTGCGCCATGGTGAACCCGAGATCCGTACTGGAGGCTGATGATGAGTGCTGCCGACCGCGGTGAAGCAAGCGCCGAACAGAAAGCCAAAGAAGCCCTGGAATTCGACGCCCAGACGCGGGAACGCCTGGCCCATGGCTTTGTGCCGGATCTGAGAAGGCTGGCCCAGGTGGACTGGTTCTACAACAATGTCTGGCGTGACCCGGAGATGGCGCTGCTGCACTGGCAGCCGCGCATTCAGAAGATCGTGGATCTGGCCGCCCAGCAAGGCGGCAGGGTCCTGGAACTGGGTTGTGGGTGTGGCATGCTGTCCCTGGAGATGGCGCGCCACGGGCTGGACGTGACCGGCGTGGACCTGTCACCGGTGAGTATCGAGGTGGCCGACCGGTTCAGGGAAAGCAATCCGTTCACCGAGGGTTTTGGGCGGCTGAACTACATCTGCGCCGATTTCGGCGAACAGGAATGGGAAGACGCCAGCTTCGACAGCGTGG
The DNA here is from genome assembly GCA_036351155.1 of Candidatus Krumholzibacteriia bacterium. Taxonomy (GTDB): domain Bacteria; phylum Krumholzibacteriota; class Krumholzibacteriia; order LZORAL124-64-63; family LZORAL124-64-63; genus LZORAL124-64-63. The sequence goes on along the minus strand of JAZBOO010000066.1, from coordinate 21,158 downwards.
TCTTTTTTCGGTCGTTGCACCATTTTCCGGATATCCACCAGGTCATGGAGAAAACCCACGCTCTTCTGAAACCGGGCGGTCACCTTCTGATCAGTGAACCGGTGCGATCCCATTTCAATCAGGATTCCGCGCTGATGGCGGCCGTGCTGCGGCTGGTCTTGCCCACCTGGGAGCCTTTCTCATTGAAAATGGCTGATCCCTGGGATGAGAAGCGCATTGAAGAAAACATCACTAAAATATTTGAGGAGTACACCTACGAAGGTGAGCATCACCAGTCGGAAATGGATAACAGCATCGACAGCATCGAAGACATCAAGGCGGCGGTCGAGGCCCATCTGACCATCGTCGAGGAAGAGCACAGCGACGCATTCACGGACAAGTTGCTGGGTGGCCTGCGCGGTGATCACCGCTACGATCTGGCCCGGATGCTGAAGTCCCTGGACGCCTACATGATCAAGAACGGCATGTTACCGCCGACCTCCCTCGAACTGCATGCGCAAAGATCAGGAGTCTGATTTTGAATAGAGTTCTCCAAGCCCCGGTCATGATCAATCTCGAGATCACCGAGGCCTGCAATCTGACCTGCCGCCATTGCTACAATTTCTGGCGTCAGGACGACGGGCCCAAGCCCGTCAAGTTGACCGAGGAACGGATGTCCCGGCTGATTGACATGATGGTCGAAGCCGAAGTCTTTCATGTGGTGCTGTCCGGCGGAGAGCCCCTGGCCAATTACCAGATCCTGAAGTTCGCCCTGAAGCGCCTGCAGGAGGAGGGGATCTCCACCAGCGTCAATTCCAACCTGATGCCCATCACCACCCAGCGGATCCGTGAACTCAAGGCCGTGGGCCTGGACCACGTGTTGACCAGCCTCAACAGCGCCAACGCCGAGGTCAACGACTACATGGTCAACAAGAAGGGGGCCCTGGCGGACATCATCAAGGGCATCAAGGTGACCATTGCCGAAGGTGTGCGCGTCAGCGTGAACATGATCATTTCGGACGCCAACCGGAACGACATCTACGAAACGGCCCGACTATGTTCCGAACTCGGGGTGCAGAAGCTGTTTGCCACCCGTCTGGTCCCGTCGATCCGGGACCTGGTTTTTTCGGAAACCGATCGCAAGCTGGGACAGGAGGCGGCGATTGCCGCCCTGGATGAGATGGTGCGGGCGCGCGATGATTTCGGCATCGCCATCGGCACCCTCATCAGCTACCCGCTTTGCCTCCTGGGCGACCTCGAAAAATACAAGGATTTCGTGGGGCGGGGGTGCCCGGCTCAGAGGGGCAACCGCATGGTCATCAACGCCACTGGCGCCACTCACGCCTGTACCCATGAGGAGGCAAGCTACGGGGATGTTTTCGAGATCGGCATCAAGCAAGCCTTCCAGAACATGTCCGCCTGGCACGACGGCTCGTTCCTGTACGAGGAGTGCCACAAGTGTCGGTACGTCAACGTGTGCAACTCGGGCTGTGCCTCCGCTTCCCAGGCCTATTACAACGACAAGAAGGCCAAGGACCCTCTGTTCAAGGGGTTCGAGGCCATCACGACCGACTTCAAGCTGGAAGTTCCGCCCGAGGTGGTCGAGGCGGTGGAGAACGATGAGGTCTTCACGGTCCCGGACACCATTCGATTTCGCCAGGAGGATGGTTTCTACAGCCTGAATGTCCGCTGGGCCAACACCTTCTCGGTGGATCAAGAGGTGGGGGATTTCTTGCGGGCCAAGCAGAAACAAGGGGCCGGGTTCCGTGCTTCGGAGATGGTGGGCGACGATCCCCGCAAGACCGTCACGAACCTTGTTTACAAGGAAGCGATTGTTCCGGACAATGGGGAGTTGAAGGCGCTGTTCGCTGGCGGCGTGAAGCTGGGTTGCAGCATTGACCCGGATGATCTGCTCGAATAAAGGAAGTCCATGTCCCGGACCATCTCGATAATCCCGGCCAGGGGAGGCTCCAAGGGGATTCCCCGGAAGAATATTGTCCCCCTGGGCGGCAAGCCCTTGCTGGCCTATTCCATCGAGACCTCCCTGGCCTGCCCGCTGGTTGATCGCACCATCGTCTCGACCGATGACGAGGAAATTGCCTCGGTGGCTCGCCTCCACGGTGCCGAGGTCCCTTTTCTGCGCCCGGCCGACCTGGCCCGGGACGACACCGTGGATTATCCCGTGTTCCTGCATGCCCTGAACTGGCTGACCGAGCACGAAGACTATCGGGCAGATCTGGTGGTGCACCTGAGGCCCACGTCGCCATTTCGGGCCTCGGATCTGATCGATCGCGCCCTGGTCAAACTGGCGCAGTTCCCCGAGGCCGACTGTCTGCGCACCATCAACCCCGCTCCGATCACCCCCTACAAGCTCTGGCAGAAGGAGGGGGAGTTCATGCGCCCCTTTGCCCAGCTGGAGGGCGTGGAGTCATACAACATGCCCCGACAGGATTTGCCTCCGGTCTACTGGCACAACGGTGTGCTGGATGTGATCAGGTCGCGCACCATCCTGGAGCAGGGATCCATTTCCGGTTCGTGCATCGTTCATCTCGAGATGGACGAGGCCGACGTGGTCGACATAGACAGCCAACAAGATCTGGCCCGGGCGGAGTTTCTCCTGGCGTCAGCAAAGGGAAAAACGACATGAAGCGTATCCAAAGCTCGGTGCTGGAAAAGAACGTGGTCAGGATTTTCGAGGCCATGGGGGCCGCACCCGACCATGCGAAGCTGGTGGCCGAACTCCTGGTCAAATCCGAGCTGGCCGGCTATGGGTCGCACGGTGTGGGCCGGGTGCGCCAGTACGTCAACGGGATCAAGAACGGCATCCTGGACCCGGTGGCCGTGCCCGAGGTGGTTCTGGATCTGCCTTCGGTGGCGCGAGTCGATGGTCGACGGGCTTTCGGCCAGGTGGTGGCCAAGACGGCCATGACCACCGCGGTGGCCAAGGCGCGGGAAACGGGTCTGGCCATGGTGGCCGGCTTCAATTCCAACCATGTGGGCCGCCTGTCCGACTACGTGAAGATGGCGGCCGAACACGATCTGATGGCCCTGATGATGTGCAATGGCGGCGGCCCCAACGTGGCCGCCCACGGGGCGCGCAACAAGGTGTTCGGCACCAATCCGGTGGCCTTCGCGGTGCCGTCGGCCCACGGGCGCACCATGGTCATGGATTTTGCGACATCGGCGGTCACCGAGGGCAATCTGCGGGTGTTCAGCAATCGGGGAGTACAGCTGGACGAGAAGGTGGTCATGGACAAGGATGGGCACTTCACCGACAACCCGCAGGCCTTTTTCGAGGGGGGCGCCACCGTCCCGATCGGCCGCCACAAGGGGTCGGCCCTGAGTGGAATCGTGGAAATCATGGCGGGGATCTTCACCGGGGCCCGTTGCTCGGCCTTCGATGGCTATGTCGATGGCAACGGCATCATGATCAAGGTCATGCGGCCTGATCTGTTCCGGCCGCGCGAGGAGTTCGATGCCGACATCGAGTTGCTGTACCAGAAGGTCACCGGTGCTCAGAAGATGACCGGCGTGGACCGGATCTACTTTGCGGGAGAACCCGAACTGGAGAACGTGGCTCGGATTGCCCGGGAGGGTGTGGATCTGGATGAAGCCACGTGGTCCATGTTGCTGGAAATCTCCGAAGAAACCCAGGTGAACTTTGAAACCTGAGAACCGACGTCTGCTGATCATCGGCGCGGGTGAAGAACAATGGCCGGCCTACCGCCTGGCTCTGGACATGGGCCTGAAGGTTGTGGGGTCGGACATGAACCCCGAGGCCCCGGCATTTTCCCTGCCGGTCGATCGGATCGTGGCCAGCACCTACGACCCGGACGAAACCGTGACCGAGGTCCTGGCTTATCATCAGGTCCATCCCATCGACGGGGTCATGACCCTGGCCTGTGACGCTCCTTTGACGGTGGCCCGTGTGGCCAGGGTCCTGGGGCTGCCGGGGATCAGCGAGGAATCGGCGGTGCTGGGGACGGACAAGTACGCGCAGATCCAGAAGTTTCATCTGGACGGTCTGCCCGTACCCGAGTTCGCTCTGGTCGAGACCGTGCAACAGGCGGAAATCCTGGCCAAAAAATGGGGATACCCCGTCATCACCAAGCCGGTGGTGGGACGTGGGGGCCGCGGCGTTTTGCGGGTCACCGACCCGTGCACCCTGGGCCAGGCTTTCGACGAAGTGGAAAGTGTGGGTGGCCAGAAGAAGATCCTGATCCAGAAGTACCTGCATGGGCCGCAGATCAGTTCGGAAACCATCGTGGTCGAGGGTGTGGCTCACACGGCCATGTTTTCGGGGCGCAATTACGAGCACCTGGAGAGGTTTGCCCCCCATATCATCGAAAACGGGGGGTGGTTGCCGGCACTTCTCACCTCCGCCGAAGAAGCTGAATTGACCGAAGTCATCCAGAGAGTGGCCGATTCCTACGGGATTTCCGACGGCTTTATCAAGGGCGATCTGGTGATGACTCCGGAGGGAGTAAAGATCATCGAGTTCGCCGCCCGCATGGGTGGGGGGTACGCGGTATCTCATTCGATCCCGGCGGTTCATGGGGTGAACCTGGTGGAGCAGGCCATCCGCCTGGCCTTGGGCTGGACCATCGACACCAGCCAGCTGGTGCCGCGATACCGGCAGTCGGCGGCCATCCGGTTTTTCCTGCCCGAGCCGGGTGTGGTCAAGGAAATCAGGGGCTTCGACCAGCTGGACGAAATGGACGGGTTGATCCTCAAGAAAATGTACACGGCCGTCGGCGAAATCATTGGCAAGATGACCAACCACACCAGACGGGCGGGATGTGTCATCATGACCGGAAAAGACCACGCCGAGGCCGAAAAGCGTGTCCTGGAGGCGGTCTCCAGGGTGCAGATCATCACGGAGCCGATCTGACTCATGGTTCAAGGTCCCCGACAGTCCCCACGCCGCTTTTTCCTCCGGGATGCCGTGGCCATCTTGCCGGGCAACCGGCGGAATCTTCTGGAGCGTCTGCAGCGGGGCGTCGCCCTGGCCGAAGGGTTGAATTTGAACCTGGAAATCACCCTGGATGCCCGGTTTTTCGTCGAGGGTGAGGATGAGTTGCTGACGGCCATTGCGCAGGCCACGTCCCGTTTTCCCGCGGTGATCTATCACCTGCACAGCAGCAGGGATTATCCGCTGGGGTTCAACGGACATACGCAGGATCTGATCCAGTATTGCCTGGAGAGAAGGGCGCAGGGGGCGTTGCAGGGCCTGTGCATCCATCCGGATCTGGTGACCGATTTCGAGGTGTTCCTGCCCCTGGTCCACGAAGATTTCTATGTGGCGGCCGAGGTTCTGGATGAAGAATGTGGCAGCTTCAACACCTTGAAGAGCATCCAGGATCTTCTGGCGCGACACGAGTACCTGGGACTGGTTCTGGACACGGCGCACATCGCCGGCATGGAACCGGCCGGTGAGCCGCCCCTGGAAAAATACATCGAAATGTTTGCGGAGCGAACCGTGGAGGTTCATATCTCTCAGAGGGGAAACCTGTATGACCCCGACGAGATGGGGCCGGGTTTCCACACGAACCACAGCCTCCTGTCCATGGGGCAATACGAGGTCGGGTTGAGCCTGGGTCCGCTGGCGACCATCGACAACCTGAACATGGTCATCGAGGGTGTGATCCCGGCCGGGGAGTACGGCAACAGATTGCTGAAGGAAGAGGTCCGATCCTTCACCGATTTTCTTCAATAAGGAGTTCAGGATGCAGATTTTTCTGGATACAGCCAACGTGGAAGATATCCGCCGATTCGCCCGACTGGGTCTGATCGACGGGGTGACCACCAACCCGGCCCTGATTGCCAGGGAAGGGCGGGATTTTCGCGAGGTCGTGGACGAGATCTGCACCATCGTCGATGGTCCGGTCAGCACCGAGGTCATCAGCCTGGATGCCGAGAGCATGATCCAGGAAGCCCGCCTGATCAACAAGCTGCACAAGAACATCGTGGTCAAGATTCCGGCCACCAAGGCGGGTTACGAGGCCCTCAACGTGGTCAGCAAGGAAGGAATCAAGACCAATTTCACCATTGTCTACACGGCCAATCAGGCCTGGCTGGCGGCCAAGGCGGGGGCCACCTACGTCAGTCCGTTCGTGGGGCGCCTGGATGCCACCTCCACCGGTGGGAGTGAGCTCATCGAGGAAATCGTGCAGATCTTCTCCATCCACGGAATGGAGAGCAAGGTGCTGGCTGCCAGCATGCGCAACGAGATCTACGTGAAATATGCCGCCCTGGCTGGTGCCCATATCGCCACCATTCCGCCCGAGGTTCTGGACGCCATGATGGAAAGCGAACTGACCGAGGTGAGCCTGAAGGGCTTCCTGGCCGAATGGGAAAAGCTGCCTCAGGAAAAGAGAGAGTATTTCAAATGAGACTTCAGGGAAAAGTGGCGGTGGTGACCGGGTCGAGCAGCGGCATCGGTGAAGCGATTGCGCGCAGCTATGCGGCCGAAGGAGCCAAGGTGGTGGTCACCTATCTCACCAAGAAGGACGCCGCGGAAGAAATTGGTCAGGAGATCGGTGCGGAGCTGGTTTTGCCCCTGGATGTCCGCAGCCGCGACAACGTGCGCGCCTTCTTCCAGAAGGTGGGGGCGCACCACGGCCACATCGACATCCTGGTGAACAATGCCGGGATCAACCGTACGGCCGATTTCGACAAGCAGACCGAGGAAGAATGGAACGAGGTCCTCGATGTGAACCTCACCGGAGTGTTCCGCTGCTGCCAGGAGGTTTTGCCCTTCATCCGGGATCATGGGCGGATCATCAATATCGGATCTCTTTCCGGCGAGTACGGTGGGCCCCGCACACCCTCGTATGCCTGCGCCAAGCAGGGCTTGACGGCCCTGACGCACAACCTGGCGCGTTTCCTGGGCCACCGGAACATCTGCGTCAATACACTGTCCCCCGGTGTGATCGGCAATGAATTCACCGAGAAAACCATGTCGGAAGATGTCAAGAAGACCGCCTTTTCCCTGATGTTGATCAAGCGGTTTGCCCGGGTCGAAGAGATGACCGGGGCGGCGATCTACCTGGGCAGTGACGAGTCGTCGTACCTGACCGCCCAGACCATCAGCATCAATGGCGGTGCCTGGGTGAAGAGTTGAAATCGATCCTTCTGATCGGGGTGGGGGAAATCGGGCTCAACCAGATTCGCTGGGCCCGCGAGGCGGGGTACCATGTCGTGGTGACGGATCGAGATCCCTCAGCTCCTTCCCTGAGCCTGGCCGACCATGCCGTCCAGATTTCCGGGTCCGAAGTGGCCGCCATGACGGACTGGGCCCTGGATCATCAAGCTCAGCTGAACATCACCGCGGTGTATTCGGGGAACGACCTGGGTGTCAATGCGGCCACGGCGGTGGCCCGGGCCCTGGGGATCGAGGGCAACACCCTGGAGGCGGTGGGCAACGGCCTGGATAAATCACGGATGAAATGCTGCTGGCTGGCCGATGGGGTGCCCACCCCGGAGCACGGCGTGGCCGAAAATCGGAAGCAGGCCGAGGATCTGGTGCATCGGTTCGGTCTTCCGGTGATGATCAAGCCCCAGGGCAGCAGCGGCAGCCAGGGTATTCAAATCCTGGAAGACCTGGCCAGCCTGGACGGAGCACTGGCCGAAGCCGAAAAATTCTCCACGGACAAGGGAATCCTGGTGGAAAAGTTCGTGGAAGGCCGACACATTGACGGCAACGCCTTCTTTCATGACCAGGTTTTTTATCCCTGTGGGTTGTCCGAGCGCCATTTCTCGCCGGCCCCCTTCCGGGTGCCTCTGGGTGGCCATGAACCGGTCGCCTTCAGCCAGGATCAGAAGGCCGAGATCCATCGCATTTTCGAAGCGGCGGCGCGTAGCCTGGGGTTGACTTGCGGCCCGGTGAAGGGCGATTTCATTCTGGGCCCCGAGGGCCTTCAGGTCATCGAGGTGAGCCCCCGCTTCCACGGCGATGTGGGCACTTCCCATACCACCTTTTACCGCACGGGATCGAGTCACCTGCAAATCTATTTCGAGGCGCTGTACTCGGGCCGTGTACCCGAGGACAAGCTGAATGCCCTGGAGGCCGACACCACCGTGTGCGGCTGGCGGGTGTTCGACCTTGAACCGGGCCGCATCACCAACCTGGACCAGGCCGCGGCGCTGGCCGGCCGTCAAGCCGGGGTGACAGGGTTTTTCGTCCGTCCACGTGGTCCGCGTCAAATCGTCACCTTGACCAACAACACCCAGGTGGCGGGTTTCGTGTGGCAGGTGGGGAGCGATCAAGAAGAAGTGGACCGGGCGCTGGACAACTTCTTGTCCTGCCTGAGGGAAAACGTGGAGTACTAGTGCTGGTCCAGCAGGCGGCTCAACTCCGCCCGGCTGGAGGCCTTGATGATGGTGAAGGGACGCGTGGGGGACCCCTGGTCATCTTCGAAAAAAACCAGTGCGGTCGGCTGAAGGTTGATCTGGGGCAGACTGGCCCTGGATCCGGTCAGGAACCGGATCAGATTTCCCAGCATGTCGTCGGATGTGCAGTGGGGGAGCAACCCCTCGAAAAAATGGTCGCCGCCCAGGTCGAGATGCACCTCGGTGATCACGGGATCACCGCCCGGTTCACAACGGCACGAAAGATTGAGGACCGTCCGTCCCAGCGGCAAATGCTGCGCCAGCTTTTCAGCCATCCGGAGAATCTTCTCGGCCTCGGGGCGCCCCGCATAAACCGAGGGGACGGCCACTCCGGCAAACTGGACAGTCCCGTCGCTCTGAAATGAGTTCAGTTCATCTTTCCACAGCAACGGGTAAACTTTCTCGCCCGTGACCACCGCCACCAGGGAAACATCTGATCCGGGCACGAAATCCTCGATGTTGACCCACCCGTTCATTGAAGCCCGGCGGGCAGCGGCCAGAGCGGCGGGCAGCTGGGCGGGGTTCTTCACCAGGTGGATGCCGGATTTTCCCACCAGCGAAATGGCCGGCTTGACCACACAGGGAAATGAAATGGCCTCCTGATCAGGCTCTTCGTGGGCGGCCAGAGACTGGAAGGCGGGCACAGCGATGCCCCCTTGCCTGCAGGTCTCGAGCAATGATGACTTGCTGGTCAACTGCTCGGCAACCGCCCGGGTAGGCGACGGCAGGTTGAAGGCCTGCGATATTGCGGCGGCGGTCAGGACGGGAATACCCGAAGATCTGTTGATGACCCCGCGCAACTCGCCATCGAGGGACAGGTCTCTCAGCTGATCGATGATGGGTTGAGATTCGTAGGTGCTGGCCAGGATTTGCCTGTCGGCCTGGGCCAGTCCGGGGGCTTCGGGGTCCCGATCCACAGCAATGACCTGGTACCCCAGTTCCTGCGCCTTGCGGATGACCGGAATCTGGGCCGGGCCCGCGGCCAGGCATACCACCGTGCCGGATGAGCGGGCGCCATGCTCCTCCTCGTAGAGCTTGAACACCGGGAGCTGAGCCTGGTTGAATCGGGCAATCGTGTCAAAAATCTCGTTCTCGAAATGGTGCGAGGAAATCAGGATGGCCTGAACGGGCAGAGTGGCGATTTCCTGCGGCGAGACGATGGGCTTGCCCCGGAGTTCCTGGCCCCACTTGTTCTGATCGCCATCGATGAACATGGCCACCAGATCCTCGAAGGGATACAGGTTGAACAGAAAGTAATTGTGAAAGCCGGCCCCGTAGACGGCAATTCGGCCGCCCTCTTTCTCGATGGGAGCCAGTGCCGTTTTCAACTTCTCCCGGATGGTTTCCTGCAGGCTTTCGTTGGCGGTCCGAAAATCGCCGATGATCTGCTGCACCCGGCTGGGGTCCTCGACCATCTGCTGAAGCCGGGCTTCCGTGGGACGGGCGGAACAAAGGAGACTCTGAAACTCGGGAGTGGGCTGGGCAAAATCCAGAACCTCGAACCCGTTGTTGTTGAAAAACATGGTGAGGGTGGGGCGGGTGAAGGAGGACAGATGCTCGAAGCAGAAAAACTCCTCCAGCCCCGGAACCGGATGGGCGGTGTCCGGCACATCGATGATGACGCGGCCGTTGGGTTTCAACAATGAGCGCAGCTTGCGCAGCATGACATCCGGCAGTCGAAAGTGCTCGAAGGCACTGAAGCAGGTGATGATGTCGAACAGCTGATCGGGCGCGAAGTCGAGAATGTTGCCCGTCACCAGCTCGATTTCCTGATCTGCCACGTTCCGGCCGCGCTGTGGCGCGAGGTCGATCCCTGTCTTGTGCCAGCCGGGGGCGTCCAGGCTTTGCAGGAAGAACCCGTTGCCGCAACCGACATCCAGGATGCGTCCCGGGGAACCGCCAACCAGCTGACCGGTCACGAACTCATGACGCAACCGAGTCAAGCGTCCGGTTCTCGAGTCGGGGCCCACTTCCTTGAACACCACCCCGGAGGAGTTGATGGCGTAGTGTGCGTCCAGCAACTCCTGATCGGGCTGGGGGTTATTGAAGAGGAACCCACAGCTCAGGCACATGGCCAGATCCACGGAAACTTCGCCGGCCACATCGCTCACGTTCTGGCGGGACGAGTAGACGCATTGCCACTCTTCGCTGCCGCACACCGCGCAGGGGACATGAGAGTAGCCGGCCATCAGGCGTGGTCCCCCGGAGTGCCGATTTTGCGCGCCACCACCATCATGCTGGAAGAAAGCTGATGGTCGGACAGGAATTTCTGGAAGCCGGGGCCCAGGTTTTCCCATTCGTCCATCAACACCCGCTTCAGGAAGGGGTGCCCCGAGAGGTCAAACTTGCCCTGCAAGGCCTGATTGCGGACAATGTCGGCATCCAGCTGACCGGGCGTGCACAGGTCTTCCACCTTGAAGCCGTGGGCTTCGACCAGCCTGCGGAGAGAGCGGGGGTGGAACATGTTGATGTGCTCAAGGCCGAAATTCGGAGCGTTTTCCACACCCAGAACAGTGAAGTCGAACCCCTTGACATTGGGACAGGTCAGGATCAGCAACCCGCTGGGGCGCAGCAGGCGATGACACGTTGCGAGGAAAGTCTTGGGGGCGAACAGATGCTCGATCACCTCGAACGAGGCCACACAGTTCACCGAACCGGCCGGCAGATCCAGTTGCTCGTAGGGGAGCTCCAGGGTTTCCAGATCCTTGTCTCGGCACTTGCGGGCCAGGTCGGGGGTGGGCTCCACCGCAATGACCCGGTCAAAGATTCCCCGCTGCCGAATTTCCTGGGCAAAGATGCCGAAACCCGCCCCCACCTCCACCATGGTTCCGCCGGCCACACCCAGCTTCCGGGCGTATGAGGCCACCCTGTCGGCCATGGGCTGAAAGATGTTTCTCCGACGAGCGTCCTCGGTTTCCGGGAAGATCCGGTTGGCCCAGAACGTGTAACTTTGTGCCTCCGCATAGTAGCGGTGCATGTGCTCCATGGTGGGCCGGGGATTGTAGAACACGGTCTCACAATCCGCACAGGTTTCGAAGGTGTAGGACCGAACGTCGATGGGGTTGATGGTCTCGCGATGTCCGCAGGCAGGGCATTCCACGCGCACGAAATCGTCGCGGTCCTGCAGCCATCTTTCGCGGTCCCGTGTCAGCAATGCCTTCAGCTCTTCCTGGAGCTGGGCCGGTCTGATATCCTCTTCGCGCATGGGGTGTCAGCGGCTTTCGTCGAAGTCGGTGCCAGGGGTGAAAAGAGGCTCCCACTGCCGCGGCCCGACCTTGCGGAACAGTTTCTTGTTGATCCATTTCTCTTCCATGACCCGCCAGAATTCGTCCACCGTAATTTCCAGGTAGTCGCAGCAGATCTGGATGTGCTTCTCGTCGCAGTAGCCGTCCCATTTCTTGACCCGTGCGATGGCTTCTTCTCTCGTGATTTCGCCGGTCCTGATCTGCTTGCTGCAGGCCTCGGTCCAGCGGGATTCCCCGAACTTGTAGTACTTGATCATGGGGTTGAACAGCTGGAAGTCACTGTCCACCGAACCGTACTTGGCATACTTGCTGATCTGGAGCCAGGGCAGTTCCTCGCGGCCCTGCAGACCATGCTGAATGGAAAACTCGGCGTTGTTTTCGGGCGACCATTCCCTGGCATAGTATTGCAGGTAGATGGCCCGAATACCTGATTTCTCCAGAACTTCGTGGTCCGGGAACTGGTACATCAGCAGATGCTTTTTCTCGATGCCGTCCCCTTCCCAGTCCGAGGCCTTGCCGCCCTGCAGAGTGTTGCCACGCGCAATGTTGAAGGCGTTGTCGTCGCTTCCGTATCCCTTGGTGCTGCCCAGGGTCAGTCCGGGGTTTTCCCCCTGGATGATCAGGGGAATCCCGTAGGCCAGGGCCGTCTGGTAGGTGACGGCAAAGAGGGGATACTCCGAAGGCTTGACCGGGTTGCCGTACTCGTAAAACGCCCGCCGCATGACGGCCTTCATCACCTTCGGGTTGGGGCGCAGGGACACCAGGTCGAACCCCAGGTTGACCAGATTTTCCAGGTTCTGCTTGCCGACCTCGGTGATCCCATCGGGGTAGCAATTGACCAGAAGACAGTTGAGACCCAGCTCGTCCCGGGCGTACAAGGCCTGGAAGGTACTGTCCTTGCCTCCGCTGACGCCCACCGCACAATCCCAGGTGCCCTGGGCTTTTTCCTTGGCGGTGTTCGCAATTTCCTCCAGCTGCTGGCGTCTCAGGTCCCAGTTGATCTCTTCCTGGCTGTTCTGGGAGTACACACAGGCCGAACAAAGGCCGTTATTATCGAACTCCATGCCTGGAAATGTGTCAGGCATCAGGCAATTTTTACAGTACTTCATGCGCGTCTCCATGTGCGTTGGATTCGGTAAGGTTCTGACAAAAAACAACATAAAGGCGACCCTGGCCCATGTCTATCTCAAACGCGGCCGAGGTTCCGGCAAAGACTCCCTGGGAATTGGCAAGATCTATGCTAAAGTTTTCTCGCCCAATCTCCCCTGAACATATTCACAGGAAATGAACTGACCATGAATTTTGCCGAATCCTTGCTGAATAATCCTGCTCCGCTGGACAAGAAGGCCCTGTTGACCCAGCAAGGTGATGCCACCTACGGCGAACTGAAGGTCCAGGCTCACAAAGTGGCCCACTTCCTCAAAAGCCGGGGACTGAAGGCGGGTGATCGCGTTCTGCTGATGGGAGAATCTTCCCTGTTCTGGGTTCAAGCCTATCTGGGCGTGGCTCTGGCCGGCGGCGTGAGTGTGCCTCTGGCTGTTCCTTCCTCCCCGGATTTTCTGGCCAGCGTACTGGAGGCGACCGAACCGGGTGTGGCCTTCGTGCAGGCGAAGTGGTTGCGGAGACTGGATCTCTCGGGTTCGGGGGTAGAACTGGTGGTCTCGGATGCTCGGCCGCCCCGGCTGGAATCTGACGCCGAACTGGTGACCATGGATGAGCTGGGCACGGCAACCGCCCCCCTGGTGTGCGATCAGGGAAAGGATGATCTGGCCGTCATCATGTTCACCTCCGGTTCCACGGCCACGCCGCGTGGGGTCATGGTCAGTCACGGCAACATTCTGGCCAACACGGCTGATATCATCACCTCGATGGATATCGGACCCGATGACCGCATGATGGCCGTATTGCCCTTCTACTACTGCTTTGGCACCTCACTGTTGCACACCCATCTGATGGCAGGGGGCTCGGTGGTGGTGGACAATCGTTTCCTTTTTCCCGAAAAAGTCCTGAACAACCTGGTCGAAACGCGCTGCACCAGCCTGGCGGGGGTGCCCAGCACCTACCAGATCCTCTTGCGCCGAAGCAGCTTGAAAAAGATGGACCTTCCCCACCTGGTCAAGGTTCAGCAGGCCGGGGGAAAGCTGGCGCAGATCTTCATCGACGAGCTGGAAGAAGCACTTCCCCGGGCCCGGGTTTTCATCATGTACGGGCAAACCGAAGCCACGGCCAGGCTGTCCTGCATTTCTCCCGAAGAGCGCCATCAGCACCCTGGATCCATCGGCAAGGGATTGGCCAGCACTCGCCTGAACGTGCTGGATGAAAATGGGTGTCCGGTAAAACCCGGGACGGTGGGGGAGATCGTGGCCACGGGCCCCAATATTACTCTGGGATACTGGAACAATCCGGAAGCCACCGCGAAGAATTTTTCCGGAGGACTGCGCACCGGCGACCTGGCCACTGTCGACGAAGACGGATACATCAAGATCGTCGACCGGGCCCGCGACTTCCTGAAATGCGGAGGCAAGCGCGTCAGCTGCCGGCAAATCGAGGAGACCCTGCTCGCCTTTGCCGGAATGACCGAAGCCGCTGTGGTGGGAATTCCCGACCTGGTGCTGGGGGAGGCGGTTTATCTTTTTGCCGTGCATCCCGAGGGAAAAGCGTGCGAGGGCGCCTTGCAGAAGTTCTGCGAAAAGGAACTGGACCGCACCCTGTGGCCCAAGGGGATCGAATTTCTGGACGGGCTGCCCCGCAACAGCTCGGGCAAGCCGGACAAGCTGGCCCTGAAGAAAAAGGTGGCCGACCTCTCCTGACAGAGCACTGGCCCTCATGAATTGTCCGGGCTAGTCCAGAGGGTCTTTCAACATTTCTCGGAGCTGAGCCACGTTCAACATCTCGGAGTTGTTGTCCGAAGAGTAGCGAAATCCACGCGGGACCAGCTCTCCGCCTGGCTTCAACCGGTCGCCAGGATCCTCCAGCAAAACCAATGGATACACCACCAGGTGGTCGCCGTAGTCGTAGGTGCTGCGGGCTTCGTCCTCGGTCAGCAAATCCTCATGAAGCTTCTCGCCGGGCCGGATGCCGGTTTCCACCAGCCGGGCACCGGGGTGAATGGCTTCGGCCAGGTCGGTGATCCGGCAGCTGGGGATGCGAGAGATGAAGACCTCGCCTCCCAGACCATCGTTGAGGGCGCCAATGACCAGGTCCACGCTCTGGTCCATGGTGATCCAGAAGCGGGTCATGCGCATGTCGGTGATGGGCAAGGTGGGTGATTGCTTGGCGGCCAGGTCCCGGAAGAAGGGCACGACCGACCCCCGACTGCCCATGACGTTGCCGTAGCGCACGGTGATGAACGAGGGTCCCTCTTCGCCGCCGTAGGCGTGGGCATGGCGGAACAGCTTGTCGCTGACCAGCTTGGTCGCCCCGTAAATGTTGATGGGATTGACGGCCTTGTCGGTGGACAGGGACACCACCTTTTCCACGTCGCAGTCGATGGCGGCGTCGATGATGTTGCTGGCCCCGGTGATGTTGGTGTTCACGGCCTCGTTGGGGTTGTATTCCATGAGGTGGACATGCTTGAGAGCCGCCGCGTGGATGACGATGTCGACTCCGGTGAAAGCCCGGTACAGACGATGGCGGTCGCGCACATCACCAATGAAGAAGCGTAGCCGATCCTTGTGGTTGCGGAACTGCCGCTCCATGTTGAACTGCTTGAACTCGTCCCGCGAGTAGATGATGATCTTGCGCACACCGGTGGTCAGGAAACGGTGAACCAGGGCCTTGCCCAGCGAGCCGGTGCCTCCGGTGATCAGGACGGTTTTCCCGTCCAGATAGTCGGTTTTATTGTCGTCCTTGATGTTGCCCTCTATCTTTTCCATGGCGATCCCTTGTGGTCGTTGGTCTCCAGAAATCCTTATGTTTCCAGTATCCCATCCGCCCACCGGGAGTCAACAGAATCTTGGCCGGGGTGCCCTTGTCACCTTTGGTCAACTGGCACGTATACTGGATCAGCCTGCTTTTCTGTCATTCATTGCCGGGGGTATGATATGCGCCGCGCCTGCTGGATCGCCCTTCTTTGTTTCTGTGCTCTGGCCCTTCCTGCCACGGCTGCCCAGGTCACCATCGAACGTTCCCTCGGATCCGAGGGCGACGACCTCTTCCTGCACGGACCCATGAGCGTGCAGGCGGCCGGCGACGGGACCTGGTACCTGCTCAACTCGGGCGAATGCCAGGTCATGCACGTGGACGGTGAGTGGGAACTTCTGAATACCTTTGGCCGCTGTGGTCAGGGGCCGGGGGAGTTCGAGAATCCGCGGGGGATGGTTCTCTTCCAGGAGGAACTGTGGGTTTTCGAAATGGCGCGCATCACGGTGTTCGGGCTGGATGGGGAGTACCGACGCACACTGGTGCCAGGTCTTCAATACTCGGCCCCCGCGGTTCTGGACGGCAAGCTGGCGGCGGTCATGGGGGTGGGGGATCAGTCGGCGGCCTTCCTGAACGAGGACGGCACGGTGGCTTCCCCCTTTGGCACGTCCTGTCCCACCGATTTCTTCGAATCCTTCAAGACCTGCCGCAATCAGCAAATCTTGCCCCACGACGAAGGACTATGCCTCCTGCTGAACCCCCTGTCGGGCCGCGTTTTCCTGGTGAGCCAGGACGGCGAAGTGGTCTGGGACCGGGAGCTGGTGCCGACGCGGGACACCAGCCGCATATCCGAAAGCGACGACGGCGAAACCGTGACCATGAGCGTGACCTTCCTCACCGGCCTGGGCGGGCGCGACCCCCAGGGCCGCTACTGGTTCACCCTGGCCTCGGACGATGAAGACGCGCCGACCACTCTGCGGGTGACCGATGGAAATCTGAAGTCCGTGGCGCCGGATGTCGTGATGCCCGAGGGAATCGCCGGTTTCGAGGTCTTTTTCACCCCGGACGGCCGGCTGGGGCTGGTTTCCACGGGAGAATCGGTCATTCATCTGTGCAGGGTGGATTTCGCCCCCTGAAAAAAACTCAAAATACCATGATCGCTTTCCGGTTTCGTTTGCGCGTCACCCAATAGAAGACAAAATCACTTGCCTTTCAGGGTCCTCGCCTTCAAAGAAACGGAAACCGAGATGAACACCCATAAACTGCCTTTGAAAGTTCTGCTCTTGGCCTTGACCGTCATGCTCTGGGCCGGTTGCAGCAGCGAAGACAACCCCACCAAGCCCGGTCCCGGCGCCGCCGATGTTGACGAATACATGAGGGCGCTGCCCTCCTGGGCCGAATTCTCTCCCCAGATGAGCTCGGAGAATATCCTGGTCTCGGGGCCCGTGGATTCCTCCCAGAGCTACAACGGCACCGACTACGACTGTGAAGTGTCCTACTACAGCATCACCGAGACTCCCGAAGAGATCACGGTGTTCAGTCCCGATTCCGAGATCATGTGGCTGGGCTCGTTGCTGCAGGGGCAGGCCTACGCGGGGGGGCTGGGATCGCTGGGCGAGCTGCCCATCCGGCAGCGGGCGCCGCTGACCATCTTCATCGACCTGTTGACCGATGATGTCACGCGCACCGTCGAGGATCCCGATCCTTCGTCCATGGCGGTGGCCATCGGCGACCTGATCCAGCTGGCCACCAACAGTGGTCATGTGGCCGGCAGCAGCATCTTCTTCGACCAGAAAACCACCTATTCGCTCGAGCAGGCGGCCCTGGATCTGAACATCTCGGTGAATTACCTGGGCAACAACGTGCGCTCCTCGCTGTCCTACGATTCCACCGTCGAGGAAAACACCCTGACGGCCTACTTCACCCAGAAGATGTTCACCGCCTCGGTGGTGCTGCCCCAGACCCCGTCCGATTTCTTCAGCAGCAGCTTCACCGAGGAGCGGCTGAACGAGCAGATCGATCTGGGCCGCATCGGACCGAACAACCCGCCCACCTACATCTCGAACATCGTGTACGGCCGCATGCTCATGCTGACGATGACCTCGACCTACAGCGTCGAAGACATGCAGGCGGCCCTGAGCGCCAGCCGGGCCAGCATCGGCAGCGGGTCCATCGACGGATCGCACCTGACGGTCCTGGAAAATTCGGAAATCCGGGTGTCCACCGTGGGTGGCGTGGACGATGGGGTGGAGAACCTGATTTCCACCGGACAGCTGGGGCAGTACTTCGCGGCCGACGCGCCGCTGACCTCGGCCCGGCCCCTGTCCTACACCGTGCGCAACCTGGCGGACAACAGCATCGCCAAGGTCAGCGAGACCACCGAGTACGCCATCAACAGCTGCACCGCCGAGGACCTGGTCCCCACCGGAGCGCGTTACTCTTTCACCGTCGACAAGCTGCGCCTGATTTCCGATGGTTGCGACGGGCTGATCGGCCCTTCGCCCGAGGTGTACTACAGCTTCAGCTTGATCCGCGATTCGGGCACCACCGTGATCGCCGACCGTTCCGCGGATGATTACGTCGTTCTTTCCGAAGGTGGGGAAGTCAATATCAACAGCGCGCCTCGCTTCGCCAGCCTCTACGCCAACGGTGACGGGACCTTGCGCATGACCGGTACGGCCTGGGACTACGATTCGGGCAGCGCCGACGAGGTCATGGGCAACTGGGACCTGAGCTGGAACTACGGGGTGAGCAACGGCCAGCGGTACTTCACCCGCAGCGGAGGCGGCTGTTCCATCCGGGTGTATGTCAGCATCAACAAGGTGAACGACCTTTACGATTGACCTGACCAGATGAAACAGGGCAACAGGCCCGCTCCCCACGGGGGGGCGGGCCTTTTTTCAGCGAATCTTGCCCACAGACAGCCTCTGGATCTGATCAAAGCAAAAAAAGGTTCGCTTTTTTATCCGTTTGAGTGTTCTCTTGAAAGCGGATAAAAACACTATTGTTTGTCCAGAGGTCCGGAAGACCACAGGCCGTCTCCAAAGATCGGAACCCAAGATGATCTCCAAGCCAGTGCTTTTGAACATGCTGCTCCTGGCCATGCTGGTCCTGCTGGGGGCCGGTTGCGGCGCTGAGAAAGATCCCACCAACCCTGGCCCGGTCCGTGCCGATGTGGATGAATACCTGTTGAGTTTACCCTCCTGGCTGGAGTTTTCTCCTCAGCTGTCCTCGGAAAACATCATGGTCTCCGCTCCCATGGACTCGACGCAGTTTTACAACGGGACCGGCTACGAATGCCTGGTGTCCCGCCATTCCCTCACCGAAACGCCCGAGGAAATCACGGTGTTCAGCCCGGATTCCCAGGTCATGTGGCTGGGGGGATTGCTTCAGGGGCAGTCCCATGCGGGGGGCCTGGAATCCCTGGACGAGTTGCCTATCCGTCAGCGTGCGCCCTTGACCATTTTCATCGACCGGTTCACCGAAGAGGTCACCCGCACCGTCGAGAATCCCGACCCCGCCACCATGGCCACGGCCCTGGGAGAACTGATTCAGCTGGCATCAAGCAGCGGCCATGTGGCCGGCACGAGCTTGATCCTGGAGCAGTGCACCACCTACTCGCTGGAGCAGGCCGCGCTGGAGCTCGGGTTCTCCCTGCGCTATCTGAGCAGCGATGTGCTGTCTTCTCTGGCCTACGAGGCCAGCGTCGAGGAGAACACTCTGACGGCGTACTTCACCCAGACGATGTTCACCGCCTCGGTGGTGCTGCCCCAGACCCCGTCCACCTTATTCAGCAGCAGCTTCACCGAGGAGCGGTTGAACGAGCAGATTGATCTCGGCCGTATCGGGCCGAACAACCCGCCCACCTACATCTCGAACATCGTGTACGGTCGCATGCTCTTGATGACCATGACCTCGACCCACACCACCGAGGAGATGGAGGCGGCGCTGATCGCCACCCGGGCCAGCATCAGCACCGGATCCATCGATGCTGAGCATCTGGCCGTGCTGAACGCCTCGGAAATTCGGGTGTCCACCGTGGGCGGGGTGGATGACGGCGTGGTGGAACTGATCACCACGGGCCGCCTGGGGCAGTATTTCGCGGCCGACGCTCCGTTGACCTCGGCCCGGCCTCTGTCCTACATCGTGCGCAACCTCGCCGACAACAGCATCGCCGGGGTCAGCGAAACCGCCGAGTATACCATCAACGATTGCACTCCCGAGTACCAGGAGCCCACCGGCGCCGAGTATGCCTTCACCGTGGACAAGCTGCGTGTGATCACCGAAGGGTGTGACGGTTCGTTCAGTCCCGCCCCCGAGGTGTACTACACCTTCAGCGTGACCACGGACGCGGGAACCACCGAGGTGGCCAGTCTGGCTGCGGACGATTTCATCGTGGTTCCTGCCGGCGGGGAAATTCAGATCAACAGCGCTCCCATCAACGCGAACCTCTACCTCGATGGCCGCGGCACCTTGCGCCTGACCGGCACCGCCTGGGATTACGATGTGGGCACGGCCGACGAGGTCATGGGCAACTGGGACCTGACCTGGAACTACGGCATCTACGATGGTCAACGCTTTTATACGCGCACGGTTGGCGGCTGCACCATCCGGCTGTATGTCAGCATCTACAAGGTACAGGACCTGTACGACTGAACTCATCTGAGCAAGGTGATCTTGCGGATCAGCTGCTGCTTCTCACTGCGCAGAACGGCAAAGTACAAACCGGCACTCAGCCGTTGTCCCCTGTCGTCTTGTCCGGTCCAAACGATGGGGTGCCAGCCTCCGCTCAGGGGGGCATGGTGCAGGTCGGCCACCCGGCGCCCTCGCACATCGAAAACATCCAGCCCCACCGATGCGCGCTCAGGCAAGTACATCATGAGGCGTGTGGTTTCCCGGAACGGATTGCCCTGACAGGTCAACGACAAGGGAGTGGAGGGCATGGTGATGGTGTCGGTTTCCAGGAGAGGCCAGCTCCCGTCGCCCACCTTCAGGTCGATGCGGTAGGCCACCTCACATCCGGCGGGCAGGGCCGTGTCGATCATCTCGAATACCCCGTCCTCTTTTTCCACCACATCTCGCACCAGGGGCTCCCAGATCTCAGCCGGAGCCAAGCGTCGGAACAGGGCAAATTCAGGAACCGCGTCGATCGCTTCCAGGCTCCAGGTCAAGGTGACCAGATGGTTGCCTTCGGTGCCGGCGACGGCCTGGGTGAACTCCACCACCGGGGGCATGACGCAGGACGCCACTTCCGATTGGGGGCCGATTTGCCCCGCCGTGTCCACCGCCGCCACCCGGAAGTAGGCGATAAACCCGGGTCGCACCCCGGTGGTGACCGTGGTGTCGGTCTGCACGGTGGCCCAGGGGAAGTAGGGAGTCGAGTCGGCGCTGTAGCTGTAATACAGGTTGTAGTGGTGGACATCCTGACTGACCGAGGGGCTCCAGGTCAGGTGTGCCCCGTTCAAGGCGGAGTTCGCGGTCAATTCCGTGGGCGCTTCCGGGGCGATGTCATCCCGCGAGTAACCGGAAACTGGGGTGCTGAAAGAGGGCTCGCCCCAGAAGTCCGCCATGATGCGGAAGGTGGACAGGCCGCCTGGTTGACCGGGGATCGAATCGCGCCGGGTGGGTACCGTCACCTGCTCTACCAGGGCTCCGGTGGCGTCGATTGATTCCACCGTGATC
>JAZBOO010000065.1:0-7447 GCA_036351155.1 Candidatus Krumholzibacteriia bacterium | reverse complement strand
GCTGCGCCGGTCCAGACTTTCTTGGTTGCCGCCCCCCCGCCCCTGCAAAAAACGCAGAAATCTGGTGTAACCGAGCAGCAAAACCCGCACCGGCCAGAACACCAGCATGGCCAGGCGAATGCCCCGGACCGACCGACCGGTCAGCGTCTCGGGAAACTCGAGGTACAGCACCTTGGGCACGATCTCACCGAAGGTGATCACCATGGTGGCGCCCAGCGCCACGGCGGCCCACTCCCCGTAGTCGCCCAGCAGGCTGGTCATGATCACCGTCAGCACGGCGCTGATCATCACGTTGAACAGGTTGGTCCCGATCAGGCAGGTCAGGATGGGGTCCTCGATGTTCCGCAACAGCTCTTGCAGGGTCCTTCCCTGCCCACTTTCGGACTGACCACTGCGGCGCAGTCGCACGCGGCTGACGCTCATGAAGCCCGTTTCGCTGCCGGAAAAGAAGGCCGACAGCAGAAGGCCCACCACCAGCACCAGCACGGCGGGCATCCACATGATTTCGCCCTGGGGTCCCAGGAGAAAACTCATGGCCGCCCCTCCGGGTCTCCGGTTTCAGGTCGCCCATCGGTCAACAGGGTGACCCCGATCCTGTCCACCCGATGCCCGGTCATTTCCAGTACTGAAAATCGGGCCGAGTCCAGAGTCAGCTTGTCGCCGGGCACCAGCACCCGACCCAGTTTGGCCATCATCATGCCCGCCACCGTCACGTAGTCGCGGCTGGCGGGAATGATCAGCCCACAGGCCTCCTCCAGCTCGCGCAGGTCGGTGCGCCCGCTGATCACCCAGCGCCCACCGCCCAGGGGAATCAGCTCGGCATCGTGCTGCCAGCCGTCCATGATGGGGCCCATGACCGCCTGCAGGCAATCGGCCATGGTCACGATTCCAGAAAAATCGCCGTGCTCGTCCACCACCGAGGCCAGATGACCGCCCCCGCTCCGCATCTCCATGAGCAGGGCGGCCACACTCTTGCTCTCCGGCACGAAAAGAAGGGGGCGCAGTTCGCCGTCCACCGGCAAATCGGAATCGGGATCTTGCCCCAGAAGGTCCTTCAGATGGAAAAAGCCCACCGGTCGATCACCTTCAGCCTCGAGCACGGGATACCGATTGAACCCTGCCCTCCGTGCGATGGCCAGGATCTGCTTGAGGCTCATTCCCCGGCGCAGCAGGATCACCGAGGTGCGCGGCGTCATGATGCGGCTGACTTCCAGGTCCTCCAGCCGGATCAAGCGGCCCAGGGAGCGCCCTTCGGTCTCGGTCAACGAGCCGTCTTCCACTGCCAGGTCACAGGCGGTTTGCATTTCATCGGGCGTCATGGGGCGCGATCCTACCGGATCCATGGGGAGCACCCGCAGGAGGAAACGGGTCAGCCCGCCGGTCACCATCACGAAGGGTCGGGTCACCAGCAACCAGACAGTGAGGGGAGCTCCCACGGCCAGGGCGATGGGCGCCCGGAAATGCAGGGCCATCATTTTGGGGGTGATTTCGCCCATCATCAGCAGCAGGAGAGTGACCGCGGGAATGGCCACGGCCACGCCTCGGTCGCCAAAAAGTTTCAGGCAGAGACTGGTGGCCACCGCGCTGGCCGCGGTGTTGACCAGCAGGTTGCCGATCAAGAGAGCGGACAGGAGGTCGTTGGCGCGGCCCAGCAAGCGCACCAGGACACGGCCCGCAGGACCGCCGCCGGACTGCAGGCGGGCCATTTCCGCAGGGCCCAGGGAAAACAAGGCCGTTTCGGCCCCCGAGAAGGAGGCCGACAGCACCAGCAGGATTCCGAGAATGAGGAAGTCCAAGTCAATCCCCCGCCAAGGGCGTGGTCCATGATGGCCGAACCCGGGCATACTACTGCCTGTCCAGCCTCCGGGCAAGCAACCCCTGCGCGGACCCCGGCTTGCCTGAGGCCCGCGAGAAAACCATTTTCCCAGGAGACAATATGTTGGATGATCCGGATTCACCCGAAAAGAAAGCACGCCGTGCAAAAAATCCTGGTCCTGCGGTTCAGTTCACTGGGCGACCTCTGCTTGCTGGGGTGGTCGCTTTCGCGCTTGGCCCAGACTTTCGGTGCCTCGGAACGTCAGGTGACCCTGGTGACCAAACGCCAGTTTGCCCCGCTCCTGGAAATGATGACCGGGGTGGACGAGGTGATCACCCTGGACCAGCCCGGGCTGGGCGGGCTGTGGGACCTGTCGCGTCGCCTGCGGGGCCGGTCCTGGGACGCCATTTACGATGCCCACCGGGTCCTGCGCAGCCGCGGCCTGCTGATGCTGATGGGCCGCACGCCCCAGGGGGCCATTGCCAAGGACACCCGGCAACGCCTGGCCCTCCTGCAGGGGGCGGCAGCTGACCAGCTTCTGGGCCGGACCATGAGGCAACGGCTGGACGAGGTGTTCGGGGATCTTCTGGATGACGCCTCACCCCCGGCCCCCCCTCCCCTGGTCCACCTGCGGCCCTCGAATGACGAGCCCCCGCGCCTGGGTCTGGCCCCCGGCGCCCAGTGGGACACCAAGCGCTGGCCCGCAGAGCACTTCGCCGCCTTGATTGCCGACTTCCGGGCCCGGCGGCCCGATCCCATCGTCATTCATCTTGGCCCCCGCGAGGAGCAATGGTTCCCCGGCAGCCCGCTGGCCGAGGCGTGCCGACAATGGCCCGACATCGAGGTGGTGAAGGACCGCTCCCTTCCCGAGGTGGCCTCTTCCCTGGCCCGCTGCTCCGCCGTGGTGACCAACGACAGCGGCCTGCTGCACCTGGCGGAAGCCGTGGGCACGCCGGTCCTGGCCCTCTTTGGCCCCACCGTGCGCCATTTCGGGTATTTCCCGGTGCTGGACCGGTCCGAGGTTCTCGAGATCGACCTGGAATGTCGTCCCTGCTCGCGCAACGGCAAGCGTCCCTGCCACCGGGGCGATCTGGCCTGCCTGCAGGAACTGTCACCCGACCGCTCTCAACCGTTTCTCCAGAGGATGTTCCCGTGATGAAGCGCCCCGGCCTGATGCTCAGCCTGTACCGCGCGATGAGCCCTCTGCTGGTGCGGACGGTCCCGGTGGCCGCCCGGTTTTCACCCAAGTTGCAGCAAGGTGTGAAAGGGCGGCGGGACATCATGGACCGGCTGCTCGGCCAGGCCGATCGTCTGCGCGGCGGCGTGTGGTTTCACGTGACCAGTGTGGGCGAGTACGAGCAGGCGCGCCCGGTGATCGAGGCGGTCAAGGCGCGACATCCGGACCTGCCCGTGGCGGTGACCCACTTTTCCCCCTCGGGCTACGACTTCGCCCTGAAGCGTCCCTGCGCCGACCTGCACGACTACCTGCCCTTTGACCACCCGGGCGACATGAGGACGCTGATGGCCGCCTGGCAACCCCGCTTGCTGGTCTTCGTCAAGTTCGACCTGTGGCCCAACCTGGTGCTGGCGGCCGACCAGCAGGACGTGCCGCTGTGTCTGGTGGCCGGCTCGCTGGCCCCGAGCAGCGCGCGTCTGCACCCGGTGGCGCGGCCCATGTACCGCGACCTTTTCAACCGCTTTGCCCAGCTTGGTGTGTGCACGGAAGATGACCGGCGGCGCTTCGTCGAGGATCTGCAGGTCACCTGCCCGGTCACCGTGGCCGGAGACACCCGCGTGGAACAGGTGATCTTGCGCTACGAGGCGGCCCAAGATGGGCCCATCGCCGAGCATCTGAAAAAGCTGAGCGGCCGCTTGCTGATCCTGGGCAGCACCTGGCCTCCCGACGAGAACCTGTGGCTGCCGGTGCTCCAGGAACTGCTGGCCGCAACGCCCGACCTGCGCCTGGTTCTGACCCCCCACGAGCCGGCCACGGAGCGTCTGGAGGCCCTGGAAAAAGAACTGGCCAGCCAGGACATCCCCGGCGTTCGCCTTTCCCGGTTTCTGGAACAGGACGCGAGTGCGGATCATCCGGCGCGTGTGATCCTGGTCGATTCCATCGGCCACCTTGCCGAAATCTACCGCTCGGGTCATCTTGCCTATGTGGGCGGCAGCTTCACCACCGGGGTGCACAACACCATGGAACCGGCCGTGGCCCGCATGCCGGTGCTGTTTGGCCCGCGCATCAGCAACGCCGAAGAGGCCGGAGTTCTGGTGAAGCGCCAGGCGGGGTGGGTGGTCACGCGTCCGGAGGAGGCTCTGGCCCGTGCCCGGGAATTGCTGGACAACCCTCAGGCCCTGGCGGCGGCCGGCCAGGAAGCCCGCCAGGTCGTCCTGGACCAGCGCGGCGCCACTGTGCGCAGCATGGAACTGATCCAACCTTTTTTGAAATAGCAGGAAGTGAGTCAAGAGAATGCGACCCAGCCAAGCCGATCAGGCTCCCCAGGCCCCCACTTTGCCCGGCCAGGGACAATCTGCCCGCTGGACCATGCCCTACGCGCAGCGGCCCAGGTACATCCAGATGGAAACGGTGACCAAGTGCAACGCGAAATGCGAGTTCTGTCCCCAGAACGAGATCATGCGCGACCCCGCCCGGATGCCCGAGGATACCTGGAAGAAGATCGTCGATGACACCCGCGGCTGGGGCATCACCTACCGCCCCTTCCTGACCAACGAGCCCTTCGTGGACAATCGCATGCCCGAGATCGTGCGCTACATCAAGGACAACGACCCCACCGCCACCGTGGAGTTCAACACCAACGGCGAGCTGGTGACCGAGAAGCTGGGCGCCGCCCTGCTGGAGGCCGGCGTGGACATCATGCGGTTTTCCATCGACGGGCTGAGCCGTGAAACCTACGAGCCCTCGCGCCTGGGCGTGAACTACGACCGGGTCATGGAACGCACCCAGCGCTTCCTCGAGCTGTGGGATGAGGGCGGTTACCGCGACAAGGTGTTCACCGAACTGCGCATGATCGAGGTGCCGGAGAACAAGCACGAGATCGAAGCCTACCGGGAATTCTGGGGACCCAAGTGCAGCGAGGTGCTGATCACCCAGCTGTACCAGTGGCCGTGGACGGGACAGCTGCGCGACGATGTGGTGCTGAAACCCTGCCTGAAGGTGCTGGATGAGATGTTCTTCTACAGCAACGGCAACGCCACCATCTGCTGCTGGGATGTGCACGAGCGGGCCGTGATCGGCAACGTGCTGGAGCAGTCGGTGCAGGAGATCTGGGAGAGCTATGCGGCAGGGTGTATCCGGGCCACGTTGAACGATGGGCGGCGTGATCTGATCCATCTGTGCAGCCGGTGCAATGCCTACAAGGACTATGACTTCAGCCGGTTCGAGTCCGGTACTGAATAGGGTCTTCCCTGCCTGCGGCCGCAAACCCGCGCAACCGCAATCGACAGCTTTCACAGGTCCCGCACGCCTGGTCCTCGGCCACGTAACAGGACCAGGTCAGGTGCAGAGGCGCCCCCAGCTCCAGACCCCGCTTCACGATGGCGGCCTTGTTCAGCCTGATCAGAGGCGTGACGATTTCCACCCGGGTTTCAGGTCGGGTCCCCGCATCCGCGGCGGCGGCGAACTTGTCGTAGAAATCGCGCGTGCAATCGGGATAGCCGCTGCCGTCCTCCTCCACCGCCCCGATGAACAGCGCCTCGGCGCCGATCACCTCGGCCCAGCTCATGCCCACGCACAAGATGTGGGCGTTGCGGAACGGCACATAGGTGGAAGGAACGCCTTGCCCCTCCGTGGGTAACCCCTGTTCCACATCCTGACTGGCGTCCACCAGGGACGAGCCGCCGATTTCCTTCAGATAGCTGATATCGGCCACCAGACACGCGGTGATCCCGTAATGATCGGCAAGGTCATGAAAGGCCTTCAACTCCCGGGTCTCGGTGCGCTGCCCGTAGTTGATGTGCAGCAACGAGACTTCGTAGGTTTGCACCGCCTCGGCCAGACAAACGGCCGAGTCCAGTCCGCCGCTGGCCAGGACAATGGCCCGGGGACGGGTCGTCTCCCCACTCATGCTAGACTCCTCCCTGAGCATCGGGCCAGACCACCTTGTGCAGCTGGATCTGAAAGCAGACATCCAGTCGGTCGGCCAGGATCCACTCGGCCAGGTCACGCGGCTCCAGGCCATTCTGCACCGGAGAAAGGGTCACCGGGACTCCCGCGGGAAGCCGTGAACCTTCCTGGACCAGGGCGCGGGCCCAGGCATAGTCATTCTGATCGGCGCACACGATCTTGAGCTCGTCATCGGGCCCCAGAACCTGGATCCCCTCCCAGTCCATGGCCGATTCCGCAATGCCGCTGGCCGGGGGCTTGATGTCGACAATGCGGTGCACGCCGGCGGGAACCTCGGCAAGGGCCACGGCGTTTCCGTTCATGAGCGTGCCGCTGGTCTCCAGCAGCACCCTTTTACCTGAGGCCAGCAAGGCCTTCATCAGTTCGACCACGCCCTTCTGCAGCAGGGGTTCGCCTCCCGTCACCAGGACGGTGCGGTGGCCGTGCTCGGCGATGCGCGCCATGACGGCGGACACCGTCAGCGACTCACCCCCGGCAAAGGCGTGGGCACTGTCGCACCAGGTGCAGCGCAGGTGACAGCCGGTCAGGCGCACCAGCACGCAGGGCCAGCCGCGAAAACGTGACTCCCCGCTGATTGCGGGGTATATTTCATGGATCAGGAGGCGGGTCGATTCCAAGGTATTCCTATCGGTCCAAGCAACATCAAACTCGGGAGATTCTGGGCGAATGATAAATCATCAGGTCCTTCACCACAAATTCCACACCTTTTCGGTTCTGATTCTGCTGATTCTCTGGGCGGCGGCTCTGTCCGGGTGCGGCGGGGACAAGGCCGCGCCGGATCAGACCCGGAAGTCTGCCGACTGCCCGGCCACCATCGACATTTCCGGCTGGCACGCCTTCACCGCCCTGGGCGATCGTTTGCTGGCCAGCGAGAACGTGCCGCGCGCCGACCTGGAAGCCTACGCCCTGGAGCCCGCCGTGATGGTGTGGCGGGAAAGCATGCTCACCCTGTCCCCCACGCCCACCAAGCTGGGCAACTGGGTGGAGGGAGCGTTCTGGACCGAACAAGGTGATGGCCGCAAACAGAAGCTGGATGCCGACCGCTACCAGTACGCCGAGAGCCTGCGCCTGAGCTACGACCACCGCGACCGCATCAACCAGCTGCTGGAAAAATTCGGCCAGGAAGGCGTGTGCCAGACACTCGAACTGGCCCGTTTCTGGGTGGACCAGGAAAAGATGCCGGCCCCCTTCTCGGTGACCCTGCTGCCCACCAAGCCGGAGCTGCGGAGCCATGCCGGGCATCTCATTGCCGACACGGGAATGCTGCTGGCCGGCGGCGGCGCCCAGCTGGGGCGGCAGATCGTGGGTGTCCTGTACCGTGATGTCCAGGCCCAGCAAGGCAAAAGCCCTCTCGACGTGGAGGGTGGCGCTTCGATCGCCCAGACCGTGCGCGTGCTGATGAACGAGGGCACCGCCGCCTGGATCGAGGACATGCCCCACACCTACTTCGATGCGGTCCATCCCCGGCTGGGGAAGGTGGAACTGGT
>JAZBOO010000064.1:0-2750 GCA_036351155.1 Candidatus Krumholzibacteriia bacterium | reverse complement strand
TCCAACGGGCGGTGCGCTCACCCTGATCCCACATGCGTCCCAGATTCACCCCGGCCACCGACTTGTTGTCGTTCATCAGCCGGATGGGGTTCACCGTGAGCCAGGGCACCTGCATCAAGGTACGCAGGGCCGAGAAGGTGCCCGATCGACGGCCCACCGCCGCATGAGAAAACCCGAACAGAACCAGCCGCCCACACTTGGCCAGGGCCCGGTAGCTTTCCCCGATCCAGGGGCCGTTCCGGGGTTCCAGGACGATGTCGGCCCCGCGCCCCGAGGTGACAGCCTTCACTCCGGCGGCGAAATCTTTTTGCTGCGAATCGAACACATGACGCACACCCTGTTCGAGCAACCGCTGATGCTTGGCAGGCGAAGCCGTTCCCAGCACCGTGGCTCCGGCAGCCTGACAGAGCTGAAGGGCCGCCTGCCCCACGCCTCCGGCCACCGAGTGGACCAGAACGGTGTCCCCACCCTGAACCGGGGCCATGACCCGCAGCATTTGCCAGGCGGTCAGGTAATTGACCGGCAAGGCGGCCGCCGCCGTGGCAGCCATACCATCGGGCCTCACAAAGCACAGGGCCGCCGGCACGCAGATGGCCTCGCTGTAGCCCCCGAAGTTGCACATCGCCACCACGGGCTTGCCCTCGAGGGAAGGGTCCACCTGGGGTCCGACGGCATCGATGGTCCCGGCCACCTCGTAACCGGGTACGGCGGGAAGCTTCGGGGCGTCCGGGTAAAGGCCCAGCCGCATCATCACATCGGCAAAGTTGACCCCGGCCGCATCCACGGCGATGCGGACCTGACCGGGTCCCGGCTGCGGAAGGGGTGCCTCGCGCAGCTGGAGACGATCTCCCCCACCCTTGCCTTGAATCCAGATCTGTTGCACAGAAGTCTCCTAGTCGTACCGCGGCAAGTCGGGCCGGGTTCCCGGGACTTTCCACTCGCGCTTCTTGACGTTGCCCACCTTCACGCCCAGGGCCAGACCCGGGGCGTCTATGTTGCTCAGGAAAGACAATTGCACCTGGATGGTGGGTAAGACAAGGCTGGGATTGCGCAATCTCACGCCCAGCCCCGTGCTCAGGTAGGCTTTTTCCTTGAAAAGGGACGATGATTTTTCCGACCCGATCACCCCCACATCGGAAAATCCGAAGAACGACAGCCGAAAGCCCCACAGTGCCAGGTTGCTGAACAGCCGCGCTTCCAGGGAGGTGATCAGCCGCTGGTTGCCCTGGACCACCCGGTCTTCCAGGTTCCGGATGCCGTGGTCGTTGTCCAGATAGATCCGGTCCCGCGGATAGCGCCGACGCCCCAGGGTGTATTCCACTTCTCCGAAGAGGCGCAGGCGCTGGTCGCCAAGGCCCATCAGCCGGGTGATCTGGCCCAGCCCCAGCTTCAGGGCGCGTTCCTCGGACCGACCATGGAGCCAGTACGAGCCCGCCTCCACCGCCACCCGCGACACGCAGCCGTCACTGTCCAGGGCGGTCCAGGAGCCCACCAGAGCCACGGGAATTCGCTCCTGGAACTCGGCCTTCTCATAGCCGCCGGACAGCTGGACGGAAAGCCCCACCGGCACGTCTTCCGTTTCGCCATCGCCGAAGAGGTTGCTGGTGCTGAAAATCCGGAAGCGCTGGAAGGTCAGACCGGCCAGCCAGACTTCGCGGTCGTGATAGTTCCGGTTCAGGTCCACTTCCACACTGGGACGAATATAGTGACTGCGGCGAAAAAAACGGAAAGCCGGAACCAGAATAGCGCGGGTATCCACCCGGCGGGGCTGAACATGGTCCACCCGGATCACATCGCCCACCCAGGCGTCGAAATGGTCGAACTTGGCCGGCTCGCGCCCCTCGCTGAACTCGTAGGCATGGTCGAAGGAAAAACCGCCCACCCGGTGCAGCGCCGGGTGGGCCAGACGCCGCTCGAACCGCGCCGCCTGAATCCGGCGCTCGTAGGAGCTTTCGTACTCCAGGGCCGCCCCCCAGAATGATCCGGCAATGTTGTCCTTGCTCAGCTCGCCGCGGTAGCCCCAGTCAGGGTCTTCGAAGGAATCGTGCAAGATCTCATTCGACAGGCGGATGCCCAGGCCCCCCACATTCTCCGAGTAGAGATCGACGGAATACTTCTCGGCGGTGATCAACTTGCCGGTGACGCCCAGGGGCCAGCGATCGGTGGTCTCGACGATGACGGCGACGGCATCGCCCTCACCTTGCAAGGGTACCACCTGGATGCGCACATCGTTGATGTAGGGGAGCTGGCGCAGCAGGACTTCGGAGTCGGCCAGGGCAAACGGATCGACCCGGTCGCCCCGGGCAAAGAGCAGGTAGTCCCGGATGATGCCATCGCGGGTGTAGGACTGGATGCTGCTTGTCATGCCGGTCAGCAGCCGCTTGGCCGTGGATTGGCCCTGGTTCCATCCTTCACGGAACCCGGCCACCTGGTGCACAAGGACCACCTCGATGGGGCGCCCCGCATACCGACGATAGATCTCCGAGATTTCCCGGGTCCGGCCGTCCAGGTTCTCGGCCTGCTGGTCGGTTCCCCCGAAAAACCGCTCCAGGTTCCGGGTGATCCAGCTGCGCCCGGAAGAGGGCGCGTCGTCGACCTGAGCCCAGGCGGTCCCCAGGTGAAGGCCCAGCAACAGGGTCCCCACCGTGAGGGTCACAAGGATCAGCCGCCGGCCCATGTTGATCAGCCTCCGCAGCAGCGCTTGTATTTCTTTCCACTGCCGCAAGGACAGGGGTCGTTGCGCCCGATCT
>JAZBOO010000063.1:0-6017 GCA_036351155.1 Candidatus Krumholzibacteriia bacterium | reverse complement strand
CGACATCCCGGGGCGGAGTGGGAAACCACCCGGCCCGGAGGTCTCCCGCTCAAACCTCTTCGGTCACCATGTCCGCGTCCTCGGTTTCCCGGATCACCGATTCGACCGCCGCCAGCAGCGCCTCGCCGGGCACTTCCTGCCCCTCGGCATACACGTCGGTTTCCTG
Organism: Candidatus Krumholzibacteriia bacterium; assembly: GCA_036351155.1. Lineage (GTDB taxonomy): Bacteria > Krumholzibacteriota > Krumholzibacteriia > LZORAL124-64-63 > LZORAL124-64-63 > LZORAL124-64-63. The sequence goes on along the minus strand of JAZBOO010000063.1, from coordinate 5,851 downwards.
ATCTTCGGGCTCCGGGTCCTGGACCCCGTACTTCTTCAGTTTCCGGTAAAGGGTCGAAGCATTGATGCCCAGGATTTCCGACGTTTGCTTCCGGGCTCCATTGGTCGCCTCGAGAACGGCCAGAATGTGGGCCCGCTCCAGATCTTCCAGAGTGATGTCCCCACCCACGGACAGAGCCGCCTGGCCGGACACACCTTCCTGGCTCTGAGCGAACTCGGGCGGCAAATCCCCCACCCTGATCTTGTCCCCTTCGCGAATGATGTTGGCCCGCTCGATCACGTTTTCCAGCTCGCGCACGTTTCCCGGCCACTCGTAACTCTGGAGAGCGTTGAGGGTGGTTTCATCGAGGAAACTGCCCAGATTCCCGGTATATTCCCCGGGACAGCACTTCTTGAGGAAGTGGTCGGCCAGCAGGGGAATATCCTCGACCCGATCGCGCAATGGGGGCAGATTCAAGGGAATGACATTCAGGCGATAGAACAGATCGATGCGGAAGTTGCCCGCGGCCACTTCCTGTTCCAGGTCGCGGTTTGTGGCGGCAATGACCCGGACATCCACCTTGAGGGGCTTGCTGCTGCCCACGGGATAGATCTCCCGCTCCTGGAGCATGCGGAGCAGCTTCACCTGGATGGCATGGGGCGTTTCCCCGATCTCATCCAGGAAAATGGTGCCGCCCTCGGCCTGTCGGCAGAAGCCCATCGTGTCCTTGTCAGCCCCCGTGAACGACCCTTTGACATGGCCGAAAAGCTGGGATTCCAGCAAGGTCTCGGGAATGGCGCCGCAGTTGATGGCCACGAACGGCCCCTGGGCACGGTCGCTTTTCTGGTGGATGGAACCGGCGATGACTTCCTTGCCGGTGCCGCTCTCCCCGTTGATCAGGACGGTGGCTCCGGTGCCGGCGATCTTGTCCACCATCTTGAACACCGAGCGCATGCGCGCGCTCTGGCCGATGACCTTCTTCTGCCCCTTCTTGCGTCCCAGTTCCCGCTTCAGTTCCGTGTTCTCGGTCCGGGCCTGACGCAGGGCCAGGGCATTGCGGACGAACATCTTGATCTCGTCGTTCTTGGAATGCTTCTGCAGGTAACAGAACGCCCCCAGGTTCACCGCCTCGATGGCGGATTGCTCGCTGGCATAGGCGGTCATGATGATCACGGGAATGTTCGGGTCCATCCCCTTGATACCCTTCAACAGCTGAATGCCATCCATCTTGGGCATCTGTATATCAGTCATCACCAGGTCCAGGGGGTGGCTCTCGAAAACCTTGAGCGCCTCCTGACCCGAGTTGACCGTCAAAACCTCATAGCCTTCCTTCTTCAGCAGGATGGACAGGTATTGGCACATGGACTCTTCGTCGTCGACGACCAGGATCCTTCCCAGGGCCATGAATATCTCCTTCGGGATGTGGCAATTTGCAGTATTCAATGGAGATATCGGCGACCGGGGGGAAGACTTGACCACAAAATGCAAAAAAAAGCCCCGTGAAGGGCTTTTTCACGGGGCGGGATGGCCGGCGGGCCCGCCATGGGCCTTGCGTTTTGCAAGCTGTTGCTACACCAGCATTTCCTCCTGTTGCACCGTGACCGGGACAGTTTCTGGTGCCTGCTCGTAACGCAGATCATTGTAAGGAATGGTCGGATCATCGCGGAAGGGCCAGCGGACCCGGAAAACCGACCCTCCGCCAGGGGCGTCTTCGGCCCGAGCGTCCCCACCATGGCTCGAGGCAATGCGGGCCACGGTGGAAAGGCCCAGCCCGGTTCCCCCCTCCTTGGTCGTCTTGAAGGGAGAGAAAAGGTCCTGCCGGATTTCTTCCTCGATGCCCGGTCCCGTATCAGTCACCCGGAGTTCGAGGGTTTGGCCGCTTTCGATCTGGCGCAGCGCAATTTTGAGGTCGCCCTCGTAGTTCATGGCTTCGCAGGCATTGATGGCCAGGTTCAGGGTCATCTGGGTCAGCTGCTCGGGGTCGGCCACCACCTCCAGTTCGCCCGGGGACACCGCGCAATCCAGACGGATGGACCCGCCCTTGGTGTGGATGTGCTGGCGGATTTGCAGCTGAAACTCGGCCATGAAATCGGCGGCGTTGAATCGTTGCAGCCGCGCGGGGCGCATCCGGGAATAGGCCAGGAAGTCGTTGATGATGGTGTTGACCCGGGAGCTCTCCTTCAGGACCAGTTCGAAAAGCTGCTCCTGATAGCCCTCCAGCTTCAGTTCGTCCTGCAGCATTTCCACACTGCCGCGAATGCTGGCCAGGGGGTTGCGGATCTCGTGGGCAATGCTGGCCGCCAGTTCACCCACCGCCGCCAGACGATCGGCCTCGCGCATCCGGGCGGTCAATTCCTTTTCCCGGGTCAGATCCGTGAAGATGGCGATGGCGCCCACGATCTTCCCGCTGTTGGTCCGGGCATGGTTCACATTCAGGCCCAGGGGCATGATCTTCCCCAGGCGCTTGACGTTCACTTCACCTCGTGACACAGGCTCTTCACCCGCGGCCACCGGAAGAATGATATCGGCCAGTTCCTCCAGGCCTCCGGTCATGATCTGATCAATGGGGCGGCCCAGAAGATCTGACTGCCGCATGCCCAGAATCGAGCAGCAGGAAGGGTTCACCCGCGTGATGATGCCCTGACGGTCCACGGAAATCAGTCCACTGCGAATATTGTCCAGGATGTTCCGGACCTCGCTGCGCGCCTGACGAATCTGCAGGACGCTGCGGAACTGCAGTCGTTGCCTTCGGACCAGCCGATCGGCCAGGTCCCCCGCCACCATGCCAACCACCAGGAAGGTGCCCATGTGGGTGGCCGTCACCATGACGGGCCATCCCTCCAGATAGGCGGTGCCCGCCTGGGATCCCGAAAGGAGCCAGCCCAGAGCCATCCCGAAGTGCCCGCCCCCAGTGGTGATGGCGGCCACGCCGGCGATCACCATGGCCCAGCGGCGGCCCAGAAAATAGGCCCCCAGGATGATGGGGATGCAGAACACCAGGGGAAACGCGGAGAAGGGTCCTCCGGAAAAGTGAACCAGAAGTGTGATCACAAATGTGTCGGCCATCAGCTGCCCGGCCAGGATGAAGCGATGAGGCAGCTCCGCCATGACGGCGGTCCAGCCGGCCGCCATGGTGGTCAGCATCAGGCCGAGGCTGGTCACCATACCCGGGACGACGACCTTCTCGGGCGCCACCAGGAAAGAAACCGCACTGATCAAAATCAGAAAACCCGCCAGATAGAGCCGCCAGACCAGAAGCCGGGTCCCGGGCGAAACACCCTTGACCCGGCCTTCACTCTGGGGATCGCTGAAACCATGTCCGGCGAGGGTCACGCCACTAGCCCCCGACAATGCTGGACATCTTGAACATGGGCAGATACATGGCCACCAGCATTCCGCCGACCATGGTTCCCATGACCACGATCATGATGGGCTCGATGGCGGCGGTCAGCGCCTCGACCGCGGCATCCACCTCGTCGTCGTAGAAATCGGCAATCTTGGACAGCATCTCATCCAGGGCACCGGTCTGTTCGCCAATCCCGATCATCTGCACCACCATGGGAGGAAAGACCCCGCTCTCCTTCAGGGGACTGGCGATGGTGTCACCCTGGCTGATGCTCTTGCTGGTGCTCTCGATGGCCCGCTGGATCACCGAGTTGCCCGCGGTGCGGGAGGTGATTTCCAGTCCCTGCAGGATGGGCATTCGCAGCGAGAGCTTGTCGGTCATGAACTTGCCCTTGGGTGTGGCGCGGTAGGTCTTGAAGGCGAAGAAAGCCCCCGTCGAACCGGCCAGCAGCGCCCACCAGTAGTCCCGCAGGAAGTTGGAGATATTCATCACGAACCGCGTGGGCCCAGGCAGCGTGCCCCCGAAATCCGAGAACATCTTGGCAAACACGGGAATCACGAACAGGAGCATGAAAATACACGCACCACCGGCCACAGTCAGCACGATGGTGGGATAGGTCATGGCACCCTTGACCTTGCGCTGGAGGGCATCGGCCTTTTCCAGGAAGACAGCCAGCCGGCTGAGGATGACATCCAGGATACCGCCCGCCTCACCGGCGGCGATCATGTTCACGTACAGATCCGAAAACACCTTGGGGTGCTTGCCCAGGGATTCGGCCAGGGTGGATCCGCCTTCGACATCGGCCATCACCTGCTGGACCACCGATTTGAAATGCGGCTTTTCCAGCTGGCGACTCAGAACGTCCAGACACTGAACCAGGGGCAGACCGGCATTCACCATGGTCGCAAACTGGCGCGTGAACACGCTCAGGTCCTTGACCCCCACGCCCTTCTTCTGCAGGAACTTGAGTTCGATGTCCTTGGGCTTTTTCTTGATCGAGGTGATGACAATTTTCCGCTTGCGGAGGTATTCCCCAACTTCGCGGCTGTCAGTGGCCTCGTACTCGCCGGACAGGCTTTCACCCTTGGCCGATTTTCCCTTCCAGACAAACTTCGTGGCGCTCACGGGATTCCTCCACTTCCTAGACCGGTACAGCAGCTTCGCCCAGCATTTGCTGAAGCTCAGAGATGTCCGAACTGCGACCAAGTGCCTCTTCGACCGAGACCCACTTGTTGATGACTGCGTGATAGAGAGACTGATTCATGGTCTGCATGCCGTGCTTCTGACCTGCTTGCATGAGACCGTAGATCTGGTGCGTTTTGTTGTCGCGGATCATGGCCTTGATGGCCGGAGTGCAGACCATGCTCTCCAGGGCCAGAACCCGGCCCTTGCCCCCGATCCGGGGAATGAGCTGCTGGGTGAAAACACCGGAAAGGCTGAACGCCAGCTGGCTGCGCACCTGGTTCTGCTGGGCAGGCGGGAACACGTCCACAATACGGTTGATGGACTCGAAGGTGCTGTTGGTATGCAGGGTGGCCAGGGCCAGGTGACCTGTTTCGGCAATGGTCAAGGCGGCCCCGATGGTTTCCCGGTCCCGCATCTCGCCGATGAGGATCACATCCGGATCCTGGCGCAGCACATATTTCAACGCATCGGGAAAACTCTTGGTGTCACTGTTGACCTCGCGCTGGTTCACGATGCACCGCTTGTGCTGGTGCACGAACTCGATGGGGTCTTCAATGGTGATGATGTGCCCTGACTTGTGTGTATTGATCGTGTCCACCATGGTGGCCAGGGTGGTCGACTTGCCGCTGCCGGTGGGCCCCGTCACCAGGATGAGCCCCTGGGACCTGCTGATCAGGTCACGACAGACGGGGGGCAGTCCCAGCTCCTCGAAGGTGTGGATCTTGTAGGGAATTTGCCGGATGGCCATGGACGTGACGCCGCGTTGCTGGAACACGTTGGCCCGGAAGCGGCTGATGCCCTGGACACCGAAGCTGAGGTCGAGTTCCTTGTCGTTCTCGAATCTCTTCTTCTGTTCCTCGTTCAAGATACTGTAGGCCAGACGTCTGGTTTCGTCGCCGTTCAGAACGGCCAGCTGGGTCGGGACGATCTGACCATCAACTCGAAACTGGGGCGACAGTCCCGCGGTGATGTGAAGGTCACTGGCGCCCTTGGCCACCATTTCCTCCAGAAGTTCGCGCATTCCTACCAATGGTCCATCTCCCTTTTGTGGCCGGCTAATCCGCAACGGCGGTTTCGCGCAGCACTTCCTCGATCGTTGTAATCCCCTTGGTGACTTTGATCATGCCATCATCCCGCAAAGTGAGCATGCCTTCCTCGACCGCCTTGTGGCGAATCTCCGTGGTGGAGGCCCGGTCCAGGATCAGCTCTCGGATGCCCGGAGTGATCGGCATGACTTCGTACAGCCCCTGTCGGCCCGAGTAGCCGGAGCCGGTGCACTTGTCGCAGCCCTTGCCCTTGAAAACCGGCGTGCCGGGCTTCAGCCCCACGTCGGCCAGGGCT
>JAZBOO010000062.1:0-2960 GCA_036351155.1 Candidatus Krumholzibacteriia bacterium | reverse complement strand
CGGCGCCGGCGCCGCAGCTCGCCCACCCGGCTGTGGATCTTGTGCTCGGCCAGATCACGCACACTGCAGGTGTTCAGCAGAACGATGTCCGCGTCCAGCTCGGCCTCCGTGATCTGGAAGCCGGCCTGGCCCAGGATGCTGTTGATGGCCTGGCTGTCATAGACGTTCATCTGGCAGCCGTAGGTCTCCACGTACACGGCCAGACCGTTGTCCGGAGCGGTGGTTTCCTGAGGCAGGGGTGCCAGGCTTTCCTGAAAACTACTCATGGCAGATATCCTCGAGGGAGCCGTGAAGTTTACCTTCACGATAGTCAGTGATCCGGACCTGGACCAGGGTGCCGGCGGGGTGGCCGTCGGGCACCTGGACGGTCAGGTAGTTGTCGGTGGTCGCCTGGCGCCAGCCGGGTTGATCGCTCTCGGCCTCGATGACCGCTTCACGGACCAGGCCCACCTGGCTGGCGCAAAATTGCGCCTGCTTGATTTCGGCCAGCTCACGCAGAATGGCGCTGCGACGGGAAATGGTCTCGGGGTGCACGGGCTCGGCGTAATCCGCCGCGGGAGTTCCCGGCCGGGGCGAAAAGCGGAACACGTGCAGGTAGCTGAAGGGGTTGTCGGCCACCAAGCGGCGGGTCTCCTCGAACTCCTCATCGGTTTCGCCGGGAAAGCCCACGATGATGTCGGCCCCGATGCCGAAATTGGGGCGCACAGCGGCGATATCCCGCATGGCCTGCCAGGCCCGCTCCCTGCGATAAGGCCGCTTCATGCGCTCCAGGACCGTGCTGCTGCCGCTTTGCAGACTCACGTGGATGTGGGGACGCAGTCGAGGGTTCTGGGCGTACAGGGCCAGCAGCTCGGGAGTCACCTCGTTGGGATGGATGCTGCTGAGCCTGATGCGTAGCTGAGGATAAGCGGCCAGGCAGCGTTCAAGGAGGGCGGTCAAGGGCACGCGTGGCCGCAGATCACGGCCATATCCCCCCAGGTGGATACCGGCGAGAATGGTCTCGGGATAGCCCCCCTCCACCAGCCGTCCCAGCTGGGCCAGAACATCGTCCGGCGTGCGGCTCCGGCCCGGTCCACGGGCCTGCCAGATCAGACAGTAGGTGCAGCGGAGATTGCAGCCATCCTGGATCTTGACGAAGGCACGACTGCGCCCGCTGAATGAATCGATCAGCGGAGAATCGAACACGGGGTGCTCGGTGAAGTCTTCCACCTTCAGGGTCAGCTGGTCCTCGGACAGGATCTGGGGCAGCCAGCTGGCCACATCTTCCTTGGCCGTGTTCCCCACCACGCCGTCGATTTCCGCCACCGCAGCCAGAGCCTCGGGCTGGGTCTGGGCGTAGCACCCGGCCACCACGACCTTGCTGTCCGGCTGGCGACGCTTGACCTGCCGCGCCAGTCGTCGGCATTCCTGATCGGCCTTGCTGGTGACCGTACAGCTGTTCAAGATGTAGAGCTGAGCCTCCTCGTTCCAGTCCACCACGTCGATGGCGTAACGCGCCGCCATGGCGGTCTTGATGCCCTCGGTGTCGTACTGGTTCAGGCGACAGCCCAGTGTCCAGAAGGCCACGCGCAGGGCGGACTCTGGCCCACGATTTTTGGCTTTTCGCTGGACCAGCGGGGCCAGGTCCTGAAGAGGCAGGGGTTCACTCATGGCGGCTTGGGGCTCCTTTATTCAAAAGAAAGGGACGGGGTTGTACCCCCGCCCCTCTCACAGGCGGACAGACCAGAAATCAGGTCCGGGAAATACCCGGGAACCTAGTCCTCCTTGGTCTCCTCTTCATCTTCAACGGCAGGAGCGTCCTCTTGCGCAGCTTCCTCGACGGGAGCGGCGGAGTAGGCGTCATCAGCTTCCTCGGGATAATCGGCGGGCGACACCGGAGCGTCACCTTCTTCACCGTTCTCTCCGGCGGCAGCAGCGGCAGCTTCCGCGGCCACCACGTCTTCCAGGCGAGGATGGTTGGTGATGAACTCCTCGGCCGCATCTTCGTCGTAGTCCTTCAGCCGTTCGGCAATGGACAGGACGATGCGCCGGTTCTCGACGTCCATCTTGATCACCTTCAGCTCCAGCTCTTCGCCTTCACGGAAGTAGTACTGGGGCTTGTCCAGCTTGGGAATGGCCAGGTGGCCCAGGGGCACGAAGCCCTCCAGGTCCTCGCCCATTTCCACGATGATGCCGTGGTCCAGCATGCGGCTGACCTTGCCGTCCAGGTTGTGACCCACGGGATAATCCTCGGCCAGGGTAGGCCAGGGGTTGTCGAACATCTGCTTGATGCCCAGGCTGATCCGACGCTTGTTGGTGTCGATGTCCAGGATCTGCACCTTGAGGCTGTCGCCCCGCTTGAGCATTTCCTTGGGGTGACGCACACGGCGGGTCCAGCTCATGTCGCTGATATGCACCAGGCCGTCGATGCCCTCTTCCACCTCGACGAAGGCGCCGAAGTCGGTCAGGTTGCGCACCTTGCCCTCGATGATGCTGCCCGCGGGATAGCGCTCGATCAGGGTCAGCCAGGGGTCGCTCTCGCACTGCTTGAGGCCCAGGCTGATCTTCTCGTTCTGCTTGTCGATCTTCAGCACCATCACGTCGACCTCGTCGCCGATGCTGACAACCTTGGACGGGTGCTTGATGTGACGGGTCCAGCTCATCTCGCTGATGTGGATGAGACCCTCGATCCCCTTCTCCAGCTCGACGAAGGCGCCGTAGTTGGTGATGGAGACCACGCGGCCGCGCACGATGCTCTCCTCGGGGTACTTGTTCTCGACGTCGTCCCAGGGGTAGTTCTGCAGCTGCTTGAGACCCAGGCTGATGCGCTCGCGCTCTTCCTCGAAGTCCAGCACCTTGACCTCGATCTCCTGACCGATGGCCACCACTTCACTGGGGTGGTTGACACGGCCCCAGCTCAGGTCGGTGATGTGCAGCAGGCCGTCGATGCCGCCCAGGTCGACGAAGGCGCCGAAGTCGGT
>JAZBOO010000061.1:0-9069 GCA_036351155.1 Candidatus Krumholzibacteriia bacterium | reverse complement strand
GCAGTCCGCGACAACGGTTTCTTCGTGGGCGAATACGCCCCCGCCCCTTACGCCGGAATCTGGGTCTACACCGGCACCGGCAACCACAGCCTCGTGGTTGGTGAAATCGTTGATGTCGTGGGTATTTACAAGGAATACTACGACCTGTCCGAGATCGATGTGCCGGCCGCCGAGGCCTACGGGCAGGCCCTGGGAGCAGGCATGTGGACCGGCGACCTGGTGCCTCTCGAGGTTTCCGCTTCCGTGTATGCCGCCGACCCCGAGCCCTACGAGGGCTGCTACATCAAGATCACCGACGGCATGATGGTTTACGAGGCTTCCAACAACTACGGTGAGTGGACAGCCGAGTCCATGGACGCCCCCGGCATGTTCGTCACCTTCGATGACTACTTCTTCGACCCCATCGCTCTGGCCGTGGGCGACTGCTTCGACGGCGCCACCGGGTGTCTGACCTACAGCTTCGGCAACGTCAAGGCGATCTATCGGTAAGTTCGTCATAATCTGACTGCCAGAACTACGCCCCCTGTTTCGCCATCGATGCAGGGGGCGTTTTTTTCCGATGGTCCGGCCTACCCTGCTACTCCCGCCCCAGCGCCACCACGGGATCCAGCTTGGCCGCCTTGTTGGCGGGATACAGGCCAAAACCCACGCCGATGGCCACCGAAAAGACCACCGCCCCCAGAGTGGCCAGAGGATCCACGGCAAAGGGAAAACGCAGCAGATGGGTGGCGCCCCAGCTGGCCAGGTAGCCCAGGCCCACCCCCAGCAGACCGCCAATACCGGTCAATGTGCCGGCTTCGATCAGGATCTGACGCAGCACATCGCCGCGACGCGCCCCCAGAGCCATGCGCAGACCGATCTCCTTGGTGCGCTCGGTGACCGAGATGAGCATGATGTTCATCACCCCGATCCCACCGACCAGCAACCCGATGGACGACAGCACCACCAGCACCAGGGCGATGCTGCCGGTGACCTTGTCGATGATCTCGCCATACGTATCGCTGGCGATCACGTCGAAGTCGTTCTTCTGGCCGGGCCGCAGATGCCGCGCGGCTCGCACGGCTCCGGTGATGTTGGACACCACCACCTCGGTCTCGAACCCCTCCTGAACCGACACGGCGATATTGCGGTCCTCGATACCCAGGTGCAGGGCGTTCTTCTCGAAGGTGGTCCAGGGCAGGCACACGTAGTTCTCGCCCATGCTGCCGATGATGTGCCCTCGCTCCTGCATGGTGCCCACGATGGTGTAGGGTTTTCCGTAGATCCGGATCTCGCGGCCGATGGGATCGCGCTGGGGAAAAAGGTCCTGGGCCGGACCGTAGCCCAGCACGCACACCCGCGCCCGGGAGCTGATCTCACTGGGCGTGAAATACCGTCCTTCATCGACCTTGATGGAAAACAGGAAGGGAAAATTTTCCGAAGAGCCGAAGGCCTGCACGAAGTTGGTCTTTTCCTGCTCGTACTTGAGGACCATGCCGCGGCCGTTGGAGATCTGGTAGTCGACCAGTTCCACTCCTTCGGTATCCTTCAGCACGGAAATCAACCGGGGAAGCAGCTGGGGGCGGCGCAGGATTTCGGCTTCGTCTGCCCCTCCCAGCCCGCTGAACCGGGCGATGTAGATGTAGGGACGGCTGGACGACACGATGTCATCCCGGATCCGGCCGCTCAACCCCGTGACGATGGTGAAGATGGCCACCAGGGTGGTCACACCGATGGCCACCCCGAGAATGAGCAGCAGGCTGCGCAACCGGTGCCCCACGATGGTGCGCAGGGCCTGCTTGACGCCCTCGCCCAGGGAAATGCCCGCGTGGTGCCCCTGACTAGCCTTCATGGCGCAGCGCCTCCACGGGATCGAACCCGGCGGCTTTCCAGGCCGGGTAGGTGCCGAACACGCCCCCGATGACGAAGGTCACCACCAGCCCCAGCCACACCGACCAGCCGGCGATGGCGAAGGTCAATGGCGAGAGGGCGGCAATGACAAACGCAATGAGCACACCGATGAGAATGCCCAGCACACCGCCAATCATGCTCAGGGTGATGGCCTCGACCATGAACTGCCACAGGATGGCCTTGCGCGGAGCACCCAGGGCCTTGCGCACACCGATTTCGCGGGTGCGCTCGGTCACCGCCACCAGCATGATGTTCATCAGCACAATGCCGCCGACCACCAGACTGATGCCCACCAGCGGGACCAGCGCGCCGTAGATCGCCTTGGAGATCCCGCCCCAGATGCTCAGCAGCTGGTCGGCGGTGGTGATGGCGAAATCGTCGCGCTCCAGCGGCCGCCGACGGTGGCGCAATCGCATCAGGAAGGTGGCTTCGTCCTGGGCCTCGGTCATGCGGTCGAGTTCCAGGGCGGCGACCTTGATTTCGATGGACTGCCCCGAGCCGAACACCTTCTGGAAGGTGGTGATGGGCACCACGGCAAACTGGTTGCGGTTGTTGCCCATGACGGTGCCGCGATCCTCGACCACACCGATCACCTTGAAGTGACGGCCGCCCAGCTTGACCTCCTGGCCCACCGGGTCGGCCCGCCGGGGAAACAGCTCCTCGGCCACCTCGTAGCCCAGGACCACCACCTGGTGCCGGGTCAGCAGGTCCTGCCGGGTCAGGTGCCTTCCCAGCAGCAGCGGCAGCTCATTCAGCAGAGCATAGTCCTCGGTCACGCCCCGGATGTTCACCGATCGATAGCGGTTGCCCCGGGCCGTCAGGTCGCCCGACCGGCTGACCTCGGCACTCACCAGCCGCGCCTCTTCCATGTGCGATTGCAGGTAGTCGCGGTCGTCCACGGTCAGGTCGGGGTTGGTCAGCGATTCCAGGAAGGCGTCGAAGTCCGTGAGGAACTGCAAACCGTTGACGCGGGTGATGGTGAAGACATCGGTCCCCTCGTCGGTGATGGCCTCGGCCACGTAGCTGTCCGCCCCGTAAATGAGCGACACCACGGCGATGACGGACATGGTCCCCACGATGTTGCCCAGCAGGGTCAACAGCGTGCGGAGCTTGTGTCCCCACAGGCTCTGCCAGGCGATGCGGATGCCTTCCAGAAGGTTCATCAGTCGTCGGACTTGTCCTTCTTCTTGTCGGACTTGATCTTGATCCGGGCGCCATCCTTCAGCTCACGCAGCACCCGGAAGGGCCCGGTCACGATCTCTTGCCCTTCTTCGAGGCCGCTCAGGATCTCGAAATCATCCTCGCCGGCAATTCCGATATCCACCGGCACGAACTTCACGAATCGATCCTTGATCAGGAAAACGCCCTCGGTGTCCTTGCGCTCGACCCGGTTCTCAGGCGTGTCGTCCTGATTGTCGTCCCGGGACACGAAGCCCAGACCGGACAGAGCCTCGGACTGCTGACGGGCCCGCTTGCCGGTGTAGGACCGGATGTCCTCGTCCTTCAAGGGCAACTCCCGGACGGTGACCGCCCCGAGGGGGACCGCCACCGCACCGTCACGATCGGCCACGGTGATCTCGGCCTTGGCGGACAGCCCGGGACGAATATTGGGCAAGGTTCCGTCCAGGGTGATCTTCACCTCGAAGTCCACCGCCTCGCCGCTGGCTCCGGTGGCCACCCGCACGGGACTGTTGCCGATCTCGGTCACCCGCCCGGCAAACTCCTGGTCAGGAAAAGCGTCGATGGTGATCGCGGCCGGTTGTCCCAGGTCCACATTGACCACCTCGGTTTCATCCACCTCGACCCAGGCCTCCATGGTGCCAAGGTCGGCAATCACCAGCAGCACCGTGCCGGGATTGTTCAGGGTGCCCATGATGGCGTTCTCGCCCTCCTCCACGTTCAGGCGCGTGATCACTCCGGTCATGGGGGCGGAGATGGTGACCTTGGAGAGGTCGTGGCGCGCCGAATCCAGGTTGGCCTGGGTCTGGGCGATGCGGTGACGGGCCGCCAGGACCCGGGCCGCTTCGACCTTCTTCGTGGTGCGCGCAGCGATCAGTTCCTCCTCCGAGGCCAACCCCTCACCGAACAGCTCATTCTTGATGCCGAACATCTGCTCGGCCTGCTCCAGGCTGGCCTCGGCCAGCTGCAGATCGGCCCGCGCCGAGCTGATGGCCGACTCCAGCGCCTGCACCGCGGCCCGGTACTCGGAAGGGTCGATCTCCAGCAAGAGGTCGCCCGCCTTGACCATCTGGCCCTCGACCACCGCCAGATGCACGATGGTGCCCATGGCATTGGCACTCACGTCGACCTGGCGCTTGGGCTGGATGGTGCCGGAGCAATTGACCACCGAGGTCAGATCGCGCACGGCAACCTTGCCGGCCTCGACCGTGGCCTCGGCCTTGTCCTTGGGCCTCAGGTTCAGGCCGATCACAGCCAGAACCACCAGCACACCCAGAATGATCAACAGTCGCTTCATCAGGTCATCTCCTCGGTTGCATCAACCGCATTACATCAAAAACAGCATGGGGGCCGAGGCGAACAGCACCGCCACGAACCAGATCAGAACCACGGTGGTGGCCGAAGCCGAGCGGCTCAGCCCGAACACCTTTTGATACCCGATGACCAGCAGGAATACGCCCCACCAGGTGAAGAAATCGCCGAACATGTACAGCACCTTGTAGAGCAGGCTGGAGGGATCCCCGTCGGGCAGCAGGGCAGCCAGTCCAATGCTGGTGCCGAAGAAGGATTCGGTCTGCAAGATGATGGGCAAGGTCAACAAGGGTCCCAGCACCATGGGGATGAGCCCTGCCCAGGCCACCACCCCCATGGACTGCACCATCTTGCCGGTGCCCCCGCTCAGCTTGACGAAAAAACCCAGCAGCAGGGCCAGCAACATCATCTGGATCACCACGAAAAGCCCGGCCTGAGAAGCCTGGAGGGCCCGGCGACCCGGCGAGGGATTCAACGCCTGCTCGTACTGCTCCTGCCGGACTTCCTCGGGTACCATCTGCATCAACTTCGAGTCGCGGGACATCTCGATCTGCTCGGGATTCATGATGGGGGCCACCAGCCACATGAAACCGGACATGACCACGAAGACCAGCAGGTAGGGCAGCCACAGGTGGGTCTTGCGGCCCACGTTTTCCATCAATCGTCCCGGCTTGGTGATCAGGTCGGCAAAGCGTTGCAGCAAGGGGTCACCGGCCACGACTTCAGGGGCCAGCTCTTCCTGGGGCAGATGATCGTTCATGTCTTTTCTCCCGTGGGCGGTTCAGGGTCCTCTTGGTTTTCGGGATGCAGACGGGGCAGCATGTCCCCACCCGCACGGGCCAGCGGGCCTTCGGCTTCGCGGCGGGCCAGGGCCCGGGTTCCCACCTGGGGGTCATCGTGATGGGCCAGGAACTCCTGCGCAAAGGTGCCGGAAGTGATCTCCCCCAGAATTTCGCGCATCCGTTCCTTCACCCCCTCGTCGATGAGGCGAGGGCCGCGGGTCAACCCACCGTATGCGGCCGTCCCGCTGATCTTGTGGCGCATCCCATCGATGCCATGCCTGTGCACCAGGTCGGTGATCAGCTTCAGTTCGTGGACACACTCGAAATAGGCATTCTCCCGGCCATAGCCGGCCTCGACCATGATGTCGAACGCCGCCTTGAGCAGCTCGATCACGCCGCCACAGAGGACGGCCTGCTCGCCGAACTGATCGCTCACGCATTCCTGTTCAAACGTGGTGATGAAGCCTCCCCCGTGCAGGCATCCTGTCGCCAGTGCATACGCAGCCGCCAGGTCCCAGGTTTCAGGCAGAGAGGCAGCGGTCACCGCCAGCAACCCCGGCACACCGCCGCCCCGGGCATGGGCCTCCAGCAGCATGTCGCCCTGCCCCTTGGGAGCGGCCAGGAAACAGGAACATCCGGCGGGAATCTGGATCTGATCGAAGGCCACCGCAAACCCGTGAGCCAGGCCAATGGTCGCCCCCGGTTTCAGGTGCGGAACCACCTCCTGGGCGAACACCTGCCCCATGGCCTCGTCGGGCAGCATGAGCATGACCACATCGGCCCTGGACACCGCATCGACCACCAGATGGACCGGAAGTCCCTCCTGCCGGGCCAGCTCACCTCTTGGTGAATGCTCCCGGGCACCCACCCGCACCGAGATGCCGCTGCGCCGCAGGTTGAGGGCATGGGCCCGCCCCATGGTGCCGTAGCCGATGACCGCCACCACCCGGCCCTGCAAAGGGGAGAGATCCACCTGCTCGGCGTGGACCTCGGTCCCCTCCGGGGGGGGATACTGGGCAAAGAATCGAGTACTCATATTCGGGACAATAGGCGGCGGCGGCGTTCTTGACAAGCAGGGCCTGATCGTATAAATTCCCACCCTGCTCGGGGGGCCCAGCCCCTACCGGGGCAACGAAATTGAATGTATGGTGGCGGCTTAGCTCAGTTGGTTAGAGCATCGGAATCATAATCCGAGTGTCCGGGGTTCGAATCCCTGAGCCGCTACCAGCATTTTTTTTTGCCCATCGGTGATTTGCCCTCTCGACATCTTCCCTCCCCCAGCTCCATGGAGGCAGCATGTCCGGATCTCCCTTCCTGAAAGCCGCCGCGCACAGGATCGGTGAACTGGTGGCCGCCGTGTGCCCAGATGAGGCCCAGCCCGGCCTCCTGGTGGCCCTGTCCGGAGGCCCCGACTCGGTGGCCCTGTTGCTTGCCGCCCACCACTGGGCCCAGGACACCGGCGGATTCCTGGCGGCCGCCCACCTGGACCACAAGCTCCGCGGGGAGGCCTCGACCACCGACGCGGCCTTTTGTCGGGATCTGTGCCAGCGCCTGGAAATTCCCCTGCACGAGAAAGCCGAAGACCCCCGGCCGGTGGCCAACCGGCGCGGACAGGGGCTGGAAGAGGCGGCCCGCCACCTGCGTCTGGATTTCCTGACCCAGGTGCTCAGCCAGGATCCGCGGCTGCATTGCGTGGCCAAGGGACAGCACCGGGACGACCAGCTGGAAACCCTGGTCACGCGCTTTTTCCGGGGAGCAGGCACGGCGGGCATGGCCGGCATTCTCCCGGTCAGCGGGCCGTACATTCACCCCCTGCTCGATTTTTCCCGCGCCGAGATCCTCGCCTTCCTCGAGGGAATTCACCAGCCCTGGCGCAGCGACGCCTCCAACCTGGATGGCCAGAACATCCGGGCCCGATTGCGGCGGGAATTGCTGCCGGTGGCGCAGGAGGTCTTCGGCGAGGGATTCGCCCAGGCCCCCCTGCGTCTGGGCCGGTTGATGGCCCAGGATCAGGAATACCTGGACCAGGTGACCCGTGCCGCCCTGGCCCCCCTGGCCCTGCCGGAAGGGGGCCTGGCGCTGGACGGACTGCTGGATTTGCACCCCGCCATTGCCCAGCGGGTCCTCAAAAAATGGATTTCCCGGCCAATGGAGCCTTCCGGATCCCAGCTGGCTGCCGTCCATGTGATGAATATTCTGGACGGTCTGCGGGAAGGTCAATCCGGGGCGGGCTGGGATTTGCCCGGAGGCTGGCGCTTGACCCGGCAGTTCGATGTCCTTTCTCTGGATGGCCCCCATCAGGGGCCTGCAGCGGAGCGCCCGGCCGCCGATTTCCGGCTTCTGGTGCAACCTGTGGACCCGGTCCAGGATCCGGAAGCCCTGGGCCTGGCCGAAGGCGCGGGCCTGCGGGATGACCTCGGCCGCTGGAACCTCAGCTGTCCATCCGACGTCTTGCAGGGAAACCTCAGGATCCGGAACCCTCGCCCGGGTGACCGTTTTCAACCTTTCGGTCTGGACGGAACGAGGAAACTGAGCGATCTTTTTCGGGATCACCGGATTCCGGAATCCCGACGCCCAGGCGTTCTGGTGGTCGAAGACGAGGTCGGCATCCTCTGGATCGTGGGGCTGGCCCGTGCCGAGCGGACACGGTTGTTGCCGACTGGCGGCCGCATCGTTACCATCTGCGTAGCTGAGCGATAATCTGCACAGTTGCGAATATCAAAATCTGGCAGCCATATCGCCCCCACGAGGGGGTGGAAAGCAGGATTGACTCTCCATGACCCCCAACCCTCCCAGCAAGAAACCGGGCCCCGGCCGCAAGCCCCAGCGTGGAGGCGGCATGAAACCGCCGCAGATCCCCGGCAAGACCGCCGGATTCTGGATCCTCATCGTTTTCCTGGTCTTCATCGTCTTCCAGATGGTGTCCATGGAAAAGACCACCATCCAGGAACTGACCTACTCCTCGTTCAAGGAACAGGTCGACCAGGGGAACATCCGGTCCATCACCAAGACCGGGCTGGATATCAACGGTGAGCTGAATCAGCCCACGACCCTCACGGTCAAGGACGGCACCCTGCGCGAGGTGGACCGGTTCTACACCCGCCTGTTGACCGATGATCCCGAGTTTGCCCGGATGATCGAGGAGGCCAACGACGCCGTCATCCTGATCGGCGAAGCCCCCAAGACCAACTGGTGGGCCCATTTCCTGACCTACTACTTGCCCTTCCTGCTGATTCTCCTGCTGTGGCTGTTTTTCCTGCGCCAGATGCAGGGCGGCGGCAACAAGGCCTTCAGCTTCGGCAAGAGCAAGGCCAAGCTGTTCAACATGGACAAGCCAGAGATCACCTTCGAGGATGTGGCCGGTTGCGATGAGGCCAAGTACGAATTGCAGGAGATCATCGACTTCCTGCGTTCGCCCCAGAAGTTTCAGCGGCTGGGTGGGCGTATTCCCAAGGGAGCGTTGCTGGTCGGCTCCCCCGGTACAGGTAAAACCCTGCTGGGCAAGGCGGTGGCCGGCGAGGCCGGCGTGCCCTTCTTCAGCATGAGCGGTTCGGACTTCGTGGAAATGTTTGTCGGAGTGGGTGCCAGCCGTGTGCGCGACCTGTTCGACCAGGGCAAGAAGAACGCCCCCTGTATCATCTTCATCGACGAGATCGATGCCGTGGGCCGCCACCGTGGTGCCGGCCTCGGTGGCGGTCACGACGAGCGCGAGCAGACCCTGAACCAGCTTCTGGTGGAGATGGACGGTTTCGAGGCCAACGACGGAGTGATCCTGCTGGCGGCCACCAACCGGCCCGATGTGCTGGATCCCGCCCTGCTGCGGCCCGGCCGTTTTGACCGGCAGATCGTGGTCGACATGCCCGACCTGGTGGGCCGCGAGGCCATCCTGAAGGTGCACATGAAGAAG
>JAZBOO010000060.1:0-11238 GCA_036351155.1 Candidatus Krumholzibacteriia bacterium | reverse complement strand
TGATGATTTTTCGGCTGATTCCCATTGTTTAACCCCTGGAGGATTGCATTCGACACACGAATGATTGGAGAAATTTTTCTTCTCAAAGCCTGATCGGCACGTCTAAAGAATGCTTTAGGATTCCTTGAGAGTTTTTTTGAGCCCGAACATTGTTTCTGACTTTTCCCCCTGGCCATCTCGGTCATGAGGCCATTCTCGATGAAATTGAGGCCCCGGGAATAACCCCGGGGCCTCTTGATGAATCGCGAAAAGAATTTTACGGGACCCGATCAGCCGGCGTAACCCGCCGCCCTGATCTCGGCCAGACGACCGTTGGCCATCTCGGTCCACTCGGGCTTGCCGCCCGCGTCGGCGATGGCCTGCCAGTAGCTCACCGCGTTGCTCCAGTCGCCGCGTTCCTCGGCCACCTCGGCCAGACGCGCCAGGCTGGCGATGCGGAACGGGTCGGTTCTCTCTCCGTCCGAGGCGGCCAGACCGTAGCTGCCCAGGGCGTCCTCGATCTTGCCGTCCTTTTCCTGGCACTCACCCTGACGATAGCGGATTTCCGCCACCGGGGCGTCGCCGGTTTCCAGGGCATGACCGTAGGCTTCCACCGCCTGGCGGTAGTCGCCCAGCTCGTCCTGGTACAGCCCGGCCACCTGCAGCCACAGGCCCTTGGCGTTGTCGTGGGTGGGATAGTCGACGATGAACCGGGCATAGCCGCTGATGGCCGCATGCCAGTCCTCGATCTCCTGGTAACACACTGCCGCGTTGTAGGCGGCCAGAGGCGCGTACTCGCCTTCGGGGAAGTTGTCCGTCAGGTTTTCGTAACCCATGGCCGCGGCCATGTAGTCTTCCTGCTTGAACAGCACCGTGGCCGTCCGCAGCATGGCCAGCTCGGCCAGGTCATGCTGAGGATGGGTGGTGGTGAAGTTGCGGTAGCCGGCCAGGGCGGGCTCCATGCTCTCGGCCCGGTAGTAGCTTTCGGCCAGGTAGAACAGGGCCCCGGGGCCCGACTCGCTGTCGGGATAATCCAGCGTCACGCGTTCGAAGGCCTTGGCGGCCGTCTGGAAATCGTTGGCGGCAAATGCGTCTTGCCCCTTGTTCCAGTAGATGTCCGCCGCCATGGGGCTGTCCGGGTTGGTCTGCAGGTACTCTTCCATATCCTTGCCGCTGCGGTAGTAACACGACTGGATACCCAGCTCGGCGTCCTCCACCCGGACGTCCTTGGGGTTGGCCAGGATGAAGGCCCCAAAGGCCTCGATGGCCAGATCGTCCTTGCCCGTGTTATAGGCACAGTTGGCCAGACCGAACCCGGCGTCGGCCACGTGGGGACCGTCGGGAAACTGGGTCTGCAGGCGACTGTAGGTCGCGGCCGCATCCTCGAAACGGCCCAGACCGAACTGCGTGTCGGCGATGCGATACAGGGCTTCCTGGGCCTCGGGCGCCTCGGGGAAGCGGGTCAGCAGGGTGCGCCAGCTGCCGATGGCCTGATCGTAGTACTGCAGGCGATAGTAGCAATCGCCCTGGTTGGCCAGGGCCGCCGCCGCCGCGGGGTCTTCCGGGTTCTTGGCCAGGAAGTCCTCGAACTGCTTGAGGGCATCCTCGTACTTGCGCTGGTTGAAGTAGATGCTGCCCACGGCCAGGCTGTTGGTGCCCTTGTCACTGTCGGCGTTGGCCAGAGCCAGGAGGAACTTCTCCTGTTCCTGCAACGCCAGCTCATCTTCGCCACTACGGCTCAGGCTGGCCACCAGGCCCTGCAATGAAGGCGCCGCCACATCGCTGTGAGGATATCCGGTCAGCACCAGGCGGTACATGCCCTCGGACTGCTTGTACAGCTCCTGCTGGAAATAGGCTTCACCCAGATAGTAGTAGGTGCGGGCTCGCCAGTGGCTGGGCGTGGGCAGCAGCTTGCTGGCAATGTAGTTGTAGTTGGTGACCAGACGGTCCTGCTGACCCAGGCGAGTGTAGGCCAGCGCCGAGAGGAACAGGGCGCGCTCGGCCACGTCGGTGTTGATGTTCTTGTCGGCCACATTCTGGAAAGCCATGATGGCTTCCTTGTACTCTTCGAGCTGGAAGTGGCTGTATCCCTTGAGAACCCGGACCCGCGGGGCCAGGCTGTCACCGGGATAGGTCTTGAGGAATTCCTCGGCCAGGACGATGGCCTGCCCGTGGTTCTCTTCCAGGCTGTAGGTGTAGATGATCTTGTGCATGGCGGCGCTGGCCACCCGGCTGCCCTCGAAGCGGCGCACGGCGTCGGTCCAGGCAAAGATGGCCTCGGCCCGGCGGTCCAGGCTCATGAAACAATCGCCGATCAGGTACTGCGCGTACCCGCTGATCATCTCGTCGGGGAAGGCCTCGACGATGGCCTCGAGCTGGCGCAGCGACTCGTCGAAGCGGCCCTCGTTGAAGGTCACGCAGGCCATCTTGTAGCGCGCGTTGGCCACGAACCGGCTGTCGGGATACTTCTCGATGAAGTCCCGGTAACTGCGCACGGCCACCGCGTTCTGACCCGAACGGTAGAAGGCTTCGGCCACGGAGAAGGCCACATCGTCGGCCAGAGGGCTGTCGGGAAATTTCCGCAGCACCTGACGGTACCGCTGGATGGCCATGATGTACTGGCCAGTGTCTTCCAGGCAGCGTCCCAGATAGTACAATCCACGATCGCTGGGCACCTGCTCGAAGTAGCTGATGGCCTCTTCGTAGTTCTGATCCTGGTAGGCAAACAGACCCAGGGCAAACTTGACCTGGGGCTTTTCCGCGTACCCAGGGCGGCGTTCCAGCAGCTCCCGGTAGGCCGAGTTCAGCTTCAGCCAGTTGCCCTTGACGATGTAGGCCAGGCCGATCTCGTACAGGCCCTCGGCCAGCATGAAGGTGTCGTCGTACTTGCTGATCAGGCGGTCATAGCGCTCCACCGCCTCATCGTAGTTGCCCAGGTTGTAGTGACACTCACCCTGGCGCAGCAGCACGCTGGCCTTCAGGTAATCGTCCAGGCCCTTCTTGCCCTTCACCTTGTCATATTCACGCAAGGCGCCCAGGTAGTCGCCCGCCACGAAGTAGCACTCGGCCACCATGTACTGGGCGTTGGCGGCATTCTGACTGCCCCCGTACTCCGACACGAAGAGGCGGTATTGCTGCATGGCCGCCGACTTGTCCTTGCCGTCGGCATAGGCCCGGCCCGCGGCCTCCCACAATCCGGTTTCGGTGGGGACGGCCTGCTCGTCTTTGGAGCCCCCGAGTTCCGACTGGGCCTGAGCCGGGCTGGACAGTCCAGCCAGAATCAGCAATCCCAGAGCCAGAGCCGGTGCCATGAATTTCCACTTGGCGTTCATCATTTGTCCGATCCCCCGCTGTTACTCGGCGTCGAGCCGCTGATTTCGACACGGATGGGCACGCGGGTCCGGTCCTTGAACCCGAGCACTTCCACGTCCGTCGCATAATCCCATTCTTGACCCAGGCTGTCGGTGATGAGCACCCTGGCTTCGTATCGTCCGTCGGTCACCAGGCGACCGTCTTCATCATCGCCGGCCCAGGCCACGCCCTCGGGGGGCATGCCGTTGCCGGACAGGGTGCGCACATTCTTGCCCTGCTCGTCGGTGATCTCCACGCGCCAGGATTCGATCTCGCCGCGCACTGCGGTTTCGATGTTGAAGGTGACCTGCCTGTCCGTTCCGCTGGGACTGAACAGAGCCTTGTCCCGGTCCACCTTGACCCCGAAGGGCACACCGAAGCGCAGGGTGGCCGACACGATGTTCTGGGCACCCAGATCGGTGCTGACGTAGGCGTAATCGAACTGCCAGTTGTTCAACCGGAAGCCGGCGCCCGCGCTCATGTGTTCGCGTTCGCTGTCCCAGCCGCCGCGCAGGGCGATGGTCCGGGTGGGCCAGGCTTCCAGGCCGGCCCGGAAACTGGTGTCCATCCACTTGGTCTTGACCAGGTCGGTGGACATGATCAGTCGGTTCTGGAAGAAGCGCAGAGCCAGACCCGCACGCACGCTGCGCGCCAGCTCTTCCTCTTCATCGATCAGGGTGATCTTCGGGGCCATCAGGTTCTGGATGGCGGCACCGAAGCTCAGCAGGCGGTGAGGGCGGAAGTAAATGCCCGCGTCCAGACCCGCGCTGCTGCCCCGGGCCCCGCCGATGTCCTGGCTCACCGACTTGAGCGACGCCCCGTAAGCCAGACGGCCGTAAGAACCGGCCCAGCCCAGGGATACCACGCTTTCCTTCTCGCTGAAGGTTTCATCGAGGTCGGTGTCCCAGGTGGCGCGTTCGTACTCGCCGCTGGTGGTGAAGGTGCCGTTGAGGGCAAAGGTGCCCCAGCTGTCCGTGGGCAAGCCCAGGGCGAAGAAGCTGTACCGGGTATCGTTGAACATGGTGGCCCCCATACCGGTGGCCTCCATGGTTCGCAGCTGAGCCAGACCCGCGGGGTTCCAGTAGGCCACCGCCGCGTCATCGGCGGTACCGGTCACCGCGTTACCCAGGGAAAGGCCGCGGGCACTGGAGCCGTAGCGCAGGAATCCCCCGGGGATACCACCGTCATCGGCGGCCAGGGTCATCCCGGCGGTCAGGCACAGGGCCGCCGCCAGGATCCCGGTTCCGATGCGTCGCGTCATTTTATACATGCTGGTTTTCATGGTTGAGGTCTCCATCACTTCACCACCCCGATCTTCCGGCGAAGGTCGAGGCCGCTGCCGTGTATCCGGCAGATGTAGCCGCCGTTGGCCACCACCCGCCCGTTCCCGTTGACGCCCTGCCATGGGTACTGGACGAGTTCCCCGGCCGAGACATCGATCTGGTCGCTGTAAACCACGTCCCCGTACAGATCGTAGAGGGTCAAGTTGACCACCCCGGTCTGGTTCGGGCGGAACATGATCATGGTGGCGCCGTCCCGCGGATTGAACGGGTTGGGCCGGTTGGTGATTTCACGGTCGGTGTCCATGTCCGTGGCCGTGTAAAGGGTCACGGTCTGGACCGAACCGGTCACGCCGCTGGTTTCCTCGGCGTAGAAGCGCAGCACGTGGGTGCCGGGGGTCATGTATTCCGGGCCCAGATCGGCCAGGGAGAAATCGCCCGTGTAGACACTCACCGGACGCGGCGGATCAATGACATCGACGTCGGCGAAGATGCCCTGGATGCCGCCCTGGTCCTCGGTGGTTGCCGTCAGCACGATCCGCGTCCCCGGCGTGACGTAGTACCCGTCACGGAACGGACTGACCGCCGGATCGAAATGCAGATTGGTGATCGGAGGCCCGATGACGGGCAAGAGCAGCACATCGGACAGCAGATCGCCGCTGATGCCCTGCACCCTGATGTCCTCGGTCCCGTAAACGGTCACGCCCATTTCCACGCTGGCATGACCATTGAGGTCCGAAACCGCCGAGTAGGAGCGCATACCGGTGCTGCCCAGGTCGCCATCGCCGTCGATGACCTCGACCTGCAGCACCGAGTTCTGCACCGGGTTGCCCGACTGGTCGGTGGCCCGCATGTGCAGCTGCACCGATTCACCCGGACGCAGCGCGCGATCCAGCTCGATACCCGGGACGGCCTCGGCCCACAGGCTCAAGACGGCCGCCGGAGCAGGAAGCACCACGATCACGTCGCTGAAGGCCTCTTCACCCGTCTGGTCGAAGACCTGCAGGTAGATGGTCTCGGCGCGGTTGTAACTCTGGGACATGAAGACCCGTGTACCGCCGTTGGTGGTCCCCACGGTGTCGGCCAGCACGCCGGCCGGCGTCAGGTTCCAGTCCGGACGCGGCGAGTTGCCGCTGAACGCCCGCAGGCTGAAGTTGCGGTCATCGCTGGTCACCAGCTGGCCGGTGACGATATCCACACGCTCCACGGACATCTCGAAGGGCATGCCGGCGCGCACGGTATCAGGCACGGTCAGAGCGTAGCGCACGCCTTCGGGCACCACGGTCAACACGTCGCTGAAGGCTTCGCGGCCACGGGGGTCGCGAATGCGGATGACGATCTGCTCGCTGGTCGCGTAGTGCTGACCGCTGATCACCGCTTCGCCGCCCACCAGGGTCCCGGAGATGATCCCCAGGGTGTCATGGGCCGCCGAACGGTCGGGCAGCAGGGCGGTCATGGTGAAGGCTCCGCCCGCGTTCAGACGCTCGCCGGTCAACGGATTGACCAGGCGCACGGTCAGCGGGAAGGTGGCCGGCGGACCGGCAGTCACCACGGCAGGGTCGGGCAGGACGATGCGGTACTCGGCCTCATTGATGGGAATATCCACCCGGCCGGTGCCCACGTCGGCATGGCCCGGATCGGTGGCGAACACCGACACCAGACCAGGATTGCCCAGCACGATTTCCAGGTCCCGGGCCCCGTTGACGAACGGCGCGCCCAGATCACCGGGATCGACCAGGTCCAGCTGACCGCCGGAACTGCTCAGGTTGATGGTGCCGCCGGACACGCTGTTGACCACGTTCCAGTACTGGTCCACGGCCAGGATCGAGATGGTGAACGGCGCCTCGGCCTGCTGGGTCAAGGGATCGCCCAGCTTGCCGTCACCGGTCAGGGATCCGGGAGCCGGCGTTTCACCCGGCGCCACGATCTGGATCCGCTTGAAACCATCGGCCAGCATGCGGCAGGTGTTGCTGATGCCCACGATGCCCGTGGTATCGGACACCTCGACGAAGATGTCCTCGGCCCGGCTGTAGGCCTGGTAGATGGTCTTGAACCCACCGGTCAGGATGCCCTGGGTGACCTGCACGGCTCCCGCGCCTTCCAGGCCGGTCTGGGCACTCATGACGGTGATGTCGAACCGGCGGTCCTGGGTCGTCACCCGTTGCCCGGTGTTGCTGTCCAGCAGCTCCACCGTCAGGGGGAAAGTTTCGGGCGGACCCACGACCGCGGTGTCGGGAATGGTCACGGCGAAGTACAGGCCGCCGCTGCCCATTTCGATGACCGAGCTGAAGGCCTCGCGACCGAAATCGTCGCTGACCCGGATGATGATATCCTCGACGGTGCTGTAGCTCTGCGCGTTGAGCACCGACACGCCGCCGACCAGCTGGGATTCGGTGATCCCCAGGCTGCCCCCGGCCGCGCCGTGGTTGGGCTGCAGCGGGGTCAGCTCGAAGCGGTTCATGGCGGTGGGGACCACGTTGCCGGTCACCGGATCGATCAGCTTCACCGTGACCTGGAAGCCGGGCACGGGGCCGGTCGAGGCGGTGGCCGGAACGGTGATCTCGTATTCGTAGGGCGGATCCACGGGGATGTGACTGGACTGGCTGGGCCGATCCAGGTTTTCTTCGTCATACACGGTGACGGTCACCGTGCCCTCGTCGGTCAGGAAGCCGTTGAACGTGCGGCGTCCGTTGACGAACGGCACGTAGTTTTCCTGGGGATTGCCCGGGTTGGCAAAGCTGTTGTCGCTGGCCACCAACCGCAGCTGACCCACGTTGGTGGTGTCGGCCAGGTTCCAGTACTGGTCCACCGCGCGCACGGTCATGGGGAACAGCTGGCTGGAGCGCTGCACCTGGGGCGAGCCGCTCTTGCCCGAGGCCTCGAAGGCGGGAATACCGGCTTCGACCACTTCACCGGGCGCCACGATCTGCAAACGCTTGTAGCCGTCGGCGCCGATGGCAAACACGGGGCTTGATCCACTCAGACCGGTGGTGTCGGTCACCGTCACGTAGATGTTCTCGGCGCGCGTGTAAGATTGCTGGAAGCTGATCACGCCGTGATCCAGGCGCTGACTTACCGTCCCCACACTGCCCAGTCCAACGCCGCCCAGTGAGGACATGACCTGGACGTCCAGGCGCCGGTCCTGATCGACCACGGTATGGGTGTCGACGTCACGCAGCACCACCGAGATGGGGAACGTGGCCGGCGGACCCACCTTCGGAGGCTGGGCCGCATTCATGGTCACCAGGTACTCCAGCCCGTTGGGCTGCATGGTGATGGTGGAGCTGTAGCTGCTGCGGCCGGCGGTGTCGGTGATCCACAGCACGATATCTTCCACCGTGTCGTACGCCTGGCCGCTGATGGTGACCGAACCGCTGGAAAGCTGACCGCTGGTGATCAGCAAGGTGCTGCTGGCCGGCTCCAGGTTGCTGCGCAGGGCCTGGACGTTGAACCAGTTGTTGGCCGTGGGCATGGGGTCGCCGTTCTCGTCCACCAGCTGCACATCGAAGCTGAAGGTCTGCGGCGGGCCCACCTGGGCCGTGGCCGGGGTCGAGATGTGGTAAGTAGCACCCTGCTGGATCTGGACCGCCACCTGCTGGCCGGTGATGTCCGTGTTGTCCAGGGCCGAACCGGCCAGGGTCACGAACCCGGTCGAGGTCAGGAACAGGGGCAGGATCAATTCGCCCGCCACCAGCGACTGTCCGTTGTTCAGCGGGTTGGTCGGGGTCAACGAATCGTCGTCGCTGGCTATCCACACGTGCTCGCTGCTGTTGTTGATCTGGTTCCAGAATTGATCCACCGCGCGCACGGTCACGTCGAATTCCAGACTGGCGGTCTGCGGAATGGGCGTGCCGGTCTTGCCGTCGGGCTCGGGGCCGCCAGGCTGCGCGGCCTCGCCGGGCAGCAGGACCATCAGGCGATTGAAGGCGCCCGGGGTCACGTTGATGGCGCTGATATCGGAATAGGTCGGCTCGATCAGATCGGAAACCTGCAGATTGTGGGCGGTGGCCGCCTTGAAGAACAGGTCGAACTGGGCCGTGCCGTCGGGGTCCAGAGTCGAGTCGTTGGGCGTGATCATCTGGAAGAAGTTGTCGCTCTGGAAATGCACCTGAGGCTGCACCGGCACCTGGTTCCAGTAGGCGTCCGTGGCGATGACCGTGGCCACGACCGGGTTACCGGCGGCCACGGGCAATGGGTCACCCACCTTGCCCGGCGCAATACCCGGCGTGTGGGTTTCGCCCGGCAGCAAGACCACCAGGTCCACGTAGTCCTGAGCTTCGGCAAACACGTCGAAGGTGTTGCTGCTGTCGGTGTTGGCGTAGGTGTTTTCCCGGACAAACAGACGCACATCTTCACCCGTGCGGGTGATCTGGATGGGACCGCGCCAGGCGCCCTGGTAGCTGCCGCTGCCCAGACCGGCACCCATGTCCACCGTCAACGGCGTCAAGATGTTGGTGCCGTGGTTCACGTACAGCGACACCTGCTCGGCATAGTCGTTCACGTGGTTGCCGAACTCGTCGCGGGCTATCACCGTCACGTTGGGCAGCAAGGAGCCGGCCCGGTGGTTGGGGATGTCGCTCAGCACGTCCGCGGGCGTGGGGTTGGTGCGGCTGTTGATGCCGATGTCGAAGTGGTCGATCACGCCGGCCTTGACCGGAATGGCCGCAAAGGCGCTCACGGCGCTGCCCAGGTCGTCCACCTGCACCGTCTGGTGGTTGGGGTCGGCCAGGGTGATCAGGGTGATCTGAAAATCGCCCTGGTTGTCGCTGATGCTCTGGGGATTGCCGGGCAGGACGGCCGCGCCGTCACTGCTGCTGAAGTTCATGTTCACCGGCAGGGCGGGATCCTGATTGCCGATGGGATTCCAGTAGGCATCCGTGGCGTAAACCCGCACGTCGAAAGGCACGCCGGCGTCCTGGACCGAAGGGTCACCGATCTTGCCGTCGTCCTGCACGCTGTCGAAAATGCCGGGATCGAGAGTCTCGCCCGGAGCCTCGACCACCATGCGCGCGTAGGTATCAGGCGACACCTGAATCGCACTGGACAGGTTGGCATTGATGCCGCTGGACTCGGCCTGCAGGTACTGCAGCTGGTCGGCCGAACGCAGCACCACGCGGGTGCTGGTGGCATTGTCGATGGTCATGACGTTGCCGGGATAATCGGGCAGCTCGAACCAGCCGCTGGGGCAGCTGAAGGTCACGTTCCGGGTGCCGGGCGCCAGGTTGTTGTAACGGTCCACCGGGCGGATTTCCATGCTGTTGATGATATCGCCCGCGGTCACGGGATTGGGAATGCCCTGGTTGCCGCTGAAGGCCGGATCGTTCAGGCCGTTGACCCAGCTTTCGCCGGGGAAGCTCATCAGGATCTTCTCGCAGGGACCGGAATTCACCTGGAAGGCCGCCGACTCGCCCACCACGCCGGAATCGACGATCAGGTAGGCGCTGAAGCCGCGCTTGGTGACCTGCACCAGCGCGTCCAGCTGACCGTTCACGAAGGTGGAGTTGTTGGTGATGATGTAGTCGGCACTCTCGTCGGCCGCGCCAATGCGCCCGCGCAGACTCACGGCACCGTTCAAGGGGAACACGTTGTTGGCCCCGTCACGGGCGATGATGCGAATGTTGAAGGGAATGGTCGTGACCTGCGGGTCGGCCGGGTTCCACACACCGGTGTCGAACTCGAAGTGATGCAAGCCCTGGGGATTGATGACAACATCACTGCGACTGCTGGCCGACACGGCGCCCGAGGCATTGACCGTGACCCGCGTGGTGCCCGAACGCACCAGCGTGGCCGAAAGGGCCGACTCGGGGTTGCCCCCCATGGCTCCACCCGCGGGCAGCACCACGCCGCCGCTGGGATCGTCACTGTTCCAGGTCAGGTTGGGCAGCGAGCCGCTGTCCACCGGGTTCCAGCGCTGATCGGTGGCGTACACGGAAATGCCGCCGAAGTTCTGGCTGGATGTTTGACTGCTGGGCGTGCCGCTCTTGCCGGGGCTGACGCCGGGGGTCAAGGTTTCGCCGGGCAGCAGCAGGACCACGGTGGCCAGGGAGCCGGGCAGCAAGGGCGTGATGGTGGCGTTACCCTGGGCCGGCATTCCCTGCCCCGGGTAGGTCACGGTGTTCACGGCGGTCAGCACGTTCTCGCGCGTCACCGGATCGGTGCCCCAGAAGGTCACCGGCACGGTGGCCACGCCGTTGTTGAAATCGAGGCCGCTCACGTTCATGGTCGGGCCGGTGGGGAAGTGTCCCACCAGGGCGTCCAGCACCAGGTCGTCGCGGAAATTCAGCACCGCCACACCGGCCGCGTCGCGGGCGGTCAGGGTGATGTTCACCGACTGGTCCACATACTTGTTGCCGCCGGGCACCGTCAGATCGAAATGATGCACGTAGTTGTAGCAATTGATCTCGACCTCGGCCGCGGGCACCGAGCCGTCATCCGCATCGACCACGCGCAAGCGCACGGGCTGGCCGTCGGCCAGGAAGCGCACGTTGTCGAACTGGAACTCACCACCGGACAGGTAGTGAGAACCCGGCAACACCGCGGCCACATCCGGGCTTTGCAGCTGGGCGTGAATGAAGTTGGCGTTCACGTCGGTGGAGCCATCGGCGTTGACGGCGCGCACGTTCACGCT
>JAZBOO010000059.1:0-14205 GCA_036351155.1 Candidatus Krumholzibacteriia bacterium | reverse complement strand
GGCCGTGGGACATTTTGAACAGGCGCTCAGCCGCGACCCGGAGTATTCTTTCGGCTGGCTTGGCATGGCCGAGTGCTCTCGATTTGCCGGCGACCGCAAGCGAGCCCTCAAGCTCTACCTGCGCACGGTGACCGAGAGCCCATGGAACCACCGGGCCTGGCTACGGGGATGCGACCTCATGCTGGAGATGGATTTCAAGGACAATGCCGCCAGCTGGTGGCACCGAGCCTCGGACCATTTCCCGGAGCACCCCGAAGTCCTGGCGGGGAACGCCGGGAGCCAGGGCCGTGAACCCGCGCTGCAGCTGAACGGTTGAACGCCGGCGCCAATCAAGGACTCCTCAATGCATGCTTCGTCTGGACCCGCCTGGTCGGCCTCCGATGATCCCGATGGAGAGGTGTCGCCCCAGCGACGCATTTTCACCAATCGCAATCTCCGCATGAACTCCCTCGATGCCATCGGCTTCGACATGGACCACACCCTGGCGGTGTACAACACGCCCAACTTCAACAAGCTCTGTTTCGATCTGGCCCTGGAGCGGCTGGTCGAGAAGTACGGCTATCCCGAGGCCACCCGGGACATCGTGTGGGATGCCGACGCCACGGTTCGGGGACTGATCGTGGACAAGCGCCTGGGCAATCTGCTGAAGGTGGATGCCTACCAGCACGTGACCCGGGCCCGTCACGGCCTGCATTTTCTGGAAAAAGACCAGCTTCGGGAGCGGTATCCACGCGGAGGAGTGCGTCTGGGATCCAAGCGCTACCGGGTTTTCGATACGCTTTTCGATCTGCCCGAGGGCTGCATCTATTCCGGCTTGATCGAGCTGAAAAGCCAGGGCCACCAGCTGGATCACCTGGAAAACATCACCATTTACGATGACATCCGGCGCGCCGTGGATACCCTTCATGCGGACGGGTCCCTCAAGTCCCGCATCATGGCTGACCTGGACAGGTACTTTCTGCTGGATCCCAACCTGGTGCCCACCCTGGAGAAGTTCCGGGAAACGGGCAAGAAGCTGTTCCTGCTGACCAATTCCGAAGCCGACTACACCGCGGCGGTCATGAACCACCTGGTGGGTGGTGCTCCGGGATCGTGGGTCGCTCTGTTCGATCTGGTGGTCTGTTTTGCCCGCAAACCCGGGTTTTTCCTGAAGGGTGAAGACGGGGTTCCGGTGCCGCGAAACGAGTTGCCTCTGATGCCCAACTTGCACGACCGGTGTTTCGTGGGAGGAGACTCGTTCTTCCTGGAAAAGCGGCTGGGCGTGGGGGGCGATGAGATCCTGTACTTCGGCGATCACACCTACGGCGACATCCTGCGCAGCAAGCGAAGTGTGGGGTGGCGCACAGCCATGATCGTGCCCGAGGTGGAGGAAGAGGTCTCCGCCCTGTTGCCCTTGCGCGGCACCTGGCAGGAGCTGGCCGAGGTGGAGGACGAGCTGGAGGGTCTGGTCATGGCCCGAGATCACCACAAGGCGCTGGGGAAGATGCCGGCGGCGGATATGGCCGACCTGGAGGCCCGAATTTCCGCCCAGCTGGGGCGGCGGGCCAACCTGCAACGCACCCTGAAGGGTGTCTTCAATCGCCACTGGCAATCGGTGTTTCGCGAAGGGAGGGCGGCCAGTCGTTTCGGGCGTCAGGTTCTGGAATTTGCTTGTATTTACACCAGCCGGGTGAGTAACTTCCTGAGCTACCCCTCGGACAAGTTTTTTGCCAGACCGGTGGAAGTGCTGCCGCACGAGCGGTGGGCGCTTCCCGAGGCTTGATTTTTTTCACCATCAAGACCCATCGAAGGAGAGGTCAATGCTCGGAACCAAGAATGTGCTCGTGGTGGGAACCGGGACCATCGGCGAACCGCTGATCGGTCTGCTCTGTCACTTCAAGGCCCAGCTGGGGATCGATGAGGTGATCTTCCACAAACGGACGCCCCTGTTGACCGACCGTTCCAAGGTGCAGAACCTGCTGCGTCGCGGAGCCAGGTTGTGCACCGACAGCGACCGCATTCCCATGTTCGAAAAACTGGGTCTGAAGGTGGATTTCGAGACGGACGAGGCCCTCGAAGGCTGTCTGGTGGTGGTCGACTGCACGCCCAGCGGCAACGCCATGAAGGAGCAGTGGTACAGCAAGTACGAGGAGAGCACCAACCTGTTCATTGCCCAGGGCAGTCAGTTCGGGTTTGGCAAGCAGTATGCGCGGGGCATCAATGACGAGGTGCTGAAGCCCGGTGAGGATAAGTACCTGCAAGTGGTCAGCTGCAACACCCATAACCTGTCCACCTTGATCAAGACCTTCGGCGTGTGGGATGAGGGCCCGGAAAATCTGGTGGAAGGGCGGTTTGTCTGTATTCGTCGTTCCAACGACATCAGCCAGGACACCGGATTCATGCCCAGCCCCATGCTGG
The DNA here is from genome assembly GCA_036351155.1 of Candidatus Krumholzibacteriia bacterium. Classification (GTDB taxonomy): domain Bacteria; phylum Krumholzibacteriota; class Krumholzibacteriia; order LZORAL124-64-63; family LZORAL124-64-63; genus LZORAL124-64-63. The sequence goes on along the minus strand of JAZBOO010000059.1, from coordinate 11,808 downwards.
GCCAGCACACCGATGGTCGCTTCGGCACTCACCATGCCCGGGATGCCTGGCATCTTTACCGCACCAAGGGCGAGGAATACGACCTGAACCTGTTCAGTTCGGCCATGAAGGTCAACACCCAGCTGATGCATGTGATCCAGTACCACATGAAGATCAACAAACCGGTGACTCAGGAAGAGCTCATGGGGCGCGTGATCGATGACGACCGCATCGCCATCACCCACAAGCACACGGCCAACGGGATCTTCTCCTTTGGGCGGGATCACGGATTCAACGGGCGGATTCTCAACCAGTCCGTGATTCCCACCGACGGCCTGCACGTATCCGAGGACGGCCGGCAGGTCACCGGTTTCTGCTTCACCCCCCAGGATGGCAACAGCCTGCTCAGCAGCGTGGCGGCTACGGTGTGGGGCCTGTATCCGGAAACCTACGACAAGATCGTGCAGTGTCTGCGGCCCTACTTTTTCCAGGAAGTCTAGACCTTCGGGACGGCCCGACAAAAAAAGCCCCCGGTCATCTTGACCGGGGGCTTCAAAAAAACTGCAGTGAGGTCAGCTGCTGCCTTCCAGTTCCGCCACCTTCTTTTCCAGTTCCTTGGCCCGGGCCACCGGAGGAAAATCGCTGTCGGCCCAGGCGAGAGCTCGCTTGGCCTGCTCCAGGGATTGACGGGCCGGTTCCGGCTGGCGCAGGGCCAGATAGGATTCCACCGCCAGGATCAAGGGGTTGATCAGCCGCGGGTTGACATTCAAGACGGGTGCGATCTGCTCCAGGGCCAGCTGAGGCTGGTTGTTGTCCAGGAGGGCCTGGCCCAGCCGCCAGCGGTCATACCACTGGTCGTGAATGACCACGTCCGAGCTCATGGCCACCAGTCCACCCCAGTGCCGCACCCGGGTGGCCGGGGCGTCGGCCAGGTCGGCCAGCAAGGCCTCGTAGCGCTTCCCGGAGCGATCTACATTCTTCCGGAATTCCTCATAATTCTTGTACGGGTCACTCAGCCGCCAAACGGTCAAGGCCGAATCCATCACGGCCTGGCTTTCGTTCATCTGACCCTTGTAGGCCAGGCGCATGGCCCGGAAAAAGGCGGCGTTGCCGTTGTCCGGATGTTCGGTGATGAACCGAGCGGACACCTCGTCGAGAGCATTGTCGACATCGTAGGTCACCATGGTCATGAGGATTTCCTGGTCGACTTGCTGCTCCAGCTTGGATCCGCGGACCTCGGCCCGCACTTTTTCCAGGATATCTTCACCTTTGTCCATTTGCCCACGCGCCAGATAGGTCCTGCCCAGGTTGATCAACGAAACGTAGAAGTCGGGCTGCATGGTCACGGAGGTGACGTACTCTTCCTCGGCCTCCTCGTAGCGTCCGGTGGCAAAGTACACGTCGCCCAGTGAGTCGTGGGGGTTGGCCAGATCAGGGGCCAGGAAGGCATACTTTTGCATGTGCTCGATGGCCTTGTCATAGTTGGCCCGGTGCAGCTCCAGGTAGCCCAGCATGTTGTAGGTCACGGCGTAGTTGGGATCGGCGTCCATGACCTTCTGCCAGGCTTTTTCCTGCTCCTCGGGAGTCTTGGCGCGCTTGGTCAAGGCCACCAGCACATGGACGTTCTTGGGCTTTTCCTTCTTCAGACGATCGACCAGCGAGTCGCGGATGGAATAGAAACGCGAATCGGAGGCGTCGGCCAGGCGCAGCTGGGCCATCATGCGGCGATCGGGATCGGAAATATTGGCGACCAGGCTGTCGGCCCGGGCCAGGGTCGACTTGAATTCGGGTTCCCGGCCCAGCCGGGCATAGGTGTAGGCCAGGGAAATGGAGGCCTCGGCCAGATCGGGGTCCAGTTCCAGGGAGGCAAGCAGCTTGTCTCGGGCATCATTCAGGCGGAAAGCATTGAGATCGGCTGATCCTTCCTCGCACAGGGAGACGGCCTGGGCACTTTCTGAAACCGGTGAGCCACCGGTCTGGTTGGTGTACAGGAACACCGCAGCAAACCCGATCAGGGCCAGAACCAGTACCGAAAAAATGACCTTCACTGCTCTTCCTCCAGGTAAACGGATTCCGCCGATTCCGCTCGGTTTGGTCGCCTGGGAATCGCGCGCTTCGGGTTTTCTACGGCAAAAGACCCCTCAGGGTTGCATTTTCCGTAATTTTTTATTTTCCTCCGGACTCGGCCAGGGCAACCTCTTCCACCGAGGTGATCTTCAGGCCGAGCATGGTGATGTCATCGTCGGCATCCAAACGCCGGCTGAACTGGTGCAACTGCTCCTGGATGGACTGGAAGATCTCGTCCACGGTGCGCTCACGCTCGGTGCAAAGCAGGGTGTTGAGCCGCTCCTCGCCAAAGTCTTCGTCCCCGTCCGGGCCCTTGGTTTCGGTCAAGCCATCGGTGTAAAAGAACGCCAGATCACCGTCGTTCAGCTTCACGGTGCCCTCGTCATAAGTTCCGAAATCGAAAGCTCCCAGGGGCAAGCCGCCACTTTCCAGCAGCTCGACCGACCCATCCTGGCGGACGATGACCGGTGGATTGTGTCCCCCCGAGCTGTATAACAGGGTCCGCTCCACGGGATCAAATATGGCCAGGAAAAGGGTGGCGAAGTGCTGGGGATCGGTGCTGGCGTGGATCTGGCGATTGATACGCTCCAGCACCAGCCCGGGGGAATCACAGGTGTCGCATTGCGCGCGCAGGGCCGCCTGGATGTTGGAAGCCAGGATACTGGCCGGCATGCCCTTGCCGCTGACATCGGCGATGACCAGGCCGAGCTTACCGTCCTGGCGCTCGATGATGTCGTAGTAGTCGCCCGAGACCTGCTTGCTGCTGATGTTCACGGCCTCGATCTCCACGCCGGAATACCGGGGAATGGCACGGGGGAGCAGGCGGGACTGGATCTGCCGTGCCAGGGTCATTTCCTCTTCCAGCTTCTGCTTGGCCACTTCCTCCTGGAGCAGTCGCGAGTTCTCGGCCTGCAGGGCCACCTGTCCGGCCACGATGGTCAGCAGTTGCAACTCGTGAATCTGGTAATCGTCCTCACCGCGACGGTGGGGCAGGGCCATCAGTCCCACCAGCCGGCCATGGGTGATCATGGGCACCAGGAGCTGGATTCCGCTCTCGACCAGCAGGGCCTGCTCCCGGAACCGCGCCTTCAGCTGTGCTTGCTCGCGGGTGATGGCCTGCCGACCTTCCAGCTGGCGTGCCTCGTCGGCATCGACCCAGAACGGTTCGCCATGACGTGCAAGGGAGGGCGAGAGAGCCGGCAGAATCATGACCTCGGGATAGCTGTGCTGGTTGAGCGAAACGATGGTGGCGTCCCCGTGAGCATGTCCGGCGGGAGTGTGTTCGTGGGCGGCGGCCCCCATGGCAAACCCGGCCAGTTTGAAACTGGTATCCTGGCCCTCATGGCCACTCAGATAGAACGACATGTTGGGCAGGTAAAGAGCCTGGCAAAGGCGCTTGCCCACGCTGTCGAGCAGCTGGGTGCGCTGGATCAGGCGGGGAATGTCCTTGCTGAACTCCTCGATCAGCGAGGTCATGTTGTCCCGAGCATGATAGAAGCGATGGTCCAGCTCGCGCTGCAGCCGTGAGCGGATGGGCCACAGAACGGTGGCCACGCCCAGGGTGATGCCGGCCCAGACAATGGGACTGCTGCCGGTGAACAGGCTGAGCGTCTTGTTGCCCAGCCACCAGGCGCCCCCCAGATAGCCGACCCAGATCAGGCCGGTGATCAGGGCATAGGACAGGCTCTTTTTCAGCAGAATATCGATTTGCATGACCTGGTAGCGGGCCACGCAGTAGCCGAAGGAAATGGGGATGGCCACCAGGGGAACCACCCCGAAGCGAGCCAGGTCGCCGTGGAAGCCGAGCTCCTCCATGCCGATCTTGAAGATCAGGAAGGGGGCCACCGCAGCGAGCGTGCCGAAGGTCAGGATGCGCACCCGCTGACGCATGATGGGATCGCGATAGCTGAAGTACCCGTGCAGCAACGCCCAGAGTCCGCCCAGGTAGTACAGGCCCAGCACCATCCAGCTGATGGGCCCGATCTTGGCCCCCTCGGCGCCGATGAACTGGTCCAGGGTGAAGCGCATGAAGAACATGAGCGGCAACACATAGATGACCGGCGCGAGGAACGGATGCCGCCGCAGGGCGGCCTTGGGCGTGGGAAAGATCAGGAAAAAGTGCAGGAAAACCGCCGGCAGCATGAACCGGGCGAAGGCCCCGATATTCTGGGTGATGATGGCCCCCAGATAGTAGCTGACCTGATTCAGGTTCGTCAGAAAGTACAGCATGAACAGCAGGCACAGAAAGTAGAAAAGGCTGCTGGATACAGAGTTGGCAGCCCGGCTGTACACCCAGACCCCGATCAGGAGGTAAACCAGCGCCAGACCCACATTGAGCAGGTAGTCCTGCAGGTTCACCCGCGTGCTGGTCAGCGGCACCAGCAAGGGCGTTTCCTTGCCATCGCGCTTGACCAGGTAAAGAACTTCGGTCCCCACCTCCTGCTTGCGGAGAATCTGGGCCGCTGTCTGGGGACTGGTGACCAGGGTGCTGGCAATACCCAGAATGATGTCGCCCTTGCGCAGGGGAGTGGGGTCGCCTTCGGTCCGGGTGATGGTGTCCAGAACTTCCAGGCTGGGGCGGCCCAGCAGCCAGACGGTGCCGTCGCTGGGGCGGGATCGCGTGGCGTCGAAACCGCAGAACAATGCGGACAGCACAGCAATCACACCGATGGCCTGGTGTGTTTCGCGTGATAAGAGCAACCTGAGGAGGCCCGAGAGAGGGCTCGGGGTCAGCCGTTCGGACGGCATGGTGCTCCGATTTCCTTGACCAGCACGACCTGCAAGCCCAGGCGGTGGTCGGGTGAAGTCGCGGGATGGGTTCGCATAACCCATCCCTGTCGAAAAGTTCCTGTTAATTTGTAACCACTGTTTTGCCAAAAGTATAACCTGCATCCGGGGGCAAGGCACCCTTTATTGGATGCATTGCAGTGAGGAACGCCAATGTGCAGGAATCCGGGACCTGGCTGTATTCGTGGCGGATCTGTTGTACCATGGCCGCCAAGTCGCGAGCCACCAGGTAGCCAGGAATCATCAATCCCTCATCTGGTAGACGCCTGGAACCTGCGGGAGGTTGCATGAAAATGGAAAACCACCGGAAATTACCGGCCGAGTCGACGGAGTCTCCGGTTCCGGGAACTCTTCTATTCCGGGAAATGGTGGGTCAGGAGCGCACCCTGGTCCAGCTGGACCTTCTGAGCATGGGGCGAGATTTCGTGTTGCTGGTCCACGGAGGTGAGGTTCATGCCGGAGCTGCGGCTCTGGCTTCTCCCTCACATGAGGAGCTGGCGGTCATTCCCCCCCACAAGGAGGGCCCACTGGCGCTCCGGTGTGCCCGGCGGGTGGCCCGGGCTTCGGGGGCGCACTGCGCGGTGGTGGCCGGGATCCATCAGAACAAGGTGACGCCCGAAGAAATCGCGGCCATCATGCGCCACGTGGACCTGGCGCTGGATCGCCTGCTGGCCCGGGCCTTTCCCTCCTTCAACCCCACGGAGCATGATGGTGTCCAACCTTGAACAGGAAATGATCGACTGGTCCCTCGAGGGGGCCGATCTGGCCCGCTCTTACTACCGGAACACCGGTGAGGTCGCCTTCAAGCATGGCCGGGAGGCGGTCACCGAGGCCGATCGGGCCATCGAAACGCTGTGGCGCCGGCACATTGCCGCGCGCTATCCGGACGATCTGGTGGTGGGGGAAGAACTGGGTAGCCACTCCGAGGAGGTGGACGGGCGGCGCGTCTGGCAGCTCGATCCCATCGATGGCACTCTGAATTTCGCCCTGGGCTTGCCCGGCTACTGCACGAGCATGGCGGTGCTGTGTGAAGGGGAAATCCTGGCGGCGTGCATTGTTCAACCGGCCACCGGCGATGTCTTTGCCGCCACCTTGCATGAGGGGGCGCGGCTGAATGGGCAAACCATGTCGGTCAGCTCCCGGGCCCCGCTGAGCGAGGCCCTGGTGTCCACGCAGTTCAAGAAAGGTGGGCGGATGGTGCGGGATCCGGCCCTGCTGCAGGCCATGGCCCTGGCCCCATTGAAATGTCGGCGCACCGGGGCCATTGCCCTGGAACTGGCCTGGGTGGCGTGTGGGGGACACGATGCGCTGATCGGATCCTTCGTGAACGCCATTCACCTGTGGGATGTGGCGGCGGGATTGTTGCTGGTGCAGGAAGCCGGAGGGAAGGTGACGGACCACCTGGGCCGGCCCTACGGCCATGAGGATCCGGATCTGGTGGTCAGCAATGGGCACATCCACCAGGAAATCCTGGATTTGATGGGCCGATTTACCGAGGACGAGAGCTGAGCGCTACAGGTACTGCAACGCCAGGCTGCCGTAGCCGTGGGCGGCATAGCTGAGCCAGGCCGGATGCTCCTTGCCCAGCTCTTGCCGGCAGCTGCGCGAGGCGCGCCACAGGGCGGCGCCGGCACACCAGCCATCGCCCAGGGCTTCATAGCAATAGGCCGAAAACATACGAGCTGGCCGGCTGAACAGCGGAATGACCGGGCCGATGAACGTGGAGGCTCCGGCTGCCAGGAATCGCTGGCCCAGCTGAGGCATGGCCTGGTAGCTGTTGGAATAGACCAGCGGCGGAATGCCCCCGCCTTGGCCCAATTTTTCGGGTTCTATGGGGCCATCCGGCAGCAGCCAGGGAGAACCCGAGCTGCCTCCCGACCGAGAAGTGCCGCTGTTGGATCCAGCTGACCTCACCTGACCTGGGGAATCATAACCGCCCGCCAGCTGAGTTTGTTCGAACCTTTGCTCCACATCGTCCAGCAGCGAGGTGATGGGATCCACGCCCAGGACTTCCCCCTCGATGCCCATGGCATCTTCGAGTGCGCGCTCCCTGGCGCCGGACATGTCTTCGACCAGGGTGTCCATCCAGTCGGGCTGTTCCAGCTCTTCCTGGGCCGCGGGATGGCTCACCGGGCCGGCAAAGTGCAGGGCCTGGTAGGCCAGGCTCATTCCACTGAGCTCGCCGGGGGTGATGGGGGTGGTGGGGATGTGGAAGCGGGCCAGGGGGCGGGCCAGGGTGGTGCCCTTGACCGCCGCTTCGATGGCCTCGCCTTCACGGAAAATCATGCGGCGGATCTTGTCGCTGGTGTGGCCGGGGACGAAAAGGAATTCGGGGCTGGCCAGGCCGGCGGGCCGCAGCTGGTCCAGAGTGCCGCTCAGTGTGGTTTCGCCCAGATCGTCCACCAGGAATCCGGCGCGCAGGAAACGCTGCATCCAGGGGCGGGTTTCCGCGCCGGTGGGAATGGCCGAGGGCCGTGCGGAAGTGACGATGGGGTGGTTGACCAGCAGAAATTCCAGGCCGTTGTGCAGGCAATTCCAGGGCAAGTAATCGCGCTCTGGACCTATCACGAGGTGAAAACCCACGAGCTGATCGTGTTCGGCATCCGCAAGATCGGGAACCAGCGATCCGGCACGGTCGATGCCGGGGGAAAAAGCCTGTTCGTCCCAGGCGGTGACCGCCTTGAACAGGGTTTCCCCCACCAGACCCAGATGACGGACCACCGAGACGTTGTCCAGCCCATCGCGGGACTGGAATTCAGCCAGGCCCTGCCAGGTGGTCCGGGCTTGGTCCAGCAAGGTGTCCAGTTCCTGGTGCATTCCTGGTGCAGGCAGGATGATATCGATCCAGCGCATGTGAGCCTCCGGGGCGTGACATCAAAGTTGAAAGCAGCCAAAATCAATCAGAACTTATCGTTCCTGCTCTTGGATCGGCACCGGGGGACGATCCTGAAGCAAGAAGAAACGGGTGTTTGGAGGGTTTTCAGCAGATATCGTGCCGGGAGAGGCCCAAGTGGGGGTGGGGCAACAAAAAACCTCCCACCAGGGGAGGCTCTCCGTGTTGTCTGTTTCGGACCGTGGTGCCCAGGGGGAGACTCGAACTCCCACGAGGTTACCCCCACTACGACCTGAACGTAGCGCGTCTACCAATTCCGCCACCTGGGCACGGGACCGAAAACAGTCGTCACAACGGGTTCCGCTGCAACGGGCGGCTAATCTAGCTTGCCATTCTGGCCGTGTCAACCCGGAGGTACGTTTTTTTGGGGAAAGTGTTCCGGGCCAAATCGAGGGAACCTTCGGCCCAAATGCGTCATTTGCAGGAGGGCGCAGGAAGGGTATATTCTCGGTTTGCCGTAAGGCTCGAAATCATTTGACCTGAAATCGTCCCGGAAAAGAGCAGTTCCCCGATCATGGCGCGCAAATCCCCCCCAGAGGGCATCAAGATCATTGCCAAGAACAAGCGGGCATTCCACGAGTATGAAATCCTGGACAGCTGGGAAGCGGGCATGGTGCTGCTGGGGACCGAGGTCAAGGCTCTGCGCAACGGTCGGGTGAACCTGGGCGATTCCTACGGGGAGATCAGGGAAGGCGAGGCCTGGGTCGCGAAGATGCACATCGGTCCCTACGAGATGGGCAATCGCGAGAACCACGATCCCTTTCGCCGCCGGAAACTCCTGTTGACCCGGCGGGAAATCCGGAAGATCCGGCCCAAGCTGGAGGAGCAGGGTTTGACCCTGGTGCCCTTGAAGATCTATTTCAAGCATGGTCTGGTGAAGCTGGAACTGGGGCTGGGGCGCGGCAAGAAGCTGCATGACAAGCGTGACTCCAAGGCCAAGAAGGATGTCGATCGCCGCATGGCCAAGGAACTGGGAAGGCGGGACTGACCCATGGGACCCGGAGGGAGCAAACGGGAAATGGCACTGAAGACACCACGGACACCTTGCGCGGGCCTGCTGGTCCTCCTGATCCTGCTGGGCGCCAGTTTCGCTTCGGGACAGACACCCCCGGCGGTGGAATCGGACACTTACCTGGATCCCCTGGCCTTGACCCGGATCGATGTCGCCGCTCCCGTGGTTCAGGTGGCGGTGAAGCTGGCCACCACGGGCGAGACCCGGAGCGTGGAGGGCCGTTATCTGCTGACCGGCTCCCAGGAACTGTACCTGCCCTCGGCCACGGTGGGGGGCTTGCTCAAGGCCAGTCGCTTCTGGCAGCCCAACACACGCAAGCTGGAACTGAAGGTGGGCGTCTCGTCCTTCACTCTCAACGGCAACAATCGTCTGGTCCAGACCGGCCAGGAAGAAATCCTGTTGCCGGTTCCGGTGCTGGATCACGAGGGCGAGCTCTGGCTGCCGGTTTATCTGCTGGAAAAGGTGATCGGGCCGCGGATCAACGAGCGGGTGGTCTGGGATCCGGTGGCCGTGCGCCTGGACCTGGGCAGCACCGAGTTCAACGTGACCGGATTGCGGGTGGAACAGCTGGGGCGCTCCACGGCTTTGCACGTGCAGTGCCGGGAAGCCCTGGGATTCCGGGCCAGCAGTCCTGAGCCCGGGGTCATCGAACTGAAAATTTACGGGGCCCAGGCCGATGTCAACCGGGTGGGGACCTCGACCAGGCGCGGTCTGCTGCGCAGTGCCCGCACCAGGCAGTATGGGGATCACGCGATCGTCACTGTGCGGGTGGATGACCTGGTGGGCCGCTATCGCACCTACACGGCCGATGACGGCCGGGACATCGTGCTGGTCCTGGAAGAGGAACAGGTGTCGGCCTTGCCCTCGCCCGTGCCCCGGGGACATCAGAACGTGAACATTGACGATGGCCCTGTGGACATGACCCGGGAAATCCATGTGCGCACCGTGGTGATCGACCCCGGCCATGGCGGCCATGACGTGGGTGCCGTGGGACACCGGGGCATCCTGGAAAAGGATGTGAATCTGGGTGTGGCCCGCGAGCTGAAGCGTTACCTGGAGCGGGAAAGCGATCTGCAGGTGGTGCTGACCCGCGACGAGGACAGCTACCTGGATCTGGCCGGGCGCGCCGAGGTGGCCAACGGCGCCCAGGGCGACCTCTTCATTTCCCTGCACTGCAACAGCTGGTTCAACGACGGGGCTCACGGGTTCGAAACCTTTTTCCTCTCGCCGGCCAAGAGCGACTGGGCCAAGAGCGTGGAATCTGCCGAGAACAACGCCGACCAGGGACCCAGTGACGTGGAATTCATCGTCTGGGAGCTGGTTCAAAATCAGTTCATCAGCAGCAGCAGCCAGCTGGCCGAGGTGATTCAGCAGGGAGTCACGCGGGACCTGGATCTGCTGGACCGCGGTGTCAGGCAGGCCGGGTTCCGGGTCCTGGTTGGCGCCTACATGCCGGCGGTCTTGATCGAGATGGGCTTCCTGACCCACGATGACGAGGAACGTCGCCTGGGTGACCGCACCTACCAGCGGCGACTGGCCCAGGCTCTGGGTCAGGCCGTGATGGAGTACAGCGCGCAGATGGCCGCCACAGCGCCCGTGGAGGTGGATCGTGACTGACCAGCATCGGCCCGAGGATGAGCTGGTGGACAAGGTCCTCAGTCCGCAGGATTCCCTGGGCGACAAGCGGCCGGAACATGCGCATCGACGCGAAGTGGAAAAGCCGGCGGGCCGGCGCTCCGGGCGTCCCCATGGCCGGCCTCCCAGAAGTGGCAGGGGTGGGAGCTTTCGCTGGCTGGGCTGGGCTGTGTTTCTGTGTGTGCTGGCGGCTGTCGGCTGGTTCGGGTGGCAATGGTACTCGGCCAGCTTGACCGGGCAGGACGATTTCCTTTTGACGGATCCCGAACTGGTGCCGCCCTCGGCGTTGGCCGGGGACCGTGCCGTGGTGCTGGTATTCCCTGAGTGGGATGCGTCGGGTTACGTGACCGAGGAACGACGGATCATCAGCCGGAACCGCCAGGACGAGGATCTGCTGGGCATCATGCAGGGGCTGTGTGCAGGGCCGGCCATCAGCGGGGCGGTCAATCCTTTCCCTCAAGGTACGCTGGCCACCGGCGCTTTTTTCAACCGTGATGACCAGTCGGTGGTCCTGGATTTCAGTGAAGAGCTGGTCACCGGCCACCCGGGTGGCAGCACGGCCGAGGTGGCCACGTTGACCACCATTTTGCGCACCGTGGCCCTGAATTACCCCGACACCCGGCGCTGCACCATCCTGGTGGGAGGCGCGCAGGTGGAAACCCTGGCCGGACACCTGACCATGGACCGGGTCTTCGATCCCCGGAGGTGGTTGTAGGTGGGCGCGGTTCAGGACAAGCCGGACCGTGGCCGACCGATCGGGGTCTTTGACTCGGGGCTGGGCGGGCTCACGGTGTTGCGGGCCCTGCACCATCGCCTCCCGTGCGAGGATCTGATCTACTTCGGCGACACCGCCCGGGTGCCCTACGGCACCAAGGGGGAGCGCACCGTCCGCTCGTTTGCCAGCCAGGACGCAGGGCTGCTGGTCAAGCTTGGCGTCAAGATGGTGGTGGTGGCCTGCAACACCGCCAGCGCCTTTGCCCTGGAGCACCTGCGCAAGACCTTGCCGGTGCCCGTGCTGGGCGTGATCAACCCCGGTGTCCGGGCGGCTCTGGCGGCCACCCGCGGCGGTTCGGTGGGGGTCATCGGCACCTCGGGCACCATCCGTTCGGGAAGGTACCAGGAAGGCTTGCGCCAGGGAGGGCTGAGTGACAAGCAGATCGTGGCCCGGGAATGCCCGCTTTTCGTGCCTCTGGTCGAGGAGGACAAGATGGGCCAGCCTATCATGACCCTGGCCGTGGACGACTACCTGGCGCCATTGCGGGACGCGGGGGTGGACACGCTGATCCTTGGTTGTACACACTATCCCTTGCTGAAAGATGACATCGGGGCGTTCATGGGACCGGAGGTGGCCCTGGTGGACTCGGCCGAAACCCTGGCCGATGCGGCCCGCGATCGCCTGGACAGCATGGGCCTGCTACGGGCTGCGCCCGGGCGT
>JAZBOO010000058.1:0-3381 GCA_036351155.1 Candidatus Krumholzibacteriia bacterium | reverse complement strand
CTGGCCCAGATGACGGTCAAGGAAGCGCCCTGGGGCCTGTGGGCGGTGCCGTTTTGCCTGAGCCTGATCGCGTTCGTGTACGGGGCGGCCATCATCGGCCAGGGGCTAACCAACGACGAGATGTATCGCATGCGCGCCTACATCGAGTGTCTGGTGCGTCAGAAGGAATTCGACCGCGATCGCAACTACTTGCCCGAAGCCGAGACTTCGGACTCACCCCAGGAAACCGGCGCCTGATTTTCGATCACCCGAAGCGGCCGGTGATGTAGTCCTCGGTTTCCTTCAGGTGAGGGTTGGTGAACAGCTTGGCCGTGGGCCCGTACTCGATCACCTGTCCCAGGTACATGAACGCCGTGTAATCGCTGACCCGCGAGGCCTGCTGCATGTTGTGGGTCACGATCATCACCGTGTATTCCCCCCGCAGTTCCAGCATCAGCTCTTCCACCCGGGTCGTGGCGATGGGATCCAGCGCGCTGCAGGGCTCATCCATGAGCAAAACTTCGGGTTCGGCCGCGATGGCCCGCGCAATGCACAGGCGCTGCTGCTGGCCCCCGGACATGCCCAGAGCACTTTCATTCAAGCGATCGCTCACTTCATCCCACAGGGCCGCGCCACGCAGAGCTTTCTCACACACCTCGGCCAGCACCGCCTTGTTGCGCTCACCGTTGATCTGCAGCGGATAGGTCACGTTGTCGATGATGCTCATGGGAAACGGGTTGGACTTCTGGAAGACCATGCCCATGCGCCGCCGCAGTTCGATCACATCCACGTTCTTGCCGTAGATATTGCCTTCGCCCAGGTTCATGGAACCGGTGATGTTCACCGTGTCGATCAGGTCGTTCATGCGATTCACCGAGCGCAGCAGCGTGCTCTTCCCGCAACCCGAGGGACCGATCAGCGCCGTCACCTTACCCTTGGGCAAGATCATGTTGATGTCGAACAGGGCCTGCTTGTCTCCGTACCAGAGGTTGAAATCCTCGATGTCGAGGATGCTCTCTTCTTTCTGGAGTTCGGGATGCACCTCGGCGGGCACGATTTCCCCGGCGGCGATGGCCGTCAAACGATCCACGTGGCTCATGTTTTCCTCTTGTTTCATTGCGGCGCTTGGCATTCTAGAATTTGCTCCCGGTGTACTTGCGGGTCAAACGCGACCGGAACCAGATGGCCGCTGCATTCAGGAACAGCACGATGCCCATCAGCAGCATGGTGGTGGTGAAGACCATGGGCTTGGCGGCTTCCGAGTTCTGGCTCTGGAAACCGAGATCGAAAATGTGGAATCCCAGGTGCATGAAGCTGCGCTCGGGATGGATGAAGGGAAACACCCCGTCCACCGGCAGCTCGGGCGCCAGCTTCACGGCACCCACCAGCATGAGGGGAGCCACCTCGCCAGCGCCGCGGGCCATGGCCAGAATGGCACCGGTCATGATGCCCGGCAATGAGCGCGGCAACACCACGCGCCAGATGGTCTGCCACTTGGACGCGCCGCAGGCATACGAGCCCTCGCGCATGGTGTTGGGCACCGCGGCCAGGGCTTCCTCGGTGGTCACGATGACCACGGGCAGGGTCAGCAGGGCCAGCGTCAACGAGGCCCACATGATGCCGCCGGTCCCGAAGGTGGGATTGGGCAATTTTTCGGCGAAGAATATCGCGTCGATACTGCCGCCCACGATGTAACTGAAGAAGCCCAGCCCGAACACCCCGAACACGATGCTGGGCACCCCGGCCAGGTTGTTGATGGCGATGCGCACCATGCTGATCATGAGGCCCCCCTGGGCGTATTCGCGCAGGTACAGGGCGGCCATCACACCGAAGGGGACCACCAGGATGGTCATGCCCAGGGTCATGACCACGGTGCCGAACAGGGCCGGCCACACGCCACCTTCGCTGTTGGCCTCGCGGGGCTCGGCCGTCAGGAATTCGGCCCACCTCGAAAAATAGACGCGCACCTTGCCCCAGAGACTCAACCGGTTGGCCGGAAAGGCCCGCACGATTTCGCTCAACTCGATATCCTTGGTGGTGCCATCGCTGGTCACCAGACGCAGTGCGTGATCGTGGGGCGATTTCTCCTCGGCCCCATGGTGATTGGCCTCAAAAAGGGCCCAGGCGGCGGCGGGGGTCTCGGCCTCCACCTCGCCATCCACCACGTAAGCCTGCAGTTCGCCGTAGAAGCGACCCCAGGCCATCCGTTCCACCAGGATTTCCCATTCCGGGCGGCTCTCGCCATCGGTAGGGATTTGATAGCTCTCCACCCACCGGAAGTGCTCGTTGGTCAGCTCGAAGTTGCCGGTACGCACCAGACGGCGCTCCAGCCAGCCGTCGTTCGCCTGCATTTCCAGAGTGAAGGCCTGATAGGCTGCACCGGAAAGATTTGACCCCAGATCAGGCTCGGGCCGGTAAGAGTCGCTGCGGGTCACCTCGCCCACCACGACCTGGCCGTCCCGGGTGTTGATGCGGACGACATTGTCGGGCCAGAAGGTGGTCACACCCTGGTAGAACACCAGGCCCACCAGCCCGGCCACCATCAGCAAGGCCACCACCAGTCCGCCGCCGGCCATCCAGACCATGGGTTCACCCCGCGCCAGAAGTGCGGTGGCGGTGTTCGATCGCAACTGGATCACAGCTGGCTCGACTTTCTCCGGAAGTGCAACCGCACCAGCTCGGCCACGGTGTTGAGAATGAATGTCATGACGAACAGCGTCAGGGCCGCCAAAAACAGGGTGCGGTAGTGGGTGCTGTTCTGCACAGCCTCGGGCAGCTCCACGGCCAGGTTGGCCGACAGTGTGCGAAAGCCGTTGAAGATGTTCATTTCCATGATGGGTGTGTTGCCCGCAGCCATCAGCACGATCATGGTTTCGCCCACGGCGCGCCCCAGGCCGATCATGCCGGCCGAGAACAGCCCGCTCATGGCCGGCGGTACGATGACCTTGAAGGCGGTTTGCCACAGGGTGGCCCCCGCGCCCAGAGAAGCGGCGCGCAGATGGTCCGGCACGGCACTCAGCGCATCTTCGGCGATGGAGTAGATGATGGGGATGACCGCGAATCCCATGGCAAAGCCCACCACCAGGGCGTTGCGCTGCACGTAGGTGTCCAGGACCGAGCCGCGGGGATCCCAGCCCGACGAGTTGAGCATCCAGCCCAGGAAAAGGGCGATGCCCACGGTGACGGCGCTGCCCGCCAGGAATCGCCCCAGGTCCAGGAAACCCAGCTGCACGCGGGTCCAGCCCGGCCCCCGACCGCGAATCATTCCCTCGCCGTACATGATGTTGGCCCATCCCATGAGCAAAGCCACAGGGGCCAGCAGCAGCAGGAACCAGCCCATGGTGCCGGACCCGATCTGGCCGTCCAGCCACAGCTTCGCGTCGCCGGCAAAGGCCAGATCCT
>JAZBOO010000057.1:0-3515 GCA_036351155.1 Candidatus Krumholzibacteriia bacterium | reverse complement strand
GTAGTCCCAGAAGGTCGAAGGATCGGCCACGGCCGCGTCGACCAGGCTCACGAAGTAGCCCATCTCTTCCAGGTCGTTCTTCATCTGGGTGGCGCTCTTCTGGCCGTCGGCGGTGTAGGCCTGGGCCAGCATCTCGTCACCGTACTTGCCGCCGAACTTGGCGTCCTTGTCCCGCGCGCCGCCATCCTGGATCAACAGGAGGTCGCCGTTGGTGGGATCGAGGGCGAAGTTCTTGATGGTCTCTTCCTGCTCGATGGTGAGCGTCAGAGTCTCGGGCACGTGGTGCCAGGCGCGCACGCGCACTTCGTAATCGAAGTACGGCAGGGCGCTGGTCACGAAAGCACCGGTCTCGTCGCACAGGGTCTCGGTGTAGAGTTCACCGGTGTCGGTGCGGTACACCTTGACGGTTCCCTGCAGACCCTCGTAGGTCTCGGAGTCGATCACGGTACCCATCAGCACGCCGCTGGGCGCGGCCACGATGGTGAAATCGAACACGTTGGGGCCATAGCCCAGGAAGAAATCCTGCTCGAAGTGCAGGTAACCGAAGTGATCCACCACGATGGTGTAGGTGTCCACCAGGACTTCTTCGGCCAGGGCGTAGTTGCCCGCAGCATCGGTCACGGCCGTGAACACGGTGCTGCCGAATTCGTCCAGACCGTTGACCACGACATTGGCCATGGGGCTGCCGTCACTGGTCACGTTACCGGACAGGGTGCCGTAGGCTTCGATGACATCGAAGGCCTCGGTGTACAGGTTGTAACCAGACACGGCGATCATGCCGGTGACCTGTCCCAGATTGGCAGGGGTCACGGTCAGATTGTAACCCGCACCACTTTCCACGGAACCGTCGGGCAACATGGCATACAGCATGCCGCCGGCCTCGCCGACCGAAGCCTGCATGTAGCCAGGCAGGTTCAGGGCAAAGGCGTCGTCCAGACCGATGTCCGTGCTCACGGTCAGATCAGGCGAAGTCAGATCCAGGGCATTGACCGTCACCTGCTCGGTGAACAGGCGATAGCTCTCGGCCGGATCCTGGCCCACGATGTCCAGGGTGGGCCCGTAAGCGTAGTTCACGCTCAGAGTGGCCTGGCCATTGCCGTCGGTCACCACGGGAGCGGTCATGTAACCCATGCCTTCGGCCCAGACGTTGATGCCGGCCTGGGGCTCGACACCGTCGCTGTCCATGATGGTCACGGTGACATCGGTGGTCGTGTTCACGTCGATGACCATGGGGTCGATGGTCACGGTCGCAGGCACGATGACCATGATGTCGGCCATGTAGGGCACCTTGTTCTGGGCCATGGCCACCATCTTGACAGGGATACCAGGAGTCAGCAGCTGGGTGTATTCGATATCCGCGTTGCCGCTGCTATCCACGGTGCCCGCACCGACCAGGACGCCGTCCTGGGTCAGACCCACGTACGTGCCGGGATCGGCCGTCACGTTCAGGCTGCTCTGGCCCATGAAGATGGTCGGGATGTGACCGACGTTGTTCTCGGTGGGCACACCCATGTAGGTGGAAATACTGGGGTCGCCCAGCAGGTTGTAGATGTTCCAGTAGTAGGTGATCCGGCTGGAACCGGACTCCATGACGGCCAGGTTGCCGGAGAACACCACGGCGTCGTTGGTGACGTAGTGGAGGTGCTCGGCTTCACCGTGATCGTGGAACACGCCGTCATAGGCGCCAATCCCGGTGGACTCGTAAGGCAGGGCGGAACCGTCGATCTGGCTGCTGGCGTGGTAGCCGACGCCGAACCAGTAGTCCTCGTCCCAGTAGGTCGAGTTGGAGCCGCCGATATAACCCATGGCACCCTTGTTCGGGGCACGCAGGAAGGTCTCACCGAAGCACTCGCCGTAATCGTAGGTGCTGGTCAAGCAGCAGTTGCCGATGGCCAGGAAGTACTTGTCGACGTTGGTCAGGCTGTTGATGTTGCTCTGGGTCAGGCTGGGGTCCGACCAGCTGGTCTGCGAACCATGAGCGGTGTAGTTCACGAAGCCCACACCGTCGTTGTAGGTCCCGATCAGTTCGTTGGGCACGCCGGCGCCGTCCGAGGCGGGATACAGATAGGTATTGCTGGTAATCCCGTGGGAGGCGTTGAAGTAATGCTCGGTGCCGTAATTGATCTGGCCGTTGCCGTGGCTGGGGGCATAGCCCGAGTCCACACCGGCGATCATGGTCACGTTGGCCATGTAGCTGGGATCGGCCATGGTGAACTGGTCGTAGGTCAGAGTCTTGTCGATCTGAGCCTGCAGTTCATCGGGGTTGGTGGCACTGAAACGACCGTAGTACATGTCGGGCACCAGGTCGGCGTCCACGGCACAGTACGGGCGATCGGTGGCGTCACCGTTCAAGGTGAAGGTAGGCATCTGGGCCACGTCGCCCACGAACAGCACGAAGCTGGGCGCGGGGTTTTCCGGAGTGGCGTTGTTGTAAAGACCGTGCAGGTAGTTCTGGATCTCCGCGGCGGTGGAGCCCACTTCGGGGGTTCCGGTCACGGCGGTGATCACGTTGAAACCACGCTCGGTTTTCCACTCGATGAACTCGGCCATCTGGCTGGCGAACATCGGGGGCGTCACCACGACGTAGGTGACGGTGTCGCCCACGCGATCGGGGTAATCGTCCTGGAAGGCCTTGCTTCCGGCAATGCTCGAATAGAGGTGCTCGAAGAAGGGGCTGTAGGTGCTGAGATACAGGTCGTCAGCCAGGGCCTTGTCGGCGCCGGTGAAATACACGCTGACGTCCATGCTCTCGACGACTTCCAGCTCGCCGGTGGCGGGATAGTAGGTCACCGGGGACAGCTCGAGACGACCGAAGTCCATGGCGCGCAGACGGCCCTGGTACTCCACCTTGGCCAGCTCGGGCTGGATCAGGGCCTTCTGGTAACTTGCCGCGTCGTAGACGAAGGGCAGGTTGTTCAGATCGGCACTCTTGCTGACGCTGGGCTGGGCCGGGAACACCGGAGCGGTGATGCCGTGGTCAGCCAGATTGATCATGCGGGTCTTGATGTTCCGCACGCTCACCTGGGCCTGAGCGCCCACCGGGATGGCGATCAGCCGGTTCATCATGGGCAGCTCGGGCTGGCCCTCCAGCTTGGACGTATGGAATCCCGGGATGAGCAGGCGCGTGAAGGTACCATTATCGGTGACCACGTCCTGGGTCTGGATCTGCCCGACTTCCAGGTGGAAATCCAGGCTGCCGCGGGCTTCGTTGTTCAGCTGAAGGCTGGACGTGTTACCCGAAACGGGGATGGTGGCGGCCAGGGCGGAGGTTGCCACCAGGGACAACACCAGCAGGGCGCCAAAAATCGTTCTCATGCGCATCAGGGGATCCTTTCTGAAGCGTTTCAAGAGGTTTACTGAAAACGGGGAGAATCCGAACCGGGGTCCGGGCGAATAAAGCGTTGAGCGGGCACGGGCTCCCCACCGCACCATCAGCAAGAATACCACAAGTGTGTCATGGGATGAATGTTGATTTTCGAAAAATTCACAGAATCTGACACAAACCGGCAACTACT
>JAZBOO010000056.1:0-2658 GCA_036351155.1 Candidatus Krumholzibacteriia bacterium | reverse complement strand
CACGACCAAGCCATGGCCCTCAAGCGGATCGTCGACCGAGGCTGGGAGATCTGGACCCAGACCCAGATCCATGCCGTGGCCGATGAGGCCATGACCGATGAGATGGGCATCATCACGCCCGCCCTTCAGCACCTGAAAACCGCCACCGGACTGGACCCCGGCTATGCGGTGGCCTGGTATGATCTGGCCTACTTTGCTGGCATCGTGGGCGACATCCAGTTGCAGGAAGAAAGCCTGGTGGACGGCTTGAGGGCTCTCGAGGCGTCTCGGGCGCAGGGGGAGGAAACAGAAAACTGGGCACGATTACACCTGAGAATGTTGCTGGATCTTGCCTGGACCCATCGCGACCTGGGGTCTTATCAGGCGGGTCTGGACGAGGTCCAGCAGGCCATCAAACAGATGGCCGCCGATGACCTGCGCACCCTCGACGAAGCCCGGGAGGCCATGTTGCTCCAGGCCTTGCTCATGGCGGACATGGGTCAGATCCACGATGCGCGCCAGCTGGCGCTCAAGCTGCCCGAGTGGAGCTTGCCCCAGATCAACAACACCGGCACCAAGCCGGCCCTGACCAAGCAGAACCACCAGCACTTTGACAGCTCATTTGCCAGGAACTGGGTCTGGATGATGACCTACATGCAAGAGGAGTCCCGGGAGCAGGCCCTGTCCCGGCTGTCGAAGCGGGACTACCTGACCGAGTTTCCTCCGCACATCAACTACCGATACTGGCGAGACCAGGGGGAGGTGCTGGAGCATTTCGGAGAGCGTGGAGAGTCGCAGCTGGCCTACGGCTTTTCCATTCTGTACCGTCCCTACTTTCCTTTCTTTCCCCTGCAGGGCGCGCGCGGCATTTCGCAGATCCTGGACCAGAAGGGGACCGGGATGGCCTACTACCTGGGCCACAAGCATTTCTATGTGAGCGGCAGCCTGTATTCCTATGCGGCCAATCGCATCGTGGCCATGGAGATGGTGGACGATGAAGTCCAGCAGGAAAGGCTGGCCCGGATGGCGGTGGAGGCCTTGACGCGGTGCGAGCGGCGTGGGTTGCATCCCACGTCGTGCCGCGCCTTGCGGGGGCGGGCGTGGTATCGTCTGGGTGAGCAGGACCGGGCCCTGGCCGATCTGACGCGCGCCCACCAGGAGCTGAAAGCCGCGGACAGCACCAGTCCCAAGGTGGTCCAGCTGCTGGCCACCATCAAGTATGATCAGGAGGCCTTCCAGGAATCCCTGGACTGGTTGGAGGAGTATGTCCAGCTGCTGCCGCTCGATGGATTCGGGTGGCGACTTTCGGGCCTGGCCCTGGGGCAGCTGGGGCGCTTCGATGAGGCCATCAACGTGCTGGAGCGGGCCACTCGACTGGAACCCGAATCGGTGGCCGGCTGGTACAACCTGGCCATCATGCATCTGCAAAAAGGTCAGTATGACCTGGCGCGGGAACACCTGGCCACCGCCGCAAAACTGGAACCCGACAACACACAGGTGGCCAATCTGCGCACCTTGATCCGCACCGATCCCGAGCAGCCGGTGAAGATGGCCATGACGCCGGTGGAGCTGCGGACCAAGGTGGTCGAAGACCTCTGGTTCATTCCCAGCGAGGAAACGGCGGGGCAGGAGATTCTCACCGATCTGACTCCCGAGGAAGCCCGGGAACTGGTGAAAGAAAGGCAGGCGCGGTACGAGGTCATGGGGGATCACGAGTCACGTCTGGCTCTGGCCCAGGCGCTGTTGGTGGCCGAGGAGTATGCGACCGTCCAGGAACTCCTGGCCCCCCTGTGGCCCGGTGGGCTTTCCCGACCCGAGGCGCAACAGTTGCTGATGGCCGATCGCAAGCTCCGGACAGTCGCCCGGGCGCTGGCCATGGCGGCCACTCTGGGCCAGGGCACCGAGCCCTATCCTGACAGCGAGTTCTGGGCTCTGGTGGCGGCCATTTGCCTCGAGAATGGCGAGCCGGAAGCGGGCCGCCGTGCCCTGAACGTGGCGCGCGAACTGGATCCGAACAACACGGAGCTGGAGGGGATGGGTGGGGGCTAACCCCAGGCCAGGGGGCGTAGGATGTGAAAATTTGACCAGAAGACTAATTTTGGCTGCGTACGCAGCCAAAATTGAAGAAAAAATCAAAATTTCCTGTCTTTTGAACTCAGTGATTTGTCCTCAACGCCTCGCGCAGTTCCTGCATCCGGTCGGGCACCTTGGCGGGCAGATCGTTCCGCCCCTCCAGAGCCACTTCCACCCGGATCAGGAATAGCCGGGATGATTCCCGCTGGTAATCCTCCTCGGGCAGGTGCTCTGTGTGCCAGGCCCGCGGCCGACACGCCCGCCTGAAAACGGAAGGATTGACTCTGCAAAAGCAGGTTCATCGGTAAGCCGATGGTACACTATTAGTTCCTCGCCCCGGCGCCCTTTTGGACTCAAGATGAAAGCCCGCTTGTCGATCAAGAAGACCACACGTCGGATATGGGTCTACCCGGAGAGGCTTCGGTTAATGATTCAAGGGGATATCTCCAAATTCGCCCCTGCTGATCTCCTGCTCTTCCTGAGTCATATGAACAAGGAAGGTGTTTTGTTCGTCCATCAGGGAGAAGTCGCTCTGACCCTCTCGTTCCGCGGGCAGCTCCTGGTCGATGCCGGATGCGAGGCGGCCGATGACCTGGTGCTGGAAAT
>JAZBOO010000055.1:0-6586 GCA_036351155.1 Candidatus Krumholzibacteriia bacterium | reverse complement strand
GATTGAGCGGGTTACGCGAGGATTTGCTGAGGTGGCCCATGGGTTCACTGGCTCCGGTGGTTCAGGAGAGGGGATGGCCGAGGTCCAATCAACCCCACTTCAGGGGGAATGTCCAGGACCAGGCAGTTGACGGCAAGGGCTATTCGGTGCCATTTTCTGGCCTGGGCCTCGATCCGCTCTCCCTTTCCAGGAGCCGCCATGCCTGACTACTCCGCCGTTTTGCAGGAGATCGAACAGATTATCCAGCCCAGCCTGTCCGAGGGCCAGGTGGCCAGTTACATCCCCGAGCTGGGCGCGGTGCCCCTGGGTGGCTTTGCCATGGCCCTGATCGATGACCAGGGGCAGGTTCACCGTTGCGGGGCGGCCCATGCCCACTTTTCTATCCAGAGTATTTCCAAGCTCTTCACCTTGGCCCTGGTGCTCCGTGAGATGGGGCCTGCTCTCTGGGAGAAGGTGGGGCGCGAACCCTCCGGCTCGTCCTTCAACTCGCTTCTCCATCTGGAGTACGAGGACGGACGGCCCCGCAATCCCTTCATCAATGCGGGCGCCATGGTGGTCACCGATCTGCTGCTGGGCCTGTTTCCCGATCCCCGGGAAACCATCCTGTCCTGCATGCGGCGGTTGAGCGGCAATCCAATGGTGGATGTCAACCCGGCCGTGGCTCTCTCCGAGAAGGAGTTCGGTTTTCGCAACGCCTCCCTGGCCAATTTCCTGAAGAGCTACGGGCGCCTGGATCAGTCGGTCGATGCGGTGCTGGCCACCTACTTCTGGCAATGCGCCCTGGAAATGAGCGTGGTGGACCTGGCCCGGGCCGGATATTTCCTCATGAACCAGGGCGTCCCCCTGGGCGAGAGCACTTCCTTCATCAGCCCCAACCGGGCCAAGTACCTCAACAGCCTGATGCTCACTTGCGGCACCTACGACAGCGTGGGCGACTTCGCCTACCGCGTGGGTTTGCCCGCCAAGAGCGGGGTGGGCGGCGGTATCCTGGCGGTCATGCCCGGCCAGTTCAGTGTCGCGGTATGGTCGCCCGGTCTGGACGCCAGCGGGAACAGCCTGACCGGCACCCTGGCGCTGGAGCATCTGACCACCCTGACCGGAATCTCGGTGTTTTGACGGGTCAGTTGTATTGAGCCCAATTATTCCGTATCATCAAACACTTCCAAGGGGCATGACCTGTACGGGCATGAAGGGGAGACCTCCAAGATGAACAAGCGAATAATTCTGATGCTGGTCACGGCCAGTCTGGCCTTGCTGTTGCCGGCAGGTATGGCGTGGAGCCGGGTCGACAATGCGGACAAGGAAGTGGTCGTCGACGGCCGCTACGTCCACAACGTGGGCGAGCTGTGGCACCATGTGACCAACTGGGGCATGCTGGGCAGCGCGCCAAGCGTGCCCACCACGTTTTTCGATTCCCCCTCGGCCATGTGGCCGGGAGGCTCGGGCGACGAGTACCTGTGGGCGGCCGGCCTGTGGGTCGGCGGCACGGTTCTGGGCGAACGCCTGGTCTCCACCGGGGCATGGGCCACAGAGTTCCTGCCCACCGAGGCGGCGGTCGACAGCATTTACCGCACGCTGATCGGGGCTCCAGGCGGGGCGCGCTATCCCTGGGCCAATGCCGATGACGACGGTGATGGCCTCGAGGACGAAGAAATTCTCAATGGCCTGGACGACGACGGCGATGGCCTGGTGGACGAGGATTTTGCGGCCCTTGCAGACCAGCACTTTGTCTGTGGCTACACGGACTACGAGCCGGCCATCATGGAAAACCACCCCGACCATACCCCATTGAATGTGAAGATCGTGCAGCAGTCCATGCAGTGGTCCGATTCTGTGGCCGACGATTTCGTGGGCTACGACTTCACCATCACCAACATGGGTGTGACCCCTATCAATGACCTTTATGTGGGAATGTTTTCGGACAATGACATTGGTCCCCGCGGTGTATCTTCAGTCGCCAATGATGACTACGCCGGCTTTGCTTCGACTCTGGTCCACCGTCCAGATGGTTCCTGGGTGCCGGTGCACATGAGCTACATGTACGATGGCGCGGCCTCGAACCCTCTGCCGGGCTACGTTGGCTGGGTGCTGTGTGGACACAACACCGATCCGGCTGGCGTGACGGCGCCTGCCGAGGTGGGCATCCGCAGCTTCCAGCGTTTCTCCGGCAGCGCAGCATTCGATCAGGGCGGGGATCCCACCAACGATGACGAGCGTTACCAGCTCTTGAGCCGCGACGAGTGGGACGGCAACAGCCTGCCGGGCCAGCAGGCGGACTACCGGACCCTGATATCCAGCGGCCCCTTTGCCGAGCTGGCGCCGGGCGCTTCGCTCAGCTACCAGGTGGCTCTGGTGCTGGGAGGCAGCTACGAGGAAATGCTGGCCAACGCCGCCGAAGCGGTGGTGACCTACCGCGGGCTGACCTATGACCGCGACGGAGACCCGGCCAACGGCGAAGAGTTCACGGTGCACTGGTTGCGCGAAGATGAAGCTCCCGTGTCGCTGGAAGACCCCGGGGAAGATGAGGAAGAAATCCCCGCCATCCAGCACGTGCGCCTGAGCGCCAGTCCCAACCCTTTCAACCCGCAGGTGGAGCTGCGTATCGAGCTGCCGGCGGTGGATCATGCTCTGTTGCAGGTCTTCGATCTGCGCGGACGTCTGGTCGATACGGTGTGGGATGGTTCTTACGCCGGTGGGACCCGGACCCTGACCTGGCAAGCCCGTGATCTGCAGGGGCAAGCCCTGCCCAGTGGTGTGTACCAGGTGCGCCTGATTGCCGACGGTCATGTCCTGCACAAGAGGATCACTCTGCTGCGTTGATCTTTTCCGCAAAAGGGAACCTGCCTCGGGCCCATCATGTTGAAATATGATGGGCCCTTCTCGTTCCTTCCCTTATCATTTCCTCATGATTATTGCTGAGCCTGATTCCCTGGAGGATCCCATGTCCGCGTCCGCCAAATTCGCCCCCTTTGCCGCCCGCATGCAGGCCGAGGGCCTGCCCGAGATCGTGATTCGCACCTTCGCCCACTACTACGAGCAGCTGGCTGCGGGGGCCAAGGGTCTCATTCCCGAAAGCGATATCCGTCCGGTGGAGACTCTGCCTGATGCCACCGTCTTGCCCGCGGATCTGGCCGATGCCGGCCGCGCCGAACTGCCCCACACCGTCCTTTTGAAACTGAACGGGGGACTGGGCACCAGCATGGGTCTGGCCAGGGCCAAGTCCCTGCTCCCGGTGAAGGAGGGGATGACTTTTCTGGACATCATCGCGCGGCAGGCGATGGACAGCGGCATCCCCTTGGTGCTGATGGACAGCTACAACACCCGCGACGATTCTCTGGCGATGCTAGACCGTTACAAGGCCCTGAAAAGTGGCATTCCCCTGGATTTCCTGCAGCACAAGGTGCCCAAGATCACGCAGCAGGGGCTGGGCCCTGCCATGTGGGAAGCCGACCCGGATCTGGCCTGGTGTCCACCGGGTCATGGAGACATCTACACCGCCCTGGTGACCAGCGGCATGCTCACCACCCTGCTGGACAAGGGGTTCAAGTACGCCTTCGTCAGCAATGCCGACAACCTGGGCGCGGTGGTGAATCCCACCATCCTGGGGTACTTCGTGCGGGAACACCTGCCTTTCATGATGGAAGTGGCCGACCGCACCGAGGCCGACAAGAAAGGCGGCCACCTGGCGCAAACCGCCGAGGGTCAGCTGATTCTGCGCGAGTCCGCGCAGTGTCCGCCCGAGGATGAGGCCACCTTCCAGGACATTGCGCGGCACCGCTTTTTCAACACCAACAACCTGTGGATCAATCTGCCGGCCCTGCACGAAACACTGGTCGAACGCGAAGGTATTCTGGGCCTGCCCATGATCTGCAATGCCAAGACCGTGGACCCTCGCGACAAGCAAAGCACTCCGGTCTTTCAGCTGGAAACGGCCATGGGCTCGGCCATTGCGGTGTTCCCAGGGGCGGGAGCCATTCGCATCGACAAGTCCCGTTTTGCCCCCATCAAGAAGACCAACGACCTGCTGGACGTGCGTTCGGACAACTACATCCTGACCGACGATTTCCGGGTGGTGGCCAATCCGGCGCGCCGTCTGCCTCGGGCCTACATCGACCTGGATCCTGCCTACTATCAGTTCGTGGACGACTTCGAGGCCCGGTTCCCCCAGGGCGTCCCCAGCCTGCTGGAGTGTGAACGGTGCGTGGTGCGGGGAGATTTCAAGTTCGGCAAGGGTGTGGTGCTCAAGGGTCGAGTAGAATTGGTGAACGAAACCGGCGACCAGATCACCATTGCCGATGGTGAAGTGATCGCCGGTTGAGCCGGGACTCAGACCTTGAAAAGGTACTGGAATTTCACGAAGTACTGACGATGGGCCAGCTGCCAGCTGCTGTCCGGATCGTTGACGGTGTTGTACAGCCTGTAGTCCCGGGTGGACCCGATGTAGAAGATCGAGAAGGGATCCAGCTGGTAAGTCACCAGAGGGTCGGCTTCCCACAGTTCACGGAAATCGTTGTATTGCAGGATCAGCCGGGCCGACAGCTCGCGAGAAATCTGCAGATCGACCCGATGCCTCATCACGAAACCGTCAAAAAAAGTCTCGTCCCGATCCAGGGCGTTGCTGTGCGAGTGGCTGAAGCTGGCGGACCACAGCAGGCGGTCCCAGGGTTTCATGTCGGCCCAGAACCCGTAGTCGGTCTGTCGGCCGATTTCTTCCCCATCATAGAACACGGTGTTGGCGTAATTGAAGTGGCCGCCGAAGGTCAGCCGCTGGTTGGGCGTGGTGCGGGCGCAGACGTGCATCCGCCACAGATCATCGTACTCCACCCCGTTGAACACCTCGGAGAAAAGCTCGTAGTACGAGTGGCTGCTGATCTGCGACTTGCGCAGGCGCCATTCCAGGGTGAACTGGGCCGAGTCTTCCTTGCGCTGACCCTGGTAGTTCCAGTTGCGGGCCAGGTACAGGCTGGGGTTGATGTAATCCAGCCAGGTGCTGTCCTCGAATCGGAAGATGTACTGGGAATACACCGAGCCCCGCCGCTGATTGTTGCGCGTTTCGAACCCGTTCTCGGCGCGGAAGGTGGGGTTCCGGTCCCAGTAGTCGAAGTCGAAGGACCAGCTGCGGCCATTGCGCTCGAAGCTGGAATACAGAGCGTGCCCGTTGAACTCCTCGCCATTGAAGCCTCGCGTGTAGCGGCCCTCGTCGAAGGTTTCGTTCTGGAAGTCGACGGTCAGGGTGGAATCGTCGGGCTCGGTGGTGAAGCTGTGCAGGTACTGCATCTCCAGGCTGTAGGTCCGGTTCAGGCGCACCTTGCTGTCCAGGCCGATCAGCGAGCCGGATCCCCCGTCACTGTAGCGCCGATCGGTGCCCACCAGGCCCACGTAGGTCTGGTCGCCCAGCTCCTTCTTGACCCGGAAGATGCTGGACACGCTTTCCCCGTTTTCCACGAACCGGCTGTGTTCCTCGAAGGGCAGGATGATGGCCGTGGATCGATCGAGGGCCGACAGCAGGGCAAAGCTGTACTGGCCCGAGCGCCCGGTCAGCTTGCCGGCCACCGTGGGATCGTTGATGCTGCGGGTGTAAACGGCATTGAAGTTGGTGCTGAACAGGTCGCTGCCTTCCATGAAGAAGGGGCGCTTCTCCGGGTAGAAGAGGGCGAAGTTGCTGTTCACGTCGATCTGGGCCGCGTCGGATTCCACCTGGCTGAAATCGGGCCGGACGGTGGCCTCGGCGATGATGTTGGAGGTGATTCCGTACTTGGCCGAGAGAGAGCCACGGGTGACCACCTTGCCGTTTTCGAAAGGGGTGTCCTCGGTGCGGCGGCCGGCCTGGGTGCTGACCACGGCGGGCAATATTTCCAGGCCCGAGGTGGGCTCCAGGTTCTCCAGACCGTACATGGTGCCCCATTTGCAGGGCCAGCAGGATTCGTCCCGGTCGTAGTAGGGCCAGGACATCTGGTAGCGCACGTCACGGGGGCTGTTGCGCCAGAAGTCCACCTTCCACACCTGCTCCGGCTGGTCGGGAAAGCGCAGGCTGCTGAACGGGATGGCGAACTCCGCCACCCATCCCTCGTCGTTGATCTGCCCGGCGGTGTCGAAGATCAGGTCGTAGCTGATGTCCTCGCCCCCGGTGGCGGAATAGTAGAGATCGCCCTGGATGCCCAGCGGGTTGCAGGCGATCTCGAAGGCCGTGGCGCTGTCCCCGTAGGTGTCCAGGCACAGGATCACGTAGTCGTCGCTGAAGATCCGGTCCCGCTGACAGAACGAGGCGCGGATGGCGGTCGGGTCATCGTAGCAGATGAAAGCCACGTACAGGTTCTGGGGGTCGTAGGTCACCAGAACCCTGGTGTCCACCGGGGGCTGGACCTGATCGCCGGGGCTGTGCTCGGAGAAGTTGCCGGCCTCGGCGGCGTCGATCCATTCGGCGGGGTCGATCACACCGTCGATCCGGATCTCGGCGGCCGTGGGACGCACGGTGATTTCAGGATCGATGTTGGGCGAGAACTGGGCCTGAGCCGGGAGGGCCATGGCCGCCAGGAACAGCGGTATCCATCGGGTCATGTGTCTTGTCCTCGGGAGTCATCTGTGG
>JAZBOO010000054.1:0-2352 GCA_036351155.1 Candidatus Krumholzibacteriia bacterium | reverse complement strand
GATTGAGCGGGTTACGCGAGGATTTGCTGAGGTGGCCCATGGGTTCACTGGCTCCGGTGGTTCAGGAGAGGGGATGGCCGAGGTCCAATCAACCCCACTTCAGGGGGAATGTCCAGGCCAGGGTCTCATGTCATCTGTTGAAACAAGTCAAAAATTATCCGAATTTTTGTTATAATCCTCGTAGTTCTACGTAATTTTCCGCCTTTGACACGATCCAGGAGTTGTCATGCAACGCTCAATGTTCCGCTTGGTAGGCCTCCTTGTCCTCTTGATGACCTCGGGGGTCCTGGCCGAGACTCCTCCCACCGAGGTCTGGTTGCAGGAGTGGAACGGCCCGGGAAACTTCAACGACGAAGGTTTTCTGGTGGCCGCCGACCCCCTGGGTCCCATCTACGTGGTCGGCACCACCCTGGAGCCTTCGCCGGGCCAGCTGGATGACGTTCTTCTGCAACGCCTGGATCACGAGGGGAACCTGGTTTGGACCAGAATTCATGGTGTGGCGGGGTTTGACAAACCCTCGGCCATGATCGTGGCCGCCAACGGTGATGTCGTTGTGGCCGGGACGGCTCGCGAAGGTGTTCAGATATCACTGTTCAGCCTGCGTTACAGTGCGGCCGGCGAGCTGATCTGGTCGAATTCCTTTCCCTTGTCGGAAACCCCCAACGAGCATTATTTGCCCAAACTGGTGGAGGACCACCTGGGGGCCTTGGTTATCAGCGGCACCACCGACAACAACTTTCTGGTGCTCAAGTATGCGGGCGACGGCACCTTGCTGTGGGATCAAACCCATGACAGTCCGGGTTCGGGTGCGGATCAGGCTTCCGGGGTGGCCGTGGACAGTCAAGGCGGAATCTATGTCACGGGTATCGTCTATGAACCGGCGGGAGATGCGGCCGTCGTCACGGTGAAATTCAATGCCGATGGGGACGATCAATGGACACATGAGGAATACGGGGACTTCGGTTCGGTATTCCAGTTTGCCGATGTCCGGGTGGGGCCCGATAACGAGCCTGTGGTCGTGGGCAACACCGAGTCCACTTGCGGGTTGTTCCAGGTGCGCACCTACAAGCTTGATGCGGCCACCGGAGAGGCCCAATGGCTGGCGGTTTTTCCCGAGGATCCTTGCGATTCCATGGAACCGGTGGACATGGCCATAGATCAGGAAGGAAATGTGGTGGTGACGGGGTTCGGACTCCACGGAAACACGCAATATCACTTTCAGACCATGCGCTATGACGCTCAAGGCCAGCTCCTCTGGCATCGGACCTTTGACGGGGTGGGGACCTCTACCGACCAGGCTTCCTCGCTGGCCCTGGATGCGCAGGGAAATGCCTATGTGGCGGGGTTGACCACCTTCCCACCGCAGAATCGTGATTTCACAGCGGTCAAGTACACCCCGCAGGGGGAAGAGGCCTGGTCCGTGCACTGGGCCGGGCCCGCGGGCACCAACGAGGGAGCCAACGATGTGGCGGTCACCGCTTCAGGAGAGGTCATACTGACGGGAAAGACCTGGAAAAGTGGGGAATCGGATAACCTGGTCACCATAATGTACCAGCAGCAAATTCTCTCGGCAGTGACGCCACTGATCACCCCTGCGGGCCTTACGGTCAAAGCTGTGCTGAATCCTTTCTCCTTCGATACATCCATTCGTTTTCGAGTGGGCGAGTCGGGCGGGGTGCGGTTGTCGGTGTTCGATCTGCGGGGACGTCTTGTCCGTGTCTTGCAGGATGGTTACGCCGATGCGGGCAATCATGAGGTGGGCTGGCAGGGCAATGATGAGCAGGGCCGGGGCTTGCCTTCGGGTGTTTACTTCTTGAGGCTTGAATCGGCGCGGGGGACTGCTTCGGCAAGGGTGGCCCTGGTTCGATAACCCGGCCTTCCAGGTTGGTTTTCCTCGGGCCGGCAGTTGACGGCGGGGGCCCTTCGGTGCCATTTTCTGGCCTGTGACCCCGCCCGCTGTCCCAGTCCTGGAGCCGCCATGCCTGACTACTCTGCCGTTTTGCAGGAGATCGAACAGATTATCCAGCCCAGCCTGTCCGAGGGCCAGGTGGCCAGTTACATCCCCGAGCTGGGCGCAGTGCCGCTGGGTGGCTTTGCCATGGCCCTGATCGATGCCCAGGGCCAGGTTCATCAGTGCGGCACGGCCCATGCGCCCTTTTCCATCCAGAGCATTTCCAAGTTGTTCACCTTGACCCTGGTTCTCCGCGAGATGGGACCCAGCCTATGGGATAAGGTGGGGCGCGAACCGTCGGGCTCGTCCTTCAACTCGCTCCTCCATCTGGAGTACGAGGACGGTCGGCCTCGCAACCCTTTCATCAACGCCGGTGCCTTGGTGGTCACAGACCTGCTGAT
>JAZBOO010000053.1:0-9105 GCA_036351155.1 Candidatus Krumholzibacteriia bacterium | reverse complement strand
TTCTTCAGTTTATTGAGTTCGGCATAGCTGACGCCGAACAGGGGCAGGACAGCGCCGTGATTGGTGTAGATCTTGCGGTTCTGCGCGGTGCCGGCCTTTTGCAGGGCGGCCAGGGCTTGCTTCAACGTCACGGGGGCTCCTGTCATTTCCGGGCGATGTCCGCGTGGGACGCGTCCACCCGAGAATAACAGAGGCCCCCGCATTCCGCATCCAGCCAGGTTAAGGCGGCAGCTACTTGGTCGCCTTCAGCTTCAGGCCCTTGCCCTGGAAGGTGATGTGGGGCTCCATGTCGCCGCCCGCGGTCATCATGTTCGAACCGTTGATGGTCCAGATGGAGGTGCGACCTTCCACCTTGGGCGCGTTGCTCTCGACGATGTCGCCGGGCACGGTGATCTTCATGCTGATGTCCAGCTCGCTGATGGAGCTCATGAGCTTGCCCATGACTTCCATCTGCTTGCCCATGGCCTCGGGGTCCATGTCGGGCATGGCCATTTCTTCTTCTTCTTCTTCGGCTTCTTCTACCACCGCGGGCCACACGTACTCGTGGGGCTCGAGGGTGAAGGTGCCGTCGCCGTTGTCGGTGAACCCGAGGCCACCGCCGTCATCCTGGGTCAGCGCGTGCATGGCGTAGGACAGGCCCTCGAGGTCCTTGAATTCCATGACCACGTTCACGGTCTGGCGGCCTTCCACCAGGGACTTTTCGAAGGTCTTGACCTTGACGCCGTACTCCTTGACCTGCTTCTGCAGTTCATCCTTGTCCATGTCCATCATCATGTCCACGCCGCCCATGTCCTCGCCCATGTCCATGGATTTCAGGTCGTCGAGCGACTCGGTCAGCACTTTGCTGAGGGACATGGTCATGGACATGGAACCGGACCCATCTTTTTCGATGGTCGAGTCCATGTGCATCTGCATGCAGCCGGAGAACAGGAAGGTCATGATCGCGACGGCGGCGATCAGCGTGAGTTTCTTCATGGGTTTCCCCCTGGGGAAGGTGATTAAGTGTTCAACGGGACGATAGGGGAAGAAATATGTCAGACAAAAGGGTGGGGGGCAACCGCCATTCCGGGAGGAGCTTTCTTGCCGTCCTGGTGGTTTCATGCTAACAAGGGGGCAATCATCATTTGCACACACGGGACCACATATGGGGAGATCGATCGATGCGGGACGACTACACCAAGCCTGCCTGTTTCAAGGCTTACGACATCAGAGGCAAGGTGCCCGGAGAGCTGGACGCCGATCTGGCCTACCGGATCGGGCTGTCGACGGTGCGCCACCTGGGGGCCAGGCGCATGGTCGTGGGGCGCGATTGCCGACTGAGCAGCGCCGAGCTGTGCACGGCCCTGGCCCGGGGATTGACCGATGCCGGTGCCGACGTGGTGGATATCGGCCTGTGCGGCACGGAGATGGTGTATTACACCACCTTCGCCCATGAGCTGGATGGCGGGATCATGGTCACTGCCAGCCATAACCCCATGGACCACAATGGGATGAAGCTGGTCCGGGATGAGGCCAAACCCATCAGCGGGGACAGCGGGCTGAACGAGATCGGCAAGGGCGCCATCGAATGTGACCTGACGCCGCACGCCCCGCCGGGCCAAGTTTCCGCCCTGGACGTGCAAGATGAGTACGTGGATTACCTGCTGGGGAAGATCGACCTGGCGGCCCTCAAGCCCCTGAAGATCGTGGCCAATGCCGGCAACGGCTGTGCCGGTCCCATCGTGGCGGCGCTGGCCAGGCATTTGCCGTGTGAAATCATCCCGGTTTTCGACGAGCCCGACGGCAACTTTCCCAACGGCATTCCCAACCCCTTGCTGCCCGACAACCGCGGGGCCACCGCCGATGCGGTCCGGGCCCACGGCGCGGACCTGGGACTGGCCTGGGACGGCGATTTCGATCGGTGTTTCTTTTTCGACGAGACCGGGGCCTTCATCGAGGGCTACTACCTGGTGGGACTGCTGGGCACGGCGTTGCTGAAGGATCATCCGGGGGGCAAGATCATCCACGATCCCCGCCTGGTCTGGAACACCGTGGACATGGTCAATGCCGCCGGAGGCACCCCGGTGCTGAACAAGACCGGGCACGCCTTCATCAAGGAACGCATGCGGCAAGAGGACGCGGTGTACGGCGGCGAGATGAGTGCCCACCACTACTTCCGTGATTTTTCCTACTGCGACAGCGGCATGTTGCCCTGGCTGCTGGTTGTCCAGGAGATGTCCCGCAACGGCCGCAGCTTGTCGGACATGGTCAAGGAAAGGCAGGCCCTTTTCCCGGCCAGCGGGGAAATCAACCGACGGCTGCAGGATCCCACGGGAACTCTGATCAGGGTGGAACGGTTTTTCTCACCCGATGCCATTTCCCTGGATCACACCGACGGTGTGTCCATGGACATGGGGGAATGGCGCTTCAATTTGCGCCTGAGCAACACCGAGCCGGTGATCAGATTGAATGTCGAGTCCCGGGGCGATGCGGGACTGATGGAGGAGAAAACCTCCCTCATCCTGGAGATGCTGGATCGTTGATCCGGAGGGGAACTAAAGTTCCTTGCTGGTGGGGTCGGGCAACAGGGTTTCGGGGGCCTGCAACGGCAGCTGGACCAGAAACCGGGTCCACTTGCCGGGCACGCTGGCCACGCGGATGCTGCCGCCCAGCCGGTGCAAGATGTCGTTGACGATGGACAGTCCCAGCCCCGTTCCCTTGCCCGCCGGCTTGGTGGTGTGGAAGAGGTTGAAGATCTTCTCCTGATCTTCCTCGGGAATCCCCACCCCGTTGTCTTCCACGCTGATGATGATGCGGTCCCCATCCTGGTGTGTGGTGATCTCCAGGGTGCCGCTGCGGTCGGGCACCTCGCCCACGGCATCCAGGGCGTTCTTGAACAGGTTGACGAACACCTGTTGCAACAGCATGGGGTCGGACTTGAACGGCGCGATGTGGGGCTGGTAGAGCTTGCGGATCTGGGTGCCTGACCGCCGGATTTCCGTCCCCACCACATCGAGACACTCTTCCAGCAACTTTTCCAGGTCGACCATGACCATTCCCGTGTGTTCCTTGCGCACGAAACCCAGCAGGCTGTGGGTGATCCGCGTGCACCGTTTCACCTGGTGGTGAAGGCGGGCCATGGCGCGGGTCAGGATCTCCCGGGTTTCGGGTTCCAGGCGCTCGCCTTCATCGCTCAAGGTTTCCTCGACCAGACCGGCAATGGTGTCGATGACCGCCAGGGGATTGTTGATCTCGTGAGCCACCCCGGAGGCCATCTGGCCCACGGCGGCCAGGCGTTCGGACCGGATCAGGTCGTTCTTCAGCTGGAGGCGGTTGGTGATGTCGCGGCACAGGCCCACCACCTCGAGGGGGGCGCCATCGGGGCCCTCGATCAAGGTCAGGCTGGTGTTGCAGATGATGGTGTGACCATCCTTGGCCCGGAACTCGGTCTCGTAGCGGCTGGCGTGCCCATCTTTCAGGGTTTCCTGGAACATGGCGTCGAAGCGTCCGGGCAGTTCGCACAGGTTGGCTGCCGGCATGCCCACCACCTCGTCGCGTTCCCAGCCCAGTGCCTTCTCGGCCCCGCTGTTGAACGACAGGATGGTGCCCGAGGGATCGGTCAGGAAAATGATGTCCCGGCTGTTCTCGAGCACCTCGCGCAGATACTTCTGGGTTTCGTTGAGCTGCTCATCCACCTCGTGCAGCTTCTGTTCACTTTCATACAGCTCGGTGGTGTCTTCCACCAGGCCGTACAGCCCCTCGGTCACCCCGTTTTCGATGATGGGAAACAAGGTCACCTGCACGTGCATCTCGGCGTCCAGCACCGGCAACACACCGCTGGCGTGCAAGGTCTCGCCGGTGCGCAGGGTTTCCAGTTCCACGTTCTGCAGCCAGCGGGCGCTGCGGCCCGGGTACAGGGTGTGGTCGGTTTTGCCCACCACATCCTCTTCATGGAGGCCCAGCACGTGGAGGGCGTGCCGATTCATGCGCCGGTAGCGCAGCTTGTTGTCCTTGATGTAGATGGCCAGGGGAGCTGTCTCGACAAACTGATTCAGCCGCAGGCGGGTTTCCTTGAGCCGGCGGCTGTCCGTGGCCAGGGCCTGGTTTTCCTGGATCAGCTTGCGCAGGCCGGTCAGCAGCGGCCGCGACTCGGGCCCCAGCACGGGCACCTTGTCCGGAAGAAGGGCATGCAAGGCGCTGAGGTCCTCGGGCAGGCAGCCGGCCGTGATGGCCAGCCGGCACGCGGCCAGGCCGGCGGAATCGGGCAGGCTTTCTCTCAGGGGGACGTTGTTTTTTCTGGCCCAGGACACCAGGTCCGGGTGGTGGGACAGATCGACCACCTCGAGAAGTGACAGCCGCAGCCCGTGAGCGCGGGGTGACATGGTGCGAACCAGGTCAAAAAAACCGGGACCTCGGCCGAGGAGCAGGGTGGGAGTGGTCAATCGTCGCTTCTGATCTGGTGTCATGATGGGGCCATCTAATCCTGCTCGTACTCGCGGCGCAGCTGCTCGCTCAGCTCGATCAGGTCGCGCGGGGAGGTGGTGCTGGTCATGAGCTCCTGCAGTTTGCCCTCGAATTCGGCCTGCATTTTCCGGCGGCGCTGGTCGGCAGCCGCCAGGATGACATCGTACAGTTCATCGAAATCGTAGGGCTTCATGAGGTACCGGAAAGCCTGCAGGCGACCGGCCTCCCAGGCGGAGTCATGGCTGCCGTGGCCGGTGAGCATGATCACTTCCATGAAGGGCTGGGCGTCCTTCAGGTGCTCGATGACCGCAATCCCGTCCATGTCGGGCATTTTAAGGTCCACCACCGCCACATCGAATCCCAGTTCATTGCCGGCGGACACCGCTTCGGCGCCGCTCAGGGCCATGGTCACGTCCAGGCCGCGCTTGCGCAGGCGATGGGACAGGAAAGTCACCAGATCCTCTTCATCATCCACGATCAGCAGGCGCACGGGGGAGGAGTCATCAGTCATGCCGCATCGATTCCTTTTGGTTCAAAGACGTTGTTGGGCAGATGATCGACTGCCACAGGGCCATCTGTCAAGGTCACAGCCCGCGCAGGAACTCGGGTTTCAGGTCCCCGTCGTCGCGCCGGTTCAGCACCTGGTCGATGCCGGCCAGGGCCCGTTCCCGGTCCGTGGGCAGATTCAGGCTCAACGGCAGGTAGTTACTGGCGTGGTTGGAGTGGAAGCGGCAACGGCTGAACTGGCTTTCGCCCACCAGAATGCGCAGCTCTTCCAGCATGGTCCAGGGGTCAGGCAGGTGGAAGCGCCCCTCGGCCGCTTCCTGGTGCAGAGGAGAGCCGGGCACCAGGGTGGTGGTCAGCGCGCCCACGAAGGGGGGATCCATGGCCGTGAGCATGGCGGCAGTGGCTCGGGCGTGGCGCTGTGAGTGTACCTGACCGCCCAGTCCCAGCATGACCATCACCGAATGGCGAATGCCCGCCTCCCGCAAAAGTTGAGCGGCCTCCACGGCTTCGGCGGCGGTGGAGCCCTTCTGCACGGCGGTCAGCACGTCATCGTCGCCGCTTTCGGCCCCGTGGTAAACGATGCCCAGGCCCAGCTCGTTCAGCAGCTTGAGCTCCGCGGGAGATTTGCGCCGGATGCTACGGGCATCGCCGTAGATGCCCACCCGTCGCACCGTGG
This sequence comes from Candidatus Krumholzibacteriia bacterium, assembly GCA_036351155.1. GTDB lineage: Bacteria > Krumholzibacteriota > Krumholzibacteriia > LZORAL124-64-63 > LZORAL124-64-63 > LZORAL124-64-63. The sequence goes on along the minus strand of JAZBOO010000053.1, from coordinate 3,479 downwards.
GTAGGCGTTCCTTCAGGGTGGTCAGGATGCGGGCCAGCTTGTCGGTGGGCAGGATCAGCGCATCGCCATCGCACAGAAAAACCCGCCGGATGGGATAACCGCGGGCCGCGTAGCCGGCCGCCTCCTCGATATCGCGGGCGACCACTTCCCAGGGTTTGATGCGGAAGCGCTGGTCATCGTCCTGGTACATGGCGCAGTAGGTGCACGCGTTGTGGCTGCAGCCGACGGTCACCTGAAGCAACAGGCTTTCGGCTTCGCTGGGTGGTCGAAATATCTTCCCCACGTGGTCCATAGGTAGCCTCCTGGAAGGGGCAAAAATGATTCGGGGCTTTCCGGGAAAGCTGCGCAAGGCGACCGATCCCGGATTTTTTGAAAAGCATGCTCGCTTTTTTTACGTGGCCAAATATATCCCGGATGAAAACACTTTTGTTTATTTAAGTTGTTTGATTTATACTAAGTAAATCTTTACAGAAGATCTTTAGCTTAATTTAAAGTCCTTGCCATGATTGTAAATGGGGAACCGGTCGATAAGAAAATTGTAAAAAAGGCTAGAGGTGAACCGATAATTGCTGTAAGAATGTCAGCGTGGAGATGATCAAAAAGTCTCCCGTCCCCGGATTCATCCTGGGGATCCTCGCAAGAACATCATGGCCGGGGTCAACACGTCAGAATGACTTAGGGCGAGAGTCATTCACCGACGGACCCCGGCCCCCCTTTTTTTTGGCCAAGGTACAGCGGTCAATCCAATCCCTGAAAAACTCCATCACTGATGATGATGCGGTCCATCTCCGGTCCCTTGAGCGTCACCGCGACCACCCTGACCTGGGGCTGGGTTTCGGGAATGTAGACCCGGTCCAGGTGGATCACCGCATCGGGCCCCGAGAAGTGCTGCGGTCCCACGGTGCCGCCAAAATGGTCACTGCGGCCGAAGGCGATGTGCAGGCCCAGCTTCTCGTCCAGGAGAATGCTGCCGGTGGGCTTCAGACCGAAATCGCCCAGCACGCCCAGCCCCAGCTCGGAGAGGTTGGCGTAGGCGGGTTCGTCAACGATACGCTGGCCTTCCTGGTTGCTGACCGGCCCCTCGGAAAGCACCGCCACGGCCTTGTTGCCGATGATCTCGTAAACCACCACTTCCCCCTCGATTTCCACCGGAAGGGTGCCCTGGCTGAGGCTGGGTTCATCGGGGATTTCCCCCTCGTAGGGCACGATATAGGCTTCGCCCGAGGGAAGATTGCCCGCGATTCCATTGGCGGGAAAGAGGCCGCCGCTGGCATGACCGGCCCGGTGCCGGAGGTCCAGTTGCAGGTAGTGATCGGTGGTTCCCACCTGGAAATGGAAATCGGCTTTCTCGGCCAGATCCAGCCATTGTTTCAGCAGGTTCACCCGACGGTTGACCAGCTCGTAATCGATGCGCAGAGCCGGCACCATGCTGGACAGGAAGCCGGGCATGGTGGCCGCACGGAAGCCTTCGGGACCGTTGCCGGCCTGTCGGGTGGCCACCTTGAGGGGCGCCGTGGCCGAAAGCTCGGAGGGAGCCATGACCAGCGAATGGTCGGCAAAGAGCCGGGCAAAGTCCTGGCTGGGCGCACCTTCCAGCTCGTCGATGTGGTCGGGTACCCGGGTGCCGTCGGCGGGAAAACAGACCGCGGGCAGGTCGGCGTTGTTGCCCCCGGCATTGCGGTACCAGGCCAGGGTGAGGTGCGGCAGTCCCAGGGCCTTCTGCTCTCCGCGCAGGGTCAGGAACCAGGCCGCGGCCAGCTGGCGCCGCTTTTTCCAGTCGGGATTGTCGGCCAGGCGGGAATCGGGCAGGTCGGCGATGATGGCCAGTCCCCGGTCCTGTTCCGTGGGCTGAAAAACCCTCTGGATGAGGAGGCGCAGTTCGGTGGGGGTCAGCTCGGTGTTCATGATTTTCTCCAGGGCCGGGAGGGCGGGGCACCAAACATTGGTCGTGTACATTGACGGTTTATGGATTATTCTGGAACATGAAAAACAAATAACAAGCTATTTCCCGAGATACGCCACTGCAAGGAGGCAGAAATGAGCCAGGACCGGGATCAGAACCTCGCGCTCTTCATCGATTTCGACAATGTGGCCCTGGGTGCCCGCGATGCACGCCAGCGGTTCGACATCAAGCTTCTCCTCCAGCGGGTCCTCGAAAAGGGCAAGGTGATCGTCAAGAAAGCCTACGCCGACTGGCATTATTACAAGGAGCACATGTCGCCCCTGCACGAGGCGGCCATCGAGCTCATCGAGATTCCCATGCCCCGCATTTCCGGAAAGAACAGCGCCGATATCAAGCTGGTGGTCGATGCCATGGACCTTTGCTACAGCAAGGACCACATCGACACCTTCGTGATCGTTTCTGGTGATTCCGACTTTTCCCCCCTGGTGTCCAAGCTGCGGGAGAACAACAAGCGGGTCATCGGCATCGGCGTGAAGAACAGCAGCAGCCACCTGCTGATCAACAACTGCGATGAGTTCATGTTCTACGACGACATCTACCGCAACGCCATGGGCCAGGTTCCCCGATCGGCGGGAAATGTCCCGTCGGACAAGCGCGAACTTTTCGACTTCCTGCTGTCCACGGTCCAGGGCCTGCTGCAGGAGTCCCGGGGGGTCCTTTACTCCTCGCTGATCAAGGACACCATGACCCGCAAGCGGCCCGACTTCAACGAGCGGAATTTCGGATTCTCCAACTTCGGGGATCTGCTGGACGAAGCGCGCCAGCTGGGGCTGTTGCTGGTGGAACGTGACGCCCGCGCCGGTGGCACCTGGGTGGTCCAGGGTATTGGTGAGGGCAGTGCGCCGGAGAAGGAAAAAGACAAGGAGAAGGAGAAGGAGAAGGAGAAGGATGAGGCCGGGACCGGGAGCAGTCGGTCATCACGGCGGCGGCGGAGTCGTCGTTCTCGTGGGGATCAGGACGAGCGCCGCACCAGGGACCAGGGGGATGGTAAAGAGGCCGCAGCGGCGGCGACTCCCCGGGAGGGGAAGAAGGTCGAGGCCGTGGCCAAGAGCGAGCCGGTGACCGCGTCGGCCAAGGATTCTTCTTCGCCCGATGCCTCGGGTTCCGGAAATCAGGCACCTTCGGATCGGGCCCCGGCGAAGAAGCCCGCCACCAAGAAGGTGGCCACCAAGAAGGCCGTGACCAAGAAGGCCACCACCAAGAAGACGACCGCCAAGAAGGCCGTGGCCAAGAAGGCTCCGGCGAAGAAGGCCACCACCAAGAAAGCCACCACGAAGAAGGCTTCTCCCACCAAGAAGACCACGACGAAGAAGGCGGCCACGACGAAGAAGGCGGCCACCAAGAAGATAGCGACCCAGAAGACCACGACCAAGAAAGCCGGCAGCCGCTCGCAGTAATCAGAGTGTGCCACGGAAATTGTTTCTGGAGTGATTCCTGCCCCTGAGGGGCATGAACACTATCAAGAAAAACTGGGCTCCACCCCACTGCCCCAACCCTAATTGCTTGTACCACAACA